>CANIAS010000051.1 GCA_947465495.1 Candidatus Pollutiaquabacter sp. | reverse complement strand
GGAGCGTATTGTCAAGAGTTGTTCCATGCGTGTCGAAGGTTTGCACATTCATACCGGTTCGGAAATTCTTGACTCATCGGTTTTTTTAAGGATGGCTGAACTCATGTTTGATATGGCTCAGACCTTTCCTGATTTACGATTCCTGGATTTTGGCAGTGGATTCAAGGTGGCGTACAAAGAAGGAGATTATACGACGGACATTGAAGAATTGGGCCGTGAAATGACGGTTCGCTTCCAGGATTTTTGCAAACAATATGGCCGATCATTGCAACTTTGGTTTGAACCGGGTAAGTATCTGGTGAGTGATAGTGGTTTGCTGTTGGTCAAGGTAAACGTCGTCAAGCAGACGCTGGCAACGGTATTTGCAGGTGTTGATAGCGGGCAAAATCACTTGATTCGACCGATGTTTTACGATGCCTACCATCATATTGTCAACATCAGTAATCCGGAAGGCAAACAGCGTATCTATTCGGTGGTCGGTTATATCTGTGAAACAGACACTTTCGGCAGCGACCGAAGATTGTCGGAAGTACGAGAAGGAGACGTTTTGGCGATCTGCAATGCCGGTGCTTATGGCTTTTCAATGAGTAATAACTATAATTCAAGGTTCCGTCCCGCCGAAGTGCTGATTCATCAGGGTAAACCACACCTGATCCGGCGCCGGGAAACACTGGAGGATCTTCTTCGCAATCAGGTCGAAATCAACGTTTGATTTTGTAAATTTGAGACGTCCAAAAGAATATGTCAGGTTCCTCCGTACGCTTTTTGAATGATTCCGAATCGCGGGTGTTCGACAAAGAACATCGGAGAAAGCTCGCGTTCAATATTCAGCAGTACGACAAAAAGGTAGTAGAGGGCAAGCATCAATATGCAGATTTTGACAATGCCCGACAGCGTGCCAATTTTTTGAAGTGGCGTTCCATTGAACAGCTCGACAAGCACCTAATTGAATTCGAAGCGAATTTCATCAAGCGCGGTGGAAAAGTCATCTGGGCAAACGATGCGGAAGAGGCCATCACGGAAATCGTGAAGATCCTGAAAGGCATTAACGCCAAAACGGTGGTCAAGTCAAAGTCCATGACCACGGAAGAAATTCATGTAAACAAGGGACTTGAAGAAGCAGGCATTGAATCCATTGAAACGGATCTTGGTGAATTCATCGTACAGTTGCGCGATGAGCCGCCGTACCACATTGTCACACCCGCGATGCATTTATCCAAAGAGGATGTGGCCAAGACCTTCAACGAAAAATACAATCTCCCGCTCGACTATACACCCAAGCAAATTACGGCCTTTGTGCGCGAACGTTTGCGTGAAAAATATCAACGTGCCGATGCAGGAATTACGGGTGCGAATTTCTTGATAGCCGATACCGGATCCATCTGCGTTACGGAAAATGAAGGGAACGCACTTATGTCAATTGCCTTTCCCAAAGTACACATTGCTATTGCTGGTATTGAGAAGATCATCCCTTCATTTACTGACCTTGATCTTTTTTGGCCGCTATTGGCGACGCACGGGACTGGTCAAAACATCACCGTGTACAACTCCATCATGTCCGGACCCAGGACCTCCGAAGAGTCGGATGGACCGGAGGAGATGTATGTGATTTTACTGGATAATGGTCGTACCAATTTATTAGCTCAGCCCGATCAGCGTCAGGCGCTGTATTGCATTCGTTGTGGCGCTTGTCTGAATGGTTGTCCGATTTACAAAGGAGTAGGAGGACATGCATATGGTTCGACCTACAGCGGACCAATCGGTTCAATCATCACCCCGCATTACAGCGGCATGAAGGAGTTCAAGCATTTGAGTTATGCTTCTTCGCTATGTGGTAAATGCACAGAAGTTTGTCCGGTGCGGATTGATTTGCACAAGTTGTTACTTTTCAATCGCCGTGATGCGGTTCAACAACATACGAATCCCAAGCCGGAGCGCTGGATTTATACATTTTGGAAGAAAGCAATGTTGAGCCGTCGCTTGATGAACCAGGGCGGAGCTAAAGCAAAGAACTTCATATTGCAGAATTTCTTTAAGAAGAACTGGGGTGATCGTCGAGAATTGCCGCATATAGCTGCACGTTCGTTCAACGAACAATGGCGCCGCAGGAAGAGTAGGTAGAGTGCTCAGTCTTCCGCACCCTTCGACAAGCGCAGAGTACTTCTGCAGTGTGAGTTTGGGAGTAAGTGCGTTGGACCAAACCTCCGAAACTCCCAACCGAAAAATTACCTGCTTCGGATAACCTCATCGACTTGTCGACCTAATTCGATTGCACAAATCCTCTTGGTTGATCTTGCGATTGCATCGTTGATTTGAAATCACTCAACGATACGGGACGGATACTCTGCAAGTCTTCCGGGAAAACAAGTTTTGATAAATCAAGGCATGTTTCCTTGTCGTACGCTTCAAAGGCTTTTTTATAGGCCTGCATGTTTGCATGATGAACGAAGTAATAGTCCACGCGCGCAAGTCTAATGTTGTAGCGGTTGATTAGGATACCTGGTTCGTCACGCCCGTCTACAAAGGAAAACATCGAATAAATGTTAATAGCTGATAAAAGGTCGGTATGGCTCATAGATTTCATATTTGTTGCAAGTAACTAGCTGATGGGCTTGTCGTTTGGTGTAATTGATTAAAAGTCTTACAGTTTTAGAGGTATTTTGCAGAAAACGGAATTGGATTTCTTTTCTGCAGTATTGGATAAATAATGTATTCAAAGGTCTTACCAATTCGACTTTAGTAATAGGATTTTTGATGGAAGAAAAAATTAAACATTTTGATATTAATCAGATTGTTGGCAGAAATCGGGGAATAGCATAAGTGATTGATTGATCAGCGCGCATTTGCAAACTAATGTTAGATTTTCTTTGTTAAAAGAGTTCGCCTACGCTAAATCCTCATATGTAAATGTCAGCCGGATTTGAACATAGGTATCGTTTGTCACCTGGTAGAATATTCAAGCACCGTATTATTGAGTAGCTGCCACAGTATTTTCGTGAATGGTTTGCAGAAAAATTTATTCGCAGGAATGGTGCTCCTGGTCCTGCAGCTGAACAGGTCCTACAATTCCTGTTAAGTGCCATTAAAGCCGAAAGTCGAGGCGGTCAATTGGGTGAGGCTACAATAGCAAAAGGGGCCGATAATTTTTACCAGAGCCAATACCGACAAAGGCTTAATCCGACGATGGGGGCTTTTGCGATGACATCTACTCAAGTGCTATTGACTGCAGGTGGTTATCCTAAAGGTATTTTGGGATGGCGGCGACGCTCAACCAACGCTGCCCTGATCGAACAAGTAAATGATACAGCTTCTATTTTGGTAATTAATAGCGGAACTGTAGCTGTCCCGATATGGTTGCCTACGTTGACGGATGAACACGAACAGGAATCCGCCATGTGCTGGTTTTCCCGGCGAGGAACGATGCCATCCGTTTATCGTGAAATAGCTATTGGTAAAAAGGTCAAGTCTTTCTACTTGTCGGTCACGACTTATGAGCGAGATG
Source organism: Candidatus Pollutiaquabacter sp. (assembly GCA_947465495.1). Lineage (GTDB taxonomy): Bacteria > Bacteroidota > Bacteroidia > AKYH767-A > 2013-40CM-41-45 > Pollutiaquabacter. The sequence goes on along the minus strand of CANIAS010000051.1, from coordinate 14,448 downwards.
TTGCAGCCGCTAATCTTAAATTGTTGAAATTGATTCTGGAAAATAATCGGTTGGCCTTGTTAGCACTATATCCTCACGATCCACATGCCATTGACTTACACATTACGTTGTTTGGAGTAGCACTGGTGGATGTGCAAAAATTGCAGGACTACCTTCAGCTAGTACTATAAGCAAGGATAAACATTGCGCGAGGTTGAATGCTCAAAAGTAAAAGAGTATTATCTTTCGAATGTAAAAGAACCGTCTACATGTACAAAATACTCAAAGTAATCATACTCATGCTTCTACTCGCTAGTGGTACTGCTAGCGCAAATGATAGTATTCTTCCCGATTCATCACATTCCACTCAATCAGACCCGCTAAAAGGGCTGAAGAAAGCAACTTTTTCCGAGATAGATCCAAGTGAACCTATCATGTTAGATGGAGTTTCAATTCCGGTTTATTCGGATCAGCTAATTCGTTTGCAAGGGGAAGATTTTATGAAAACAATGATGACGAGAGATTTTATCCCTGATCCATACATTGACCAGAACAAAGAGGTCAAGGCATTTGTACTGCGGAAGGCAACTGAGCAAGAGAAAAAAGAAATGGTACAATTTGATACGGATTCACTTCCATCGTCAGAGTGGATAGGTAAAGATGCGTTTCCTTTTTCTGTAATTGATATCTCAGGCAATGAGTACTCCCTGGAAAAAATGAAAGGAAAAATTATCGTCTTGAATTTCTGGTTTGTTGAATGCAAACCTTGCGTTATGGAAATTCCAGAGCTGAACAAATTAGTTGAAAAATACAATCGAGAGGATGTTGTATTTCTTGGAGTCTCGCATAACAGCAAATCACAAGTTGATAAATTTTTAAAAACAAAGGCCTTCAACTACCATATCATAGCTGACAATCAGGAATTGGCCGAGTTGTATCAAGTGCTGTCCTATCCTACACACGTAATAATTGATAAAAATTCAAAAGTAGCCTATCTTGTTAATGGATACGGACCTACCACAATTTCGGAGTTGGATGAAAAGATTGGGGAGTTAGCTCACTAACGGCACAAGCAATACCTGGTAATTCTGGTGTATGAATTGGATACGTTGCCAGAAGATGAAGGACTCAACTACTGTGTCGTATTGGCCGATGCTGTTCTTCAACAGATTAATTAGTGGCTCCAATCGTACTGATCCAATTCGTGGATACACCTGGTGAGTAAATCGATGCTGCCACGGATATCACTTTTATCCGCCATCTCAATGACTTGATGGATATGACGGGTGGGGATGGATATTGCTCCTGCGATCGAGCCGGTTTTACCCATGCGTTGAACACCTGCCGTATCAGTACCGCCAGCAGGTAGAATTTCCGGTTGCCAAAGAATTTGGTGTTTGTCGGCAGTTTGCTTCATAAAGGCTACCATGCGCACATCACAAATGGTACTGGCGTCCATGATCTTGATAGCGGTGCCTTTCCCAAGACGTGTCACTTGTTCGTGCGCTTGTGACCCTGGTACATCGAACGCAATTGTAGTGTCAAGTCCGAAACCAAAGTCGGGTTGGATGTGGTGTGCAGCTACATTCGCACCGCGTATACCTACTTCTTCTTGCACGGTAAATACTGCATAAAGATCGTAAGGATGATCTTTCAAGAGTTTTAAGGTTTCAATGAGGATGAAAACAGATACTCGGTTGTCAATGGATTTACAATTAACGCAGTTTCCCATCTCAATTAATTCCCTCTGACGGGTCACAGGGTCGCCGATTCGCACCTGCTTCATCACTTCTTCCTTGGGTAAGCCCAGGTCAATGAAGTAATCCGTGACTTGAGGTACTTTGTTGCGCTCTTCTGGCGACATCAGGTGTATGGGTTTAGATCCCATAACACCGATAAGGTCTGTGCGACCATGCACCATCACACGCTGAGCCGTTAATGTTTTAGGGTCAAATCCCCCTAACGTGTGGAAACGCAGGAACCCGTTGTCGTCAATGTGTGTGATGATAAAACCAATCTCATCCATATGAGCGGCTACCATTACTTTTTTGCGATCACGACCACGTTTGATGGCGGTGATATTTCCCATGTTGTCGATGCTCACCTCGTCGCTAAACGGGCGCACTTCGCGAAGTACAATTTCACGGACACGTGATTCAAAACCCGGAGCACCGGCCACTTCACAAATTTCTTTTAAGAGATTTACGTTTATCGACATAGAATTATATTTTTCAAATCTTGAATTTATCGAACCCTCCCCAACTTGATCATGTTGGTTCGGCCTTGATCTTCTAATGGAATACTGGCCAGGTTGATGATAGCATCTCCGGAATTTACAAATCCCTTTTCTTTCAGTATGTCTTGCAATTCAATGATGGTTTCATCCGTTGTTACTTCCCGATCGTAAAAGAAGCAGCGAACCCCCCACACTAAACTCAAAACGCTCATCAGTGAAGGTACATCTGAGAAAATGATAATGTCTGCGTTAGGACGCTGTGCCGAAACTTGATAAGCAGTATAACCGGAACGTGTCATTCCGATGATTGCTTTGGCATCTACTTGCGAAGCCATCACGCAAGCGTTGTAACAGACAGAATCACTAATGTATGTTTCACTTGATTTATCGGGTGCGTGAAAACGATTGTACTGATATCCCTCCGATTCCACCGTGGTAATGATGTTGCGCATGTATTCGACCACTTTCACAGGGTATTGTCCGACGGATGTTTCACCGCTTAGCATTACGGCATCGGCTCCATCGAGCACAGAATTTGCCACATCGTTCACTTCTGCGCGTGTTGGAGCGTGATTGGTAATCATGCTTTCCATCATTTGAGTAGCGATGATGACAGGTTTGAAAGCACTAATTGCTTTTCGTACCAGCATCTTTTGAATCATTGGTACCTGTTCCATGGGCATTTCTACACCCAGATCACCCCGTGCCACCATCAGTGCGTCCGTTTGTTCGATGATGTCGTCAATTTCGACGATGGCTTCTGGTTTTTCGATCTTGGCAACCACCCGTATTTTTTTTCCTTCACGTGCTATGATGTGTTTGAGCTCGATGATATCGTTTGCGCTCCGTACAAAGGAAAGACCGATCCAATCAACATCCATACTCATCGCGAAATCCAGATCTGCCAGGTCTTTGGTGGTCAGACACGGTAAGGAGATTTTCGTGCGTGGCAGATTCACTCCTTTTTTAGAAGATAGTATACCACCACTTTCGACTTCGGCTTTGACGAGATCTCTTTTATTCGTTTCGACGATGCGTAATTTAAGTTTGCCGTCGTCAATCAGTATTGTTTCGCCAACCGATACATCCGATGCAAACTGTGCATAGTTCATGTATAATCGTCCGTTTTCACCGATACACTCTTCAGTGGTGAAGGTGATGATGTCGCCAGGATTAAGTGTCATGGCGTTATCCTTGACAATTCCGATGCGTAATTTAGGTCCTTGAAGGTCGACTAAAATCGAAGTGTGTATGGAAAGTTCGCGGTTGATCGCACGAATGGTTCGGATGACTTCTTTATGATGAGAATAATCGCCGTGCGACAAGTTAATTCGACACACATCAACGCCAGCCAAAATCATCGCTTTGAGCGTGTCGTACGAAGATGAGGCAGGACCGATGGTCGCTACTATTTTGGTTTTATTGAATGGTATCATGTTTTTAGTCTCCATAGAATTGAACTTAGAAGAGGAGATTTTCTTTTGATTTCAATTTATTTACATCAAGCACAAAAACAGCTTGTAGTAGCGTTATTGCTTTTAATGACCTGGCTGTTTCGTTTCCGTCGATCGGAGATTTACCAGGTTTTATGAGCAGGAAAAAATCCAGTTGCTTTTGTTCTGGTATCAACAAGCCACCTTCCGTTTTGTTCGAGATCAAGAAATACTGGTCTTCATCTTCGTTTAAGTAGGAGAAAAACGCAAATCCGACTTCGGCATTGCGTTTATTATCCTGAATCATATAATCATCACAACGTTCGAGGGAAAGTTCCAGGAAGTTATTGATCTCCCGGCACACTTGGAAATCCCTGAAGGATGAAACTATTCCTACGAGAATAAAACCGAAAAGTTCGTTGTCGTATTTAAGAACGTTCTTCGCCATGAATGAATACGTAGATAGAAACTATCATTTCCCGTTATTGAGAACTGATAGAAAGTTGTTGGATAGCTTTCTCGGCAGCGATCTGTTCCGCCCGCTTCTTGGAATAATCTTCTCCGCGTGAGATCTCTTGTCCGTCGATCATCAATTTGACGCGCAGCAATCGCTTTCCACCATTTTCTACTTCCTCGATGAGTTCGAATTCAATCACTTTACGTTCGCGTTGAGCCCAGTTGATCAATCGACTCTTGAAATTAGTATCAGCTTGTTCTAGTTCATCGATATCAACGTGATGTTTGATGATGCGATGCAGAATTAATTTCCGGGTGGTGTTGTAACCCTTATCGATATAAACGGCGCCGATCAGCGCCTCGAATGCATCTCCGTAGGCGGAACGGGTTTTAGCTCCGGGATCTATCGAACTATCGACAAATTTGTTGATTCCTAGTTTCATCGCGAGCCGATTCAGATGTTCGCGGTTCACGATGCGGCTTCGCATTTCGGTGAGAAACCCTTCTTCGCGAAAGGGAAAACGTTTGAATAGAAGTTCGGCAATGACGGCGCCTAGGACAGCATCACCGAGGTATTCTAGCCGTTCGTTTGATAGTTTGACTCCACTGGGATGTTCTTCGGCTGTAGAACGATGGCGGAATGCGAGGTGATAAACCGACAAATTGCCAGGGGTAAATCCGAGAAGGTTACGCAGTGATGCTACGAATTTCCGGTCGCGCGAAAAAAAATAACCGATGTTGGCGAATAGACTCAAATTAGCGTGGTTACCGGTGCACAGATCAGCTGCGCAGTATTCGTCATGCGACGTATTTGCGGAAGATCACCGATGCGTTGTGGCCTCCGAAACCGAACGTGTTGCTCAAAGCCACATCGACAGTGCGTCGTTGTGCAGCGTTGAAAGTAAGATTCAGTTTAGGATCGAAAGCAGGATCGTCGGTGAAGTGGTTGATGGTGGGAGGGATGATATCGTGTATCACTGCCATGATACTAGCCATGGCTTCGATGGCGCCGGCAGCACCTAACAGGTGACCAGTCATCGATTTGGTGGAACTAATATTCAAACGGTAGGCATCTTCTCCGAAGACCGTCTGTATGGCTTTGATCTCTTGCGGATCACCGATTGGTGTCGACGTACCGTGAACGTTGATATAGTCGATGTCAGCGGTGGTCATTCCGGCATCTTCCAATGCCGCGCGCATTACGTTGGCAGCACCCAATCCTTCCGGATGTGGAGCCGTCATGTGATAGGCATCAGCGGACATTCCGCCACCAACCATTTCTGCATAAATTTTGGCGCCACGTGCTTTGGCGTGCTCCAATTCTTCCAATACAATGCAACCAGCACCTTCACCAAGTACAAAGCCGTCGCGATCAAGATCAAATGGACGCGACGCCGTGGTTGGATCATCGTTGCGCATGGAAAGCGCTTGAAGTGCGTTGAACCCACCGACACAAGTCTCGTTCATGGTTGATTCGGAACCACCGGAAATGATGATGTTGGCTTTGCCTAAACGAATGTAGGTGAATGCATCGATTAACGCATTCGTGGAGGAGGCACAGGCGGAAACCGTGGTGAAGTTAGGACCGCGGAAACCGAATTTCATGGAGATGTGGCCAGACGCAATGTCTGCGATCATCTTTGGAATGAAGAATGGATTGAAACGAGGTGTTCCATCGCCTCGACCAAATGCGATTACTTCATCTTGAAAAGTTTTGAGTCCGCCAATACCCGATCCCCAGATGACACCTACACGATCGTGATTGATGGTCTCCAAGTTGATGCCGGCATCTTTCACCGCATTCTCGGCCACTACCAGAGCATACTGGGAGAAACCGTCGAGCTTGCGTGCTTCTTTGCGGTCAAAATGATTATTCGGATCGAAGCCTTTGACTTCGCAGGCAAATCGTGTCTTGAATTTTGAAGCGTCAAACTTCGTGATGGGGCCTGCACCGCTTACGCCGTTTATCAGACCGTTCCAAAAGTCAGTTGGGGTATTACCGAGGGGCGTCAATGCTCCCAGTCCGGTTACGACGACACGTTTCAGTTGCATGAGGCTGCAGATTATGAAAAAATGGGAACTCGTCAGGGATAAAAATAAAAGCAGGATCCGTAGACCGGTTCATCAGCCACCAGATCCTGCTTTGGAGGAACGGCTTATTTTACGTTCTTCTCGATATAGTCGATAGCCTGACCAACCGTGGCAATTTTTTCTGCCTGGTCGTCCGGAATCGCGATGTTGAATTCTTTTTCGAATTCCATGATCAACTCAACAGTGTCGAGTGAATCGGCACCCAGGTCGTTCGTAAAGCTCGCTTCCGGAGTTACTTCTTTGTCATCCACACCGAGCTTGTCAACGATGATGGAGCGTACTTTTGATGCAATGTCAGACATGATTCTCTGATTTAGAGTTAAGTGGGTTAGATTAAGGTTGCAAATTAACAGGGAAACAATCGAAATTCAAAATTGCTTTGATTAGTTATTACCAACATTATCAAGGGGTTAAAACTAAAACAAGGTGCAGTTCACAAGGATACGTGCTTTTCGAACCCGGATGAAGCTCGTTAACACAAAATTTCAAGGATTTTCATCCAGTAGCATTTATTTCGCAAAGCGCTGATTTATAGAGCAATGCGAAAAAATCGTTATTTTAGAAAGAGTTGAACCGTTTTATAGAATATACCGGCCAATAAGGCGGATACCGGGATCGTCAGCACCCAAGCCCAAACCAGGTTGATGGTCACACCCCAACGGACAGCTGATAATCGTTTGGTAGCACCGACTCCAATGATGGAACCGGTGATGGTGTGGGTAGTGGAAACCGGGACACCTTTAACAACCTCTCCGCCAATTTTCCATGGAAATTTTAATCCTTCGGTAAAGAAGAGGGTAATTGCACCTGCGGTTTCTGCCGCAACGCCTTCGAAAGGAGTCACTTTAGTAATCTTGCTGCCCATTGTTTTAACAATCTTCCAACCTCCACTCATCGTTCCGAGTGAAATGGCGGTGTAACAGGCTAACGGCACCCAATTCGGCATTTCTTTCATGCTTTCAATGTTGCCATTGGCAATCAATGCAACAGAAATGATCCCCATTACTTTTTGAGCATCATTGCCTCCATGGCCAATGGAGAACGCGGCTGACGAGAAAAGTTGAAGGCGTTTGAACACCATGTTTGCCTGCGTGTTGTTTAACGAACTAAGGAATAAGGTCACCACCCCAATCACCATGACAATGAATCCTAGGAGAATCCATTTGAAGTTAGCACTGAAGAATACCACTTTTAGCCAGTAGGTTTGGAAATTATTTTTCAGGTTGTCGGTGCTGTAGCGTTCCGCTGGTGAAGCGTCGGCTCCTATGCGGTGAACATTGGTAATTGTATAAGCAGATTTTACTTTACTCAAGTTCTTCTCCACCGATGCTGTTAAGGTCGGATCCGGAGTCATGTCACCAATTTTTTTAAGGTAATCGGTGCGTACCACATACATTGTACCTGTTTCGTCCGGATTTCCCAGACTGTCTTTCCCGGCCCCAATCACTGGTGTATATTCTTTTAAGTTTTCATCCTTGAATGTCAGGGCTTTTTTCAAATCGTCCTTACTGACTTTCTGATCGAAATGCATGGAATAAGAACTTCCACCGTTGAAGTCTTTTTTGAATTCCAATGAATTCCAAACGGCCCAAGCAACCAATCCCATGATGGTCAGCGACACCAATTTCATCCAGATGGCCTTTCTAAAACTGTTCAAGAACCAGATGGAAATAAGGTAGGACATAATCATTCCGGCTACTGGAGCAACAACAATGAAGATGACTGTAGCCCAAACGATGCCCATGCGAATTGCTTCGAATCCGTATGCTGCTAAAAATGCTCCCGCGAAACCTCCGATCAGCGTGTGGGAAGAGGAGGAAGGGATGCCGTACCACCAGGTTAGCAAGTTCCAGGAGATAGCTGCCAATAAACCAGAAAAAATCATCGGCAACGGGCTCATCTCCGGTGAAGTGAATTTATCCTGAACCGTTTTAGCGATGGTATTCGCTACGCTGTGGTCTTTGAAAATAAAGAAGGCTACAAAATTGAACAACGCAGCCCAAATGACCGCACTCGCTGGCGAGAGAACCTTGGTGGAAACCACAGTGGCAATCGAGTTGGCTGCATCGTGGAAGCCATTGATAAAATCGAAGGCCAGGGCAAGAATGATAACGACTACTAAAAGAGTCATAGGGAAGAAGATGTTTTAGGACGAAGCGCTTAGGCTTGTTTAAGAATGATAGTCTCGATGGTGTTCGCTACGTCTTCGCATTTATCCGTAGCTGTCTCCAAAGCAGAAAGCACTTCCTTAATCTTGATGATCTCGACAGCGTTCTTTTCGTCTTCGAATAATCTTGCTACGGCATTGTCAAACAAATCGTCGGCATGGTTCTCGATGCTATTCACCTTGACCAACGATTCACGAATCTTGGTCATATTACGCATACTACGCAGACTACCTACGGCTTCGTTTAATTCTTTGGCGCATTGTTGGATAAGTTCCGCCAACTTGACCATGGAAGGATGAATGGGATCAATTTTATATAGCTCGATCCGTTTGGCAGAACCATGGATGTAATCGATGATATCATCCAGTCCGGAAGCCAAGTACTGGATGTCTTCCCGGTCAAATGGGGTAATAAAGGTGGTCGCCAGTTCACTGAAAATTGTGTGGGTGATTTCGTCACCTTTGTGCTCCAGCTTTTCAATTAGACGAACCATTTCAATCCTCTTTACAGGGTCCGAAATGGTCATCAGGTTGTACAATACGTTGGATACTTCTACCAAATTGGAAGAAGCACTTTCAAGTAAAGGAATAAATTTGCGGTCCTTCGGAACCAGGTATTGGAAAACGCTGTTTAAAGACATGAAGGTTGCTTTAAGGGATTTAGGTGCGCTAAGTTATTTTATTTCTCGAAAGCTAATGTTAACTGTAGGTTAATTCATTTCTGACTAATTTTGGCAACATCAGCATGATCAACATCGCAATTTTGGCATCCGGCTCCGGCTCCAACGCTGAAGCAATTGTCCATCATTTTCGCAACTCTTCCACCATCTGTGTGGCACTTATTCTGACCAACCGTTCGACGGCAGGTGTTGTGCAGCGCGCAGAACGGTTAGGGGTGCCCTGTTTGATTTTTGATCGCGCCGAGTTCAATGACCCTGAGCGGTTTTTATCCCATTTCCATCATGCAGGAATAGATGTTGTTGTACTGGCCGGTTTTCTCTGGTTAGTTCCGACGTATCTGGTAAAGGCTTTTGATGGAAAAATATTGAACATTCATCCTGCACTACTTCCTGAGTTTGGTGGTAAAGGATTTTATGGCGACCATGTGCATCGGGCAGTACTTGCATCCGGCAAACCACTTTCCGGAATCACCATTCATAAGGTCAATGAACATTTCGACGAAGGAGATATTCTTTTTCAAGCCGCCTGTCATGTAGATAAAACTGACACGGTTGAACTGCTGGCCCAGAAAGTCCATGCACTCGAACACCGGTTTTTTCCCGTTGTGATTGAAAAGTTCATCGGGACTATGCCGGAATCGATTCAACAATAACCCGCTTTGACCATGTTACGCGATCACCGATTGACTCGACACCTGCTGCCACTAGCAATGGTGCTCATGACCAGCTGGTGGCTGTGGCAGCGATTTGTTGTTGCCGATATCCCTTCACGAATCGCGCTAGCTGAACAACGATTGAAGCAACTCGACATACGGTTGCAAGAACGACTTCATACGCTATCCGCAACATCGTCGTTTGAAGACTTCCATGAGCATTTTTTGCACGACGCTCCCGATACTTCCGGGATTAGTTTATTTCTATTTGAAGGACCTACCATGCTCCGTTGGTCCGACAATCAACCGGATTTGTACGATGTGTTGCCGGATACGTTGAAAGATGCATCACTACTTCGCTTGCCGAACGGGTGCTTCTGGATGCGTGTCCTTCACCATGGAAATCGCACGGCGGTTGGATTGATCTTACTGCGCCATGATTACTCCTATGAAAACCGGTACCTAGCCAACGAATACAATCCTTCGCTGGACTTACCAGCAGCCATTCGAAGTGGTGATCAAGTACCATTTCATGGTCCGAACGGAGCGGTCATTGATCGTTTGGATTTATCAGGTTTCCAATCTGAAACAGCGTCTGATTTTGTGCTAATCGGATGGTGGATAGCCTTTTTACTGATGCTGTCAGGAGCCTACTTCCGCTTTGCTGACAGTTCTGCCTTGCATCGTTGGATAACAATTCTTGCCGCATTGCTTCTGAGGCTTTTTATGATTAGGTATCACCAGCCTTCGGCTATCTATTCGACGGAGTTGTTTGGTCCATCCATATATGCCAGTAATGAGTGGTTTGGTTCGCTCGGTGATTTGTTGATTAATGGTTGTTTCCTGTTATTCACCTCACTCTTTCTTGTCCGACTGATACCCGCTGTCTTTTTGCGGCATCGTCGTGTGGCAGTCAGTATGGCGCTACTTTTTTTAGTAGCAGGCGCCTGGTCTTTTCGCGAGTTGATTTTAGGCATGGTGGCCGATTCGCGGATTGCATTCAACGTTGAAGACCTGTCATCTATCGACCGCTATACCATTTTGGCATTGCTTTCCTTGTGCTTTTATTGGTTATCCTACTGGCTCTTATTACAGCCCTTTCTGGCACGAATAATAACCATTCAACGGTTTAGGCTGTCCACCTTGTTGTTAATCATCAGTGCTGTATTTACAGCTTTCTGTCTGGATCATGCTACATACTTGCGTGAACTTGAACAGCGCCAACAAGTCGCACAAAGAGCCTCGATGCAGCGTGATCCGGTGGCAGAATACCTACTAGGAGTCGAATGGAAGAATATACGGGAAGACCAGGAGCTGTCGCGAGCGATTGTATCTGGGAAAATCACGCAAGAGGAATTAAATGTGTTGGTTGCCAATCGACATTTGCGAAACTACCTGGGTCGTTACGAAACCATTATTTCACTTTTTGATACTTCTTCACAGGATGTTGCGGCAATGAAGGAATTGGATATTACCAATGGTCAGCAACTTGGCAATGGACCCGTCTATCTTTTATCGTCGGAAGCCGGTCGTCTGATGTACCAAGTATCGGTGCCATTCTGCAATGAGTCGGGAGATACGATTAGGAACTTAGAACTTACGCTGCGCTCCAGGATATTCTCATCACGACAAGGGTTTCCAGAATTATTTGTCAGTGGGTCTGTACGCGAGCGGGAATTACCCGAGAACTATAGTTACGCGCGCTACGTTGCCGGAGCGCTCGTCTTCGAATACGGATCGTATGCGTATGGATTTTCGGACAAGGAATTTCGGGATACGACTACAGGTAAAATATATAATATCACCTTGAATGGATACGATCACCTGGTCGTTCAAACATCCGACGATTCAATAATCGTTGTGTCAAAACCGCTATCAACATGGGTATCATGGATTACCTTGTTCTCCTGGATATTTACCTATTACACCATCTTCTTCTCAGTGGTGCTACTACTTATTCGATTTTTGAATCGGAAAAAGTCGTCTACTTCTCTTTCCCGTAGAATACAATTATCCGTGTACGTCTTGGTTGCACTTTCTTTCTTCGGCATTGGGGCAGGCACAGTATCCTACATTTATAAGAAGTATGAAAACGACCAGTTGCGTACCATTGGTGAGCAATTGAACGGACTTTGGGTTTTACTTGGAGAGAATGTGGGCACCGGCAATGCATTCTCTTCGGCGCAAGACGGAAATTTGAAATCAGAATTCAGGCGCATCGCATCGAACACCAACATTGATTTCAATGTGTACGATGAGAATGGACAGCTCTACTATTCATCACAACCCCGCATCTTTGAGCAAGGCATCGTTTCGGACCGCATCAATCCGGAAGCGTTGCACGAGTTAATTGCTTTCCGTCGGACACAGTTCATCCATCCTGAACGAATTGGCACATTGAATTACATTGCGGCGTATGCGCCGTTCGTTTCAGAAAAAGGGACGATGACCGGATTTCTTCAATTGCCGTATTTTGAAAAACAAAAAGAACGTAACCGGGAAGTGTCGGGCTTCCTTTCAGCGCTCCTCAATATTTATGTACTACTATTTGCATTGGCGGTTTTTATTGCAGCACTCATCTCTTCGCGTATTACTCAGCCATTAACCGTCATTCAAGAACGCATGTCGGCGATGCGTTTTGGACGTACCAACGAACCCATCGCATATTCGGCGGATGATGAAATCGGTCAGCTGGTAAATGAATACAACCGAATGTTGCAGGAATTGGCGGAGAGTGCTGACAAACTCGCACGCAGCGAGCGTGAAAGCGCTTGGCGCGAGATGGCGAAGCAAGTGGCACACGAGATTAAAAATCCGCTTACACCGATGAAGCTTTCCGTACAACATCTTCAACGTGCGTGGACTGATCACCGTGATGACCGCGAACAAATGACGTTAAAGATGGCGCAGACTTTAATCCAGCAGATCGATACGTTATCAGCTATTGCTACTGAGTTCTCTAATTTTGCCAAGATGCCGCAGGCAGCACCACAGGCATTAACTATTAGCGACGTGCTACGTCAAACCATCACGTTGTTCTCCGGTTCTTCGTCGCACGAATTCCGCTTGAATATGCCGGATCAACCACTGAAGGTCTATGCAGATAAAGATCACTTGAACCGCGTCTTTAGTAATCTCATCAAAAATGCTGTCCAAGCCATCCCTGATGACCGGCAAGGAGTCATTAGTGTTTCACTGCAGGAAGTGGAGGGATTCGCCGAAATGAACGTTCAGGATAATGGATCAGGGATTCCGCAGGAGCAATTCGATCGAATTTTCATGCCCAATTTCACTACCAAAAACAGTGGTACCGGACTAGGACTGGCGATGGTCAAGAACATTGTCGAGCAGGGAGGTGGTTCGGTGAGATTTGTGAGTGAAGTAGGTATAGGGTCCACATTTACGGTGCGTTGGCCGTTGGCTGGAGGCCTTTTCAGCTAATCCATTAACTTTGCAACATGATTCAAGCACGTCCATTACGCGTACTCATTGCTAAGGTCGGTCTTGACGGACACGATCGTGGCGCCAAGGTGATTGCTTCTTTCTTGCGGGATGCAGGCATGGAAGTGATTTATACCGGTCTCCGACAGACTCCCGAGATGGTGGTGAATGCAGCCATGCAGGAAGATGTTGATGTGATTGGTGTCAGTATTCTTTCCGGAGCACACATGACAGTTTTCCCCAAGATTATTCACTTGATGAAAGAAAAAGGGATGAACGATGTGCTCCTTACCGGTGGCGGTATCATCCCGGATGCTGACATGAATAAGCTGATGGATTTAGGAGTCGGGAAGTTGTTTGCACCCGGTACCGAAACCAATGTCATTATCGATTATATCCGGGAAGAAGTGAAAGTGCGCCGTAAGTTTTAATTTAATTTCACCCCAACAGTAACACGCAGCTCCCAGATGAAATCCTATACCAATATTTTAACGAGTCTACAAGATGAAGTATTGACCATCACTGTCAATCGTCCGGATAAGTTGAATGCGTTGAATCATGCGACCATTCAAGAAATTGGTGATGCAGTGGTAGCGGCTGAAAAGAATCATGAGGTTGCCGCAATAATCATTACCGGTGCCGGACCTAAGGCGTTTGTAGCAGGAGCGGACATCTCCGAGTTTGCTAATTATTCGGTAGAACAAGGCAAGCAACTGAGTGCTGATGGGCATGTGGTATTCAATCGGATTGAAACATGCTCCAAACCTGTGATTGCGGCGGTGAATGGTTTTGCATTGGGTGGCGGTTGTGAATTAGCCATGGCCTGTCACCTGCGTGTGGCTTCTGATAATGCAAAATTTGGCCAGCCGGAAGTCAAACTCGGAGTGATTCCAGGATATGCCGGTACCCAACGATTGGTTCAATTAATTGGTAAAGGAAAGGCACTTGAATTATTGATGACGGCCGACATGATTGGTGCAGTGGAAGCCCAACAATTTGGGTTGGTCAATCATGTGGTTTCTCCTGATCAGCTCATGACTAAGACGCTGGAAATCATCGGAAAGTTGAAAGCGCAATCACCCCATGCCCTGGCTGGCATTATTCGCTGCGTCGACGCCTATTTTAAAGACGGCGAGAACGGTTTTCAGACGGAGATAGAAGAATTTGGAAAATGTTTTGGAACCGCCGATTTTAAAGAAGGTGTCGGTGCTTTCCTGGAAAAACGCAAAGCGGAATTCGTCCGTAAATAGGTTGACTACTTTTTTGGGAAAGTTAGTTTCAGTGTTTTCGAGCCATACCAGCCGTCACTTTT
>CANIAS010000050.1 GCA_947465495.1 Candidatus Pollutiaquabacter sp. | reverse complement strand
TGGAAGTACATTCGGCGAACAGTTTATATGCGTCACAACAAACGTATCCGCAATGTTCATCGTATTAAACGTGAGGTTCAACCAAGTTCCAGGGAAACTCAAAGGACCAGTACCAACAGCAACCTGAAGGGATGCCTCCCCTTCGCCGTATGGACCATCTGTTACCTGCCAGGTAGGCACTGTAAAACTCCCCGCTAATGCACCATTATTATTGTTGCCACTACGATCCAGGGTAGAGGTGCCAACCCCTTCCGAAAAACTCCAGGAACCGATCAGGCCAGTAGCCGGGCCTTGCAATTTCAAACGCATGTCTTGACGAATCTGCGAAACCGTTCGTTCCTGACTATAGACCCTTACTTCATCAATCAAACCATTCGCATCAAAATAATTCTGATCCCAAGGAGCTGCACCGATGATAAAATGAGTTGTGCCCGTATGAATAATTGGAATGGATGTTACTGGTTGAGAGACGACCAGGTTACCATTGATATACCCCTTAAAAGTACCGCCTACTTTATAGGTAAATGCGAGATGTGTCCAGGTATTTGCAGTGATAGTACCGGCATGGAATGCATTTAGAAAACCGGTGGAGTCTTTTACTTCACAGTAAAGTTGACCATTTTCCACTCCCAGGATATAGCCTGAATTAGAAAATGGGTCGATATTACCCGCTATTTTCTGATTGAGGGTAGGATTCGTCAAATTGACCCAAGCTTGGGTTGTAAACTGTCCTTCGCCTTGAAGAAAAGCGCCCGGACCACAATCTACGTATGAGTTGAATCCAGGAAAAGAAAGCGCATGATCACAAACCGACTGAGCGTGAGCAATTCCTCCTAGTAGTAATAGTGCAATTAGTAAGCGTTTTTTCATTTTTATGTTTTTTGATGGAGTAAAAGTAGCAGACTGATGGGATATAAAAAGTGCTTTTCAAAATCCTCCTCCATTTTATTAACGAATAAACCCAATTTGGAGGGGAACTGGCGGAAAGTTCGTTGCTTTATATTTCAACGAATTGTTTTTCAACTAGTTGATTGCCCGCTGACATCTTGTCAGATACCCTTAAAAGGGTTATTTTTGCAGAAAGAATTCCCATGGAAGTTACCGGAAACAAAGTGATTGATGAGCAGCGGCAAGGTGAACCGACCATGGTGGAAGGTACTACTGGCAGTAAAAAACTTTATTTGGAAAGCTATGGCTGTCAGATGAATTTCTCAGACAGTGAGATTGTGGCCTCCATCATGACCGGCATTGGTTACTCGACCACGCGAAGTATGGAAGAGGCGGATGTTATTCTTTTAAATACCTGTGCCATTCGTGATAATGCCGAGCAAAAAGTATGGTCACGACTTCGAGAAATTCGGACAACCAAAAAACGTAATCAAGACTTAATTATTGGAGTACTTGGTTGTATGGCTGAGCGGCTAAAGAATGAATTACTGGAAAAAGAAAAGCTGGTAGATATCGTTGTAGGACCCGATGCTTATCGAGACCTACCAAATTTGATTGCCGCCGCGGAGTCGGGTCAGAAAGCCGTGAATGTGCTGCTTTCGAGGGAGGAAACGTATGCAGAAATCAACCCTGTGAGATTAGGATCAAATGGAATCAGTGCCTTTATCTCCATCATGCGCGGTTGCGACAACATGTGTTCTTTCTGTGTAGTTCCATTCACCCGTGGACGAGAGCGCAGTCGGGATCCGGAATCCATCGTAGCGGAGGCTACCGGACTATTCCAAAAAGGGTACCGCGAAGTAACCTTGCTGGGGCAGAATGTAGACTCCTACTTGTGGTGGGGAGGTGGTCCTAAAAAAGACCTTCCTGCTGAAACGGTACAACTGGCCTTGGAACATCGTTTACCGGGCGATGAGCAATCCAACTTTACCACGTTTGCCGATTTGATGGAGCGCGTAGCGCTAATTCATCCTGATTTAAGAATTCGTTTTTCGACATCGAATCCCAGGGATATGACCGATGCGGTACTTCATGTCATGGCGAAGCATCAAAATATATGCAATTACATCCACCTTCCGGTTCAATCCGGCAGTAGCATCGTGTTAGAGCGAATGAACCGTGGATATACGCGAGAGCAATACATGGACAGGATCGAAGCCATTCGTCGCATCGTACCCGGTTGCGCAATCTCCACCGATATCATCTCCGGATTTTGCGAAGAGACCGAGGAACATCACCAGGAGACCCTTTCATTGATGGCATGGTCGGAATATGATTACGCGTATATGTTCAAGTATTCCGAGCGTCCCGGGACGTTGGCTGCCAGAAAATACCCGGACGACATCCCCGAAGAGGTGAAGACCCGTCGTCTGACTGAAATCATTGACTTACAAAACCGTCTTTCGTTGATTAGCAACCAGCGGCATGTCGGAAAAGCACATAGGGTGTTAGTAGAAGCTATATCAAAGCGTTCTGACGCACATCTTTCCGGAAGAACTTCCGAAAACAAAGTCGTTGTTTTTCCCCGTCAGAATTTCAAACCAGGTGATTATGTCGATGTAATGGTCAAGGAATGCACCTCCGCTACCCTACTCGGCGAAGCCATTGAGGCTCAATAATATTTTTAGTAAGAATGACCATTCACGATATCAAAGCACGCTTCGGCATCATCGGCAATTCGCCGTTACTGGAGCATGCCATCAATGTTGCCAAGCAAGTCGCTCCGACTGAAATCAGCGTATTGATTTTCGGCGAAAGTGGCGTAGGTAAAGAAGTATTTCCGCAGATCATTCATCAATTAAGTCCACGGAAGCACGGACCATTTATTGCAGTCAATTGCGGCGCCATTCCCGAAGGGACCATTGACTCTGAATTATTCGGACATGAAAAAGGTTCTTTCACAGGTGCGCATGAAGCTCGTAAAGGCTACTTTGAAGTAGCCAACGGTGGCACTATTTTTCTGGATGAAGTGGGAGAATTACCACTTAACACGCAAGTAAGGTTATTGCGCGTACTGGAAACGGGCGAGTTCATCAAGGTTGGATCTTCAAAGGTTCAGAAGACGAACGTGCGCATTGTTGGCGCTACCAATGTGGATCTTTTGCAAGCGATTGAGAATGGTCGGTTTCGCGAAGACCTTTATTATCGTCTCAACACCGTACCGATTCGTATTCCGCCATTGCGTGATCGACAGGAAGACATTCATCTGTTATTCCGAAAATTCTCCAGCGACTTTGCCGAGAAATACCGTGTACCATCCATTTCGCTGGCTCCGGATGCCATCCAGATTCTGACGCAGTATCGCTGGCCGGGAAATATCCGGCAGCTGAAAAATATTACAGAGCAATTATCCATCCTGGAAAAGAAGCGTGATATTCTGGGAGATGTATTATTAAGCTATCTTCCTCCTGACCCATTGACAACCTCGCCTGTATTATTAAAAGATGGCAATCGCCGTGGACAGGAATTCTCGGAGCGTGAAATCCTGTATAAAGTTCTCTTCGAAATGAAGAAGGACATGAACGATATGAAGGTGTTGATTAACGAAATCATTCAGCACAGCGAGGATCCTTCGTGGCGGGAGCGGAATGCCCAGTTGATCCAACAACTTCATCCCGATGTCATTTCCGCGCAAGGCATTCCCACCAACAATCCAGGCATTATCCTCCATACACCGACTACTCATACTGCAGTCAATCCAGTAACATCCGTACATCCTCACATCGAAGTAGAAGAATCCCTATCGCTGGAGGACAAGGAAAAAGAGTTTATTCAAAAAGCCTTAGACAAACATCGTGGCAAACGAAAATTAGCTGCGAAAGAGCTTGGAATTTCTGAGCGCACGCTTTATCGAAAAATGAATGAGTATGGCATTCGGAGTTAAAAATAATACCCCTATAATCATCGCACGGACCTGACACAAAAAGCCAAGACGTGCGTACCTATTAAAAACCGTGTTGAAATTGATTCGAAAATACCTACTACCTATCGTGGCAATCCTCGTATTGTTGGGCTACGGCTGTAAGGTATCCTATTCCCTAAGCGGTGCTTCCATATCGCCAGAGATCAAAACACTTACGGTAAAATATTTCAACAAATCAGCCGCCTTGGGGCCGCCTGCATTAGGCCAGTACTTTACCGAACGGCTAAAAGAAAAATTCGTTTCACAAACGTCGCTGACACCCGTAGATCGGAATGGCGACGTTGTTTTCGAAGGCACCATCACGGGATATACTATTACCCCACAATCCATTCTTCCGAACGAAACTGCGGCCAACAACCGCCTTTCGATCACGGTGAGTGTCAAATACACCAACCTTAAGGACGAAAAGAATAGCTTTGAAAGTTCATTCACGCGATTCACGGATTATAATAGTCAAGCCAACCTTTCCTCCATTGAAGATGAATTGATCAAGGAGGTAACGGACCAATTGATTGACGATATCTTCAACAAAGCCTTCATTAATTGGTAATGGACTACCGACATTTTCACCGGCTCATGACTTCAAGGGGTTCCGAAGATAAATCGGATCTCTTATTGCTGGAAGAATTTGTGCGTGCTTATCCTTACTGCCAGACCGGACATTCCTTGCTGACCAGGAGCATGTATCTGCAAGGGCACGTTGCCTACGAAGAGCAACTTAAACGTACCGCGATTGCAGTACCTGACCGTACTTGTCTGTTCAATCTAATTCATGGCACGCCGGCTACAGCTTCTCCCTCCTCTCCTTTGAAGTTGCAAGAAGTTGAATCTCCATTTCGGTTGGATGTAGCATCACTGGCTGCTCCTACAGTGCCTATTATTGAAGAACCTATTAGTCAGTTATTCAAACCAACAACAGAACCGACTTCCAGTCACTCACCACAAGCCGAGGAGTTGCATAGCTCAGCGCAGGCGCACGACTACGAAGAACCTTTGCAAGAGCCTCTACCCTCGAACCAATCAGACGACCCCCATGAGATTGTACGAAAGCGACTGGAAGCATTATTGGGTGGGGTTGCAAGCAATCAATTATCCAAAGAAACATCCGAAGCAAAGGCGGTAAATCCTTCCGAGCCGACAACGGCGAACGCGGTTTCTGCCTCCGCTGAATCGCCCGCAGAGTCAATTACCATGGAAGTGGATTCACTGGAGCAGCTTGAACTTTCGCATGCATTAGAAGAGAATATATTGAAGGCGATTGAAGAATTGCCTGAATTACCGACTCAACCGAGTCCGGCTCAACCTGCAAAAGAAATAGAAGAAGAAGTGGCACCTCAGGTGGTTGCGCCAGAACTATCCATTCCAAGGCCAACGGATTTCTTCAGTTGGCTTCGATCGACGTCGACATCAAGTTTCGGGTCATTTGAAGAGATTCATGCCGAAGATCGGGAGTCAGCAATTACCGCAGTGGACACGTTGGCTCAGCCAATAATAAGACCGGAACCGGCTAAAAAGCTTGAAAACGCGCTAAAAACAGATTCCAAGCTACAATTGATTGACCAATTTATAGAGTCTTCGCCTAGAATCGTTCCTCAGCCCAAAGCGGAATTCTTCAATCCGTCCGTACAAGCTAAGCGCAGCGTGGAGGAGCACGACGACCTTGTATCTGAGACGCTTGCGAGGATTTATGCGGATCAGGGTAACTTGATGAAGGCACGGGATTCATATCGCAAGCTAAGTTTGCTTCATCCGGAAAAAAAGGCTTACTTTGCGGCCCTTATCAAGCAACTTGACGTAAAACTGGAATCCAATTCCGAAGATTTATAGACTATGTTTACAGCCATTACCATCCTGATTGTACTTGTTTGCGTACTGCTCGTTTTAGTAGTACTCGTACAAAATCCCAAAGGCGGCGGAATTGCATCCGGTATTGTTGGTGCTAACCAGCTGATGGGAGTCAAGAAAACGACCGATTTTATTGAAAAGCTAACCTGGGGTTTAGCCGTTACGTTGGTAGTACTTTGTATGGCTGCTAGCTTCGCAATTCCTAGTGATAATAACGCTCCTGATGCTGCTACTACCTTACAGGAGCAGATTGACAATGCAGCGACACCTGCTGCACCTGCTGCGCAACCTGCTCAGCCAGCAGCTGCCGGAGATTCTGCGAAATAATTTAATAACCGAATTTCACTTCAAAATGCCGTCATTGACGGCATTTTGAATTTATGGCCCCTTGAATTATTATTCATGGTGTCAGCTTGTCACATGAACAGCTTCGGCTCTTAGAAATCATGTCAGATACGGCGTAAAAATGTCAGCAAATCCATGTAGTTAGATGGTTGGCATAATAAGTGACAAACGGGCGTTACCATTAGAATCACACAAACAACCATTCTAACCTTAAATCATTCATAACTATGGCAAAAGTAAGTCTCAAGCCCTTGGCAGACCGCGTATTGGTGGAAGCCGCACCGGCAGAAGAGAAAACAGCAGGAGGTATCATTATTCCTGATACCGCAAAAGAAAAGCCGCAACGCGGCAAGATCGTCGCTATCGGTACTGGTAAAAAAGATGAGCCACTTACCGTAAAAGTCGGCGACAGTGTATTGTATGGAAAATATGCTGGTACCGAAATCACTATTGAAGGCAAGGAGTATTTGATTATGCGCGAGAGCGACATCTTCGCGGTACTTTAATAACCCGAAGTGGGTCGACTTATTCGCTTTGACCTTCAACGTTAACCAACTTTTAGAACATTCAAAAAATCAACATTATGGCAAAAGAAATAACATTCAATATCGAAGCACGTGAGAAGCTAAAAAAAGGTGTCGATGCGTTGGCAAACGCAGTAAAAGTCACACTTGGACCTAAAGGCCGCAACGTCATTATCGATAAGAAATTCGGTGCACCCTCTATTACCAAGGACGGTGTATCCGTTGCAAAAGAAATCGAACTGAAAGATGCGATTGAAAACATGGGCGCACAGATGGTGAAAGAAGTTGCTTCCAAAACCGCTGACATTGCCGGCGATGGAACCACTACTGCTACTGTTCTTGCTCAGGCAATTGTAACGGCTGGCTTGAAAAATGTCGCAGCTGGTGCAAACCCAATGGATCTTAAACGTGGCATTGACCAGGCGGTAGACAAAGTCGTGGAGATGCTTCATAAAATGAGCAAAAAAGTAGGCGACGACAATAAGAAAATTGAACAGGTTGGAACTATTTCCGCCAACAATGATGCTGAAATCGGCAAACTCATTGCTGATGCCATGGCGAAAGTGAAGAAAGAGGGTGTCATCACCGTAGAAGAAGCTAAAGGCACTGAGACGACGGTAGAGATTGTTGAAGGTATGCAGTTCGACCGCGGTTATATCTCTCCGTATTTTGTCACCAATGCCGACAAAATGGAAGCTGTACTTGAGCGTCCACACATCCTGATCTACGACAAGAAGATCTCCTCCATGAAAGAATTGCTTCCTATCCTAGAGAAGCAAGTACAAACAGGCAGTCCGCTGCTCATTATCTCTGAAGAGATCGATGGTGAAGCATTGGCTACCTTGGTCGTTAATAAGATCCGCGGCTCTTTGAAAGTAGCTGCTGTGAAAGCCCCAGGCTTTGGCGATCGTCGTAAAGCGATGTTGGAAGATATCGCCATCCTGACGGGTGGAACGATGATCAGCGAAGAACGTGGCTTCAAACTTGACAACGCTGACCTATCTTACCTCGGCCGTGCTGAGAAAGTAACCATCGACAAAGACAACACTACCATCGTTGGTGGTTCTGGCAAAAAATCCGATATCACAGCTCGTGTGAATCAAATCAAGGCACAAATCGAATCCACCACCTCCGACTACGATCGCGAGAAACTGCAAGAGCGTCTGGCCAAATTGGCTGGCGGTGTTGCTGTACTCTACGTTGGGGCTCCAACGGAGGTTGAGATGAAAGAAAAGAAAGATCGTGTGGATGATGCGTTGCACGCTACCCGTGCTGCGGTTGAAGAAGGGATTGTCCCTGGTGGCGGCGTGGCTTACATTCGTGCCATCAACGCCCTGGACAAACTCACCGGAGCTAACGAAGACGAGACCACCGGTATTGCTATCGTTAAACGCGCTCTGGAAGAGCCGCTTCGTCAGATTGTTGCGAATGCTGGACTGGAAGGCTCTATCATTGTTCAGAAAGTACGTGAAGGCAAAGAAGACTATGGCTATAACGCACGTTCCGACAAGTATGAGAACCTGTACAGCGCGGGGGTAATTGATCCTACCAAAGTAACCCGTGTCGCCTTGGAAAACGCTGCCTCAATTGCAGGTATGCTATTGACCACTGAATGTGTTCTTGCTGAAATCAAGGAAGACAAACCAGCTATGCCAGCCATGCCAGGCGGTATGGGTGGTGGTATGGACTACTAAGATTCCTGCTATTCCTAACCAACAAAGCCCCGTCCGAAACGACGGGGCTTTTGCTTTGTTGTGAGTAAACAAAAAACATTATTTTCACGTTATTGAATCTAAAAACCTGCGCATGTTCCGAGCCATCAACCTACAAAAAGAACTTATTCTAGAGCGTTCACGCGAACGAAAGCTGCTGGATGAAGTACACGGAATCTTAACTTCTTCGGAACAATCGGAGCAAGAAATCCTGAACCGACTGAAGGCAACTGGAAAAATCGCGGCTCCTCTACTTTCCGATGCAGCATCAGAGCGCATCTTCACGCTATCGCAAATCCGAGGAATTTGCATCCGTTATCGCTTGCGATTTCTAGATTCAAAATATTTCAAATCAGATTACCCCTATGATGCGATACTTGCCATCAAAGACTTTGAGCGCCAACAAAACATGCGTGTAGAGCGTTTCAAAATTCTAGCGCCAGATTCGTTGTTTCATCTTGAAAACATCAACAAAGACCCCTTGCTTTTCGCAGAGCTATCCGATGGAAACTATTTTCTATTGCATCAATGGGGCAACGATCTCCACTGGAGTCGCAAGCTTAAATCATGGCCGTTGCAAAACTTTTCCCGTTATTTTGTGACACTACTGATCACTTGCTTCGCCTGTTCTTTCCTACTTCCCACTTCCATCCTGAATGTATTTAACCTTCAGAGTGAAATCTATCTACGTATCTGGTTCTCCCTGCACCTGTTCATCGGCTTGATGGGAATGACGTTATGGTTCGGGCTGACATTCGACAAGACGTTCAGTGATCAAAACTGGGATTCAAAATTTTACAATTACTGATTCCTACATCGAGTCACCAGCAAACTTACACTTTCTGATATCAGTTACTCGATGATTACTTCGTCGACAAAAATGTAGGCTGGATATCCAACACCAGGGTGCCATGCAGGTAGTATGCCATAATTCTCAGCTTTTACTTTGACATACCTAGCTTTGATGCTAGGGAATTGTTTTTTGAAATCCACGATCACTGCTTCTTGCAGCGTATCTGGAATTGTATTGGAAACCATCGCAACTAATTGGTAATCCGATCCATTCAAAGAGACCAGGAAAGACGCGTTTTGGGGCATGAAAATCCACGGGCGAACATCCTGTAAAAATCCTGCACTAATGGTACTTATCTCTCGTTCAGTACCCATATCGATGATCAATTCCAAGTCTTGTCCTTGATACCCTTGCCATTCACCCTTGCGCCAATTCGTGGTTCCGCGTATACCATTGATGATACCTTCAGGACCGCCCGCTGAATATTGCGAAGAGTACTTGCTAACGGGTGAAACGACCCAATCAGGATGCGGCAATTTAAAGTAATCGGCGCTGGCTACTTTTCCAGCTTTACCCTTTTGAAAAGCAACGGCTTTCAGCGTGCAGGTAGAGGTCACATTAACCGGATCCTTGTAACGTGTCGAAGCAGCAGTTGGAGGTGTACCGTCCAACGTATAGAATAACGAATCGGTATTTGATAAGATAGCCACCTGCATGTCATTCACAAAAGTCTTCGACTTGGCATCAAGCAGCGGTGTTAACACAATTTCATCCGCCAACGAAACCGTTGGATGCTGGTAATCTCCAATACCCCACCCTTTGTTTGGGCGATCAGACATTGAAAAAGAAAAGGTACCACCATTCGCCAGCTGATCGTGTGAGATAAAACTTGCAGGCAACGCGACACCATTAATGGTTGCTTCATTAACATATTTAAACGCAGAAGCCGTTTCATCCGAAAGGATGTTTAACGATTTGCCATTTTCCAAATGAACAATGGCTTGCTTGAAAAGCGGTGCACCAATAGCATAGTAACCTGAGCCCGGAGTGACTGAATAGATGCCTAACGAACTCATGATGTACCAGGCACTCATCTGCCCACAATCTTCGTTACCGATGAGTCCATCAGGAAGCGGACGATAAAACTCATCCAGGATTTGTCGGACTCGTTCCTGTGTCTTCCACGGCTCGCCTGCATAGTCGTACAGATATGCCATATTATGACTTGGTTCGTTGCCGTGTGCATACTGACCAATCAATCCTGAGATGTCTGCTTGATCCCGACCAGTGGTCTGCGTGTTGGCACTGAACAAGTCGTCTAATTTAGCAGAGAACCCTTGCTTATCGCCCAATACCTTCATTAATCCAGGAATATCCTGGGGTACGAAAAAAGTGTACTGCCAGGCATTGGCTTCCGTGAAATTATTGTTGACCTCGTATGGGTCGAACGGATTCAACCAACCACCGTTACTAACCGGACGAATGAAACCGGTTTGCTTGTCAAATAAGTTTTTCCAGGATTGTGAGCGCTGAAGATAATTTCGATAGGTAGTGTTGTCGCCAATTGCTTGAGCGAATCGAGCGATGCACCAATCATCGTATGCATATTCCAACGTTTTGGAAACAGATTCGTGTTCATCATCGACAGTCAATCGCCCACCATCCATGTAAGCGCCTAATCCGAAGCGCTCCCGAGACTCTGCGCTCTTACGCATTGCCTTGAGCGCTAACTTAGGATCAAAATCCCTTATGCCATTCGTCCATGCATCGACAATTACGGGGATAGCATGATACCCAATCATACATTCGGTCTCATTAGCAGACAACTCCCAGACAGGCAGTAAGCCGCCTTGTTCGTATTGCGCGAGAAATGTCCGGATGTAATCGAGAGTGCGTTTACGATCGATCAACGTCATCAACGGATGCCACGCCCTGAAGGTATCCCACAACGAAAATACGGTGTATTGGGTATATCCTTTGGCGGTGTGAACTTTGCCATCGCGACCTCGGTATTCGCCATTTACATCGCTATACACATTGGGCACAACCATACAATGGTACAAGGCCGTATAGAATACTTTTTGCTGATCTTTCGATGCACCATAAATTTCGATACGACGTAACTCTTTGTTCCATTCGTTTCGGGCACGTTCATGAGCCGCTTCAAAATTCCAATCCTTACAATCGTTTTCAAGATTGGCCCATGCATTTGATTCGCTGACAGAAGACAATCCAACCTTTGCACACACTACATTACCAGCACCAGTAAAACGTAGCACAACGCGATGTTCCCCTTGCGCCTCGGCAGGAGCATTACGATCCGGACAAGAAATCATTTTGAAGGGCTGGTCGAATTCTATGCAGAAAAAAACCAGCTGGTCTTTCGCCCAGGAAGAGGACCTCCGATATCCCTGAATTTTAGTGGCTGATACAGCGGTGATTTTACCATCCAATAGTCGGTCGCGATGATACAGATCGAGCAATACATTTCGTGTGGAATTTGTATTGAATCGATAGCGATGAAACCCTGAGCGAAGGCCTGCCGTCAATTCTACATCGACACCTTCCTCTTTTAATCGCACGCTGTAGTAACCTGGGGAAGCAGATTCGTCTGCATGACTAAAACGTACCGATTTCTTCTCCACAGGAAGTTGCTCGCCGGAAAAAGGCAACATCAAGATGTCGCCATAATCCGGGCAACCGGTTCCGCTGAGGTGCGTGTGGGAAAACCCATAGAGTACTGAATCTGAATAATGATAACCACTACAACCTTCCCAACTGCCATCAATCCTTGTATCGGGAGAAACTTGCACCATTCCGTAGGGAACTGTAGCCCCTGGGTAGGTATGGCCAGCGCCACCTGTACCAATGAAGGGATCCACATAATTAGTAAGATCAGTTGTTTGGGCAGTTGCACTCACTACTAGGAGCAGGAATGCGCCTATAATTTTCCAGGATTTATTCATAGGTTAATAAGTATCTATCAAAGTACGGTAGGTTAGTCGGCTCACAAAATCGGCCGGCAATTCAGTATCGCGAAGGATGAACTCGTAACGTTCATCCGGCATCATATCGATGTAATTACGATCAAAAGCAGAGGCATCATTTTCGTAAGAAAGCTCCACGCCTTTTGCAAAAACAGAAACTTTCATTTCCACTCGCTTGTGTCCGTTTTGAGCAGGGAGTTCATGAATGGTCATGGCGGGGCGCTTCAAGCGAAGATTCTTAGGTTGAGCAAAGAACGTATTCGATTCGGCGAGGATTTTTTCCGATTTGTAAATACGGATGTTTAATACCATGTTATTCGTATCGTACGGAAGAATAAACCGAGACAGGTCACGCGAACAAACAAGCGTACTGGCATTCGCTTTCATATTAGCCGTGGTCACCTCTGACCAACGGAGATTCCCTTTCAAGTCGAACAATCTTAAATCCATGCGTGCCAAATAATCCTGACTTGAATCACTCACAACGTATATATCCACTTTTCTATCCTTACATACTGGAGCTAAGAGAAAAGTCGCATAGGCTTCTTTAACCGCGAACTGAAGCGCCTTCCACCGTCCATAGTAATCAATAGAACTCCAACTGATTCCCGGCCAAGAATCGTTTAATTGCCAATACAACGTACCCATGCAATACGGACGGCTACGTCGATGTGCTGTAATCGCTTGAAGGATGCCATCCCGCTGTAGTAATTGCGTGACGTACACGTACTCCGAAAAGTTCTTGGGAGAAAGGTAAGATCGATCCAGGTATTGTTGGATAGTTTCAAAACCAGTAGGATGTTTTTCATGCGACTTCACGGCGGGCATCGTCCGTTCTAAATCCAACGTGCCGGTGAACTCTTTAAAACTAGCCATAGATGGCATTCCCTGGAAACCATATTCTGTCATAAACCGACCCGTCTTCTTTTCATACATTTCAAATGGCTCCATTCCCCACCACACGCCCCAATAATGACAATCGCCTGAGCGTAGACTGGCAGGTTTTCCCCATCCTATGGATGGTGAACTTGGCCAATAGAATCTTGACGGGTCAGTAGTGTGTATCACATCAGGAATCATTTTTTCAAACACCGCTAGGTAATCTGCCCACACGCGAGCAGAATCGGCTGCGCTATACTTGAATTCTTTTTGCCATCCCCAATTATGCCAACCTTCATCGGCTTCATTATTACCGCACCAGATGGCCAAGGATGGATGGTTGCGTAGCCGGACAACCTGCTCCTTCACTTCAAGCTGCATAGTAGTCATGAACAATGAATCCGCGGGTATCATGGAACATGCCGCCATGAAATCTTGCCATATCAACAATCCGCTTCGGTCACACATTTCGTAAAAATGGTCACTCGGATAAATGCCACCACCCCAAACTCGAATCATATTCATATTACTCTCAACGGCATTTCGCACCAAACGCTCTTCTCTTTGACTATCAATACGAGCGACTAAATGATCCAATGGAACCATGTTGGCGCCTTTCATAAAAACCGGTACACCATTTAATTTAAAATAAAATGACTTACCACTAGAATCACGAGACTGCACCAATTCCAGTTCGCGAAGTCCGAAAATCACCTTCGTTGTTTCTACATGTCCATTACGATCGTCGACAGTAATTTCAAGATTATAACAAAACGGTTCTCCCAATTGATGTGTCCACCACCGTTTAGCATGACTGATTTTAAAATCACACTCCATGATTTGACTACCAACCACCATACCATGACGTGCTGTTTGTACGCGCTGTTCATCGTTGATAGCCCTAACAGTTACCAAGGCATCTGCTTGCTGAAGAGCGTTAACGTTGATCCGGAGCCGCACTTCAGCCGATGAGTCACGCAACGATCGTTGTACAACTTGCACATCCTCGACTCGAAAATTACTCCATGCGGTAAGACGTACGGGTTTCCAAATTCCACATCCAACGAGTTTAGGACCGAAATCCCATCCGAACTGAAAGGCCGCTTTTCTAGCGAACACACGGTCGCCACCAGGAAGGAGATAAGGATATGCTGCCGCCAGCGCGGCAGTTTTCCTCGTTGCCGCTGTAAAGCGAACTATCAATTCGTTCTTGTTCTTCTTGATGAGTGACTTAACGTCCGCTGTCCAAGTGCGAAACATATTATCAGAAGTTAGCACCAGATGGCCATTCAGACTGATCTCCGCATACGTATCGAGTCCATCAAAATCAATTGAAACTTTGTCGTGCGACAACAAACTATCCGCACATTCAAAGATGGTGCTGTATTCCCAATCACAGGTATCCACCCACTGCACCTTGGATTCATTATCACCAAAAAAGGGATCCGGTATCTGATTGTTCATCATTAAATCCTGATAGACATCACCAGGAACCTTTGCGGGATACCAAATCGTGGATCCAACACGATGGAATCTCCAGCCGGAAGAAATTGTTACTTGACTAACATTGGCAGCTGTACCACCGCTTGCAATCAGGACTAACAAAAAAAAGAAAACAACCTTGGAATTATTCATGAAGTGAATCGAGGAGCGTGCGTACATTTTGAATCTGATGTGGATCAGTGACAGCCAAGGAATATTCATCAGAATCCGGAGTGCCCATGGTCAATGTATTTCGTTTGAAGGTCATCTTTCCAGGAATCATCGTCTTTCCTGAAAGGTGTACTTCACGCACGCCGGTATTTTGAATCAATGATACTACGTTTTGTGCATTGACACCAGCACCCGCCATAATCTGGATTCGGCCTGCGTTTTGTTTCATTAGTTGACTGATGCAGGCTGCACCAGTCGGTGCCGAATACTCTTGGCCAGAAGTTAACAATCGGTGAAATCCACATTGAATTATTGCCTCCAAGGACACAAGAGGATCCTTAGAAAGATCAAAAGCACGATGAAAGGTGACAGACATAGAACCAGCAGCTTCCACCAACTTTGCACTTCGTTCAACATCGATATTTCCATCCGGATGCAGCATTCCAGCTACTACACCTTGAACTTGTAACTCACGGCAACGTGTTATGTCCTTCAGCATTATTTCAAACTCCTCCTGCGTATAGACAAAATCGCCTTCGCGAGGTCGAATCATGACAAATACCGGAACGTTCGAAACTTCAATGGCATGGCGAATAAAACCATCGCCAGGAGTGATTCCGCCGACACTGAGGGCTGCACACAACTCAATTCGGTCAGCGCCACCATTGATGGCAGCATGCACCGAATCCATATTACCACAAGCCACTTCCAGTGTGTACATGATCAATAATAGCTTTTACTGTCGAACAAGGAATTATCATGAACAGCTGATTTTACAGCAAAGTTGAATCCTTTTTGTAGGCAAAAGGAACCGAATTCACCTCGTTTATTGATTGCGAGAAAACCGACTTGCAATTCTTTAGATCGCTGCGGTTGTTTTTTGACAATTCGCTCAACCGCTTCGCGACATGCCTCGCTGGGTGTGGCGCCTTTGCGCATGAGTTCTACGACTAAGTGAGAACCACAGATACGAATGACCTCTTCTCCAACACCCGTAGAGGTTGCTGCGCCCACTTCATTATCAACATAAAGACCTGCGCCAATGATTGGTGAATCACCTACTCGCCCGTGCATCTTATACGCCATTCCACTGGTGGTGCATGCGCCTGAAAGGTTACCCTTTTCATCCATCGCCACCATACCAATTGTATCATGATTCTCCCAATTGGCAACAGGCTTGTAATTCGAATCTTTGAGCCATTCACGCCAATGTTTCTCAGCTTCGGGTGTCAGCAGATTTTCTTTTTTGAATCCATTATCAATAGCGAATTTTTGTGCTCCTTCACCCACTATCATCACATGGGGTGTTTTTTCCATGACCAGTCTTGCTACTGAAATTGGATGCATGATGTTTTCGAGAAAAGCAACCGAGCCGCAATTTGAAAATTCATCCATGATGCAGGCATCTAGGGTAACGCGCCCATCGCGATCGGGAAGTCCACCGTATCCAACGGAGGTAACCAACGGATCGGCTTCGGGCACACGCACACCCGCTTCCACTGCGTCCAATGCACGACCACCTTTTTGCAAAACATTCCACGCAGCTGCATTAGCCGGTACCCCATGGGACCAGGTAGAAATAACAATAGGGCCACCTACTGCGGGTTGAGGTTCGAATTTTTCGGCTGCACTGGCTACTTTACGAATCGAAAATAATCCCGCTAATAAGGCCGTCTGTTGAATGAAGGTGCGACGTGATTTAATAGACATGTTTATTCAATATTACATTGGAATTTTATTCAACAACGATTTCATCGACCATCAACCAGGACGGATTACCAGCCCCAGCTTTACCTTCCGGAATGACACCTGCATTTTCTGCGACTACTTTCACGTACCGTGTTCGAACTTTATCGATTGGTAAGATCACATAACGTTTGGATGGATCCAGCTTTTCGCCTTCAATTTTTCCAAACGACGTAAAATCCACTCCGTTGTCACTTAGAAAAACTTCGATGCTTTTCGGATAATAAATCCAACTTCCTTCATCGTTTAAAAGATCGATACCTACACGAAGTATGGTGGTTGGTTCTTTAAGATCGATGGTTGCATCTAGATTTGTGCCAGAGAATCCAAGCCAATCGGAGCCGTTCCAGGGCAGTGCTCCGCACAAACCATTTACAAGCGTAAAGCCTCCACCACGACAATATTCTTCATGAGGCTTGTTTTTCAAAACAATCTCTTTACCAGTCGCGAGATTTACCTTGTACAATTGTTGCAATACTGCACCTCTAGGATTAGGACCATCGAACATGGCCGTCTTCAGAATGCGTGACTTTTCGAAATGCAGCGGACCCGTATACAACTTGTCCGTCGAAACCGGATCAAGTCCTGATGTTGAATAACGAATCATTCCATATTTATAGGGAGATGAAAGGTGCACTTCAATACCTTTTCCATTAGCAGGATACACTGCTGATTCGACATCGAATACTGCGTTGGAATGATTGATTTTTAAAAAATCCAACAATTTGAAATGAGCTATAATTCGATTAACGAATGCATCGTAATTACGGGCAGAAGGTTTTGTCCAGGCCACTTCTGCCAAAGCGCACATTCGTGGTAGTACCATGAATTCAACTTTCTCAGAAGTTGGGATATATTCTGTCCATAGATTTGCTTGTACTCCCAGTATATGTTTGGATTGCTCAGCTGTCAACTCAGCAGGAATTGGCTCAAAGCGATAAACGCGATCCAAGGGAAGATATCCACCGATAGCAAGTGGCTCAGATGGATTGCGTGATTGATAATAATCGAAATAGCAAAAAGAGGTTGGTGTCATCACCACATCGTGATTCATTTTTGCGGCTTCGATACCACCACTGTAGCCGCGCCACGACATGACGGTAGCATCTTCAGCCAATCCACCTTCTAGAATTTCATCCCAGCCAATCATTCTTTTATTCTTAGTATGCAAAAACTTTTCGATGCGTCGGACGAAATAACTTTGCAATTCATGTTCATCCTTTAAACCCTCTTGTTTCATGAACGACTGACAATTAGCGCACGTCTTCCAACGATCTTTAGGACATTCATCACCGCCAATGTGAATGTAGGGGCCAGGAAATAACTCACAGACTTCTGTGAGTACGTTTTGAAGAAATGTAAACGTTTCTTCTTTAGGACAAAACACGTCGTTAAAAACGCCCCATGTCTTAGCTACTTCAAAGGGTCCACCGGTACATGAAAGTTCAGGATAAGCTGCCAATACTGCCAATGCATGTCCGGGCATTTCAATCTCAGGCAAAATAGTAATGTGACGATTCGTAGCGTAATCTACCACCTCCTTCACCTCTTCTTGCGTGTAGTATCCGCCGTAGCGAATAGTATCATAGGCTTCAGGCACCGAGCTGTAATGTCCGATGCGGGTGCCGTTACGGTATGCGCTGACGCTTTGCAGTTCAGGATATCGCTTAATTTCAATACGCCAACCTTGATCGTCCGTCAAATGCCAATGAAAATAGTTCATCTTATAACTTGCAATTAGGTCGATGTAATGTTTAATAAAATCGACTGGAAAAAAATGACGGCTTACATCTAAATGCATTCCTCGCCATGCGAAACGTGGGTGATCCCAAATTTCAACGCAAGGGATTTCAGGTTGTGAAGTTTTGGCGGGAGTCAGTAATTGATTGAGGGTTTGTAATCCATAAAAGACGCCAACACGGCTATTCCCTTTGATGGTGATGCGTGATTTTGTGACGGTGAGGGAATATCCGCCAGGAAGACCAATCATTTTAGGATCTACTGACAAGAAAATTTCTCCATCCGCTCCTC
>CANIAS010000049.1 GCA_947465495.1 Candidatus Pollutiaquabacter sp. | reverse complement strand
TTGAAAATCCATGTTAGAACCTACTGAACGTTCTGGAGATAATGGCTGTGTTAAGACAATTAAGTCCGTAGCGGGATAATCGAAATCAAACAAGTCAGGGATTTTATACCCTGAACCTCCCGCCAATCGGACAGACAAACCGGGAGTCCATTTATAATATACAGACGCTCGCGGAAGTACGAAAAGCCCGTAGGCCGAATGATAATCCGTTCGTATGCCGCTTTGCAACGAAAGTTTCGAGGATACCTGCCATTCGTCTTGTAGAAAAACGCCACTGGTTGTGTAAAAATGGTTAGGAACCAAATCACTACCAGTAGTTCCGTGGTACGCATCCATTAAGAGATTGATACCACCGACTATCTCATGATGTCCTGATCGGTAGAGGTCATTCAATTCAGCATACGAGGTGGTTTGGGAAGCGATGAACGGATTGCCCGAATAGGTGGAATTACGCTTGAAATCGGACGTAGCTGATTTAAACGAAAGTTGATGTGCATCCGATAACTTCGTAGAAAACGAAAGGTCCCCGGACCATCGACTGGTATTTTCAATGTTAATGTATGGATGCTCGTCATCCGGGGCATTTTGAATCGCAAAAAAATCTCCGCCTTTCCGGCCATCTGATGTATACGATATTCCAGCATTGACCTTAGTAGTTGCACCTGCATCGAAAAAAAATCGAGGGTGGACGATGATGTTTTGTTGCATTGGAACTTCTGTAAAACCATCAGCATTCAAATCGACAGCTTTCTTGGTAGTATAGCCGGAGAATACGGTGTAGCCGAATTTTCCGTTTTTGCCCGAACAGAAACCATTGGCATTATATTCACCAAGCGAGGTAGCATTTAACAATACTGTACCTTGCAGCGAGTCGGTCGGTTCTTTGGAGATAAAATTAATCAAGCCGCCAACAGCTCCCCCACCGTAGAGTGTCGAAGCCGATCCTTTGATGATTTCAATTTGCTTGAGATCCAACGGAGGAATCGATAAAACGCCTAAACTACCTGAGAAGCCACCATATAGCGGTAGTCCGTCACGCATCAACTGTGTATACCTGGAATCAAGCCCTTGCATACGTATAGCGTCGTTGCCATTGACGGGATTCGTGCGCTGAACTGTGATAATGGCTAAATCACCAAGTAGTGAAGAAACATTTCCAGGCACGATGGAGGCTTCCTCATTAAGATCGTCTTGTCCCAACACCTCTACTTTGGTATTCTGATCCTCGATTCTTGATCCGGTTCGGGTCGACGATACCACGACCTCTTCCAGTGAAATATCTTCCGGCGACAACATGATCATCCATTTATCGGATGTAGCAGCAGATGACAAATCGATATTCTGCTGAAACTTTGCATAGCCCAACAATGTGACCGTCAACACATGTGACCCGGATGAGACTTCTTGTATTACCGCTAGACCATTAAAATCAGTTGTGGTGGCCTGTTGCAAACCATCTAACGTCACACTAGCACCAGGAAGAGATTCGTGAGTGATGCTGTCACTTACCGAGCAACGAAAAACGGTTTGAGCGACCAAGGATTGTACGCAGCAGAAGAAAAAAATGGTAGGCCAAATCCGCATCAGCGCGAATTTACAACGGAATATTTCCGTGCTTTTTCTTCGGCAACTTATCCACTTTATTTTTTAGCATGTCAAACGCTGCAATTAATTTCTTGCGAGTATCCGAAGGACGAACTACTTCATCCACATAGCCATGCTCAGCGGCTTTGTATGGATTGGCAAATAGGCGATTATATTCCTGCTCCTTTTCCGTCAATTTTTCAGTCGGATTTTTTGCCTCTTGTATTTCTTTTCGGAAAATAATTTCGGCCGCACCCTTAGCTCCCATGACTGCGATTTCGGCGGATGGCCAAGCGTAATTCATGTCAGCACCGATGTGTTTTGAATTCATCACGTCGTATGCTCCACCGTAGGCTTTGCGGGTAATGACGGTAATTCGAGGGACGGTCGCTTCGCTGAATGCATAAAGTAGTTTAGCGCCATTGGTAATAATTCCGTTCCATTCCTGATCGGTACCCGGGAGGAATCCAGGCACATCTTCAAATACCAGCAATGGAATGTTGAAGCAATCACAAAAGCGTACAAAACGTGCTGCCTTGGTGGAAGCATGAATATCCAATACGCCGGCCAGATGAGCAGGTTGATTAGCAATAATGCCAATGCTTTTCCCAGCTAGTCGGGCAAATCCTACAACAATGTTTTCGGCAAAATCCTTATGCACTTCGAAAAACGATCCTTCGTCAATGACTTCTTCAATCACCTCACGAATATCATAGGGTTGATTGGGATGACCAGGAATGATGGCATCGAGTTTCGGACGCGATTCATCGGCGGCATGATAGACGATGGAAGGTGCTTCCTCCTCACAGTTTTGAGGCATATAACTGAGCAGCTTCTTGATCATCTGAATACACTCCAATCCGTTGGCAGATGTAAAATGAGTGACGCCAGATTTAGTTGCATGTGTAATCGCACCGCCTAATTCTTCGGAAGTGACATCCTCATGAGTGACCGTCTTAACCACGTTAGGACCTGTAACAAACATATAGGATGTATTCTCAACCATCATGATGAAATCCGTGATGGCTGGTGAATAAACGGCACCACCTGCGCAAGGCCCCATGATCGCTGAGATCTGTGGGATT
Organism: Candidatus Pollutiaquabacter sp.; assembly: GCA_947465495.1. Taxonomy (GTDB): domain Bacteria; phylum Bacteroidota; class Bacteroidia; order AKYH767-A; family 2013-40CM-41-45; genus Pollutiaquabacter. The sequence continues at coordinate 16,414 of CANIAS010000049.1, read as the reverse complement.
ACCCCAGAAGCACGAACGTTACGATAGAAAATATCTGCATAGCCACCCAATGAAACGACCCCTTCTTGTATCCGTGCACCACCGGAATCATTGAGTCCAATGACTGGAGCACCATTTTGCATGGCCAAATCCATGATGCGACAAATCTTCTTGGCATGTGTTTCCGATAACGACCCGCCAAAGACCGTAAAATCTTGAGCATAAACATATACCAGTCGGCCATTAATTCTTCCATAGCCGGTAATGACACCGTCGCCAAGATACTTTTCCTTTTCCAAGCCAAAATCAGTTGCACGATGCGTGACCAACATGCCAATTTCTTCGAAGGTTCCCTCGTCCATTAGAAAATGTAGTCGTTCACGCGCGGTGAGTTTGCCTTTTTTATGCTGGGCAGCGACACGATCCTTGCCACCACCCAATTTAGCTTCGGCTATTTTCTGTTCTAGCTGGTCAATTTTCTCTTTCATAACGTCTGGGAATGAACGCTTAAAGGTACGTAAAACTGCGCAATCCGGACCGCTGAATTGGCAGTCCGTATGCCGACATTCCTTACCTTTGCCGCCTATGAAAGAGATTGTTGTCAGCGGCATCCGCAGCACCGGTAACCTACACCTTGGAAATTATTTTGGTGCTATGAAGAATTTTCTGACCATGCAGCACGAATACGACTGCTTTTTCTTCATTGCAGATTATCACTCACTGACAACCCATCCGACTCCTGGCGACCTTCATAATCATGTGAAACAAGTGCTGGTAGAGTACCTCGCCTGCGGATTAGATCCTGAAGCAGCGACACTGTATGTGCAAAGTGACGTGACAGAAATCGCAGAACTCTATTTACTATTGAATATGAATGCCTATGTCGGTGAATTGGAACGTTGCACGTCTTTCAAGGAAAAAATACGAAAGCAGCCCGACAACATCAATGCAGGACTTTTAACCTACCCTACGCTGATGGCTGCGGATATTTTGATACATCGTGCCGTGAAAGTCCCCGTCGGAAAAGACCAGGAACAACATTTGGAAATGGCGCGTACGTTTGGGAACAGGTTCAATCGTATGTACAAATGTGAACTTTTTCCCGAGCCGTTTGCCTTTAATTATGGAACTAACCTCGTGAAGATCCCAGGATTAGATGGCAGCGGTAAAATGGGAAAGAGCGAAGGAGAAGGGAACGCTATCTTCCTTGCTGATGAGCCGGACGTTCTCCGTAAAAAGGTGATGCGTGCTGTTACTGATGCCGGACCTACCCAACTGAATCAGGAGAAGCCCGATGTGATCAAAAATCTTTTTCTATTGATGGAGGCTGTTTCCTCGCCGGATACCATTGCGCATTTTGATCATCATTATAATAATATGACCATTCGGTATGGCGATTTAAAAAAACAACTCGCAGAAGACGTCATCGCCTTCACGGCACCGTTGCGCGAAAAAATCAAAGCCCTCTCCGGAGATGATGATCTGATTCATAAAATCGCAGCCCGAGGTGCTGAAAAAGCCCGAATCAGTGCCCGCAAGACCATTGCCGAAGCACGCCACGCTATCGGGATACGACATTTTTAATTACCCCCGTAAATAGTATTTTTATTACTGAATGTCAATTGGTTAAGTTCTTTTGAATCATTAGATGTTGCAACATCTATGTTCTAACATATATTTGTAGTGATAACCTAAAACCTTAACCTAACGATGAAAAAAGCATTTCTAGCTGTTGCCTTACTACTAACTGTAGGAGCTTCTGCACAAAATTGGATCATTGATCCAGCACACAGCAGTGTTAAATTCAAAACACGCTACTTGTTAATTTCTGAAGTAGAAGGCACGTTCAAGAAATTTGATGGCACCTTCACTTCCTCGCAGCCAGATTTCAAAGATTTATCAGCGACCATGACTGTTGATGTTAATAGCGTGAATTCGGATAACGAAATGCGTGACAACCATTTGAAGAGCGATGATTTCTTCAATGCTGAGAAATTCCCAACGATGACATTCAAAAGCACCGGAATCAAATCACTGGGTAAAGGTCGTTTCGTACTGAGCGGTGAGTTGACAATCCGAGATGTCACCAAAAAAGTGGATGTCCCTCTTGTTTATGGCGGAACCGTAAAAGATCCTTGGGGCAACACCCGCGCAGGATTCAAAGCAACCGGTACCATTAACCGTAAAGAATTCAAATTGACCTGGGATAAGAAAACCGAAGCCGGTGAGGCAGTAGTTGGCGACGACGTTGAATTCACCATTGACGCTTCTTTAATTAAGAAATAACCCTTCTACTAATTATAACAACGAAACGGCTTCTTTAACGCAGCCGTTTTCACAAAAACAACTTCATCATGGAAAACAAAAACGAAACCACAGTTACTGTACTCGAAAACGGGCCTTTACTCGTAAGTGGCACCATTAAATTAATTGGAAAAGACGGAAAAGAAGAAATCAAAGAAGGAAATACCGCGCTTTGTCGCTGCGGCCTTTCCAAAAACAAACCATTTTGCGATGGTGAACACCGTAACAGTGACGTATTAAAATCCTAATGAGCTTACACGAACACATTTCCAACCGCAAAAGTGCACTGTCCTTTTCTGAACAAGTTTTAGCGGATGGAGTATTCATTAAATTATTTGAAGCTGCACGCTGGGCGCCTTCGGCCTTCAACGAACAACCGTGGCGATTCATCGCTGCGCGTCGCGATGAGCCCTCGTTTAACATCATGCTTGATTGCCTTGCACCCGGCAATCAAGCATGGGCAGCCAAGGCAGCCTTTCTTGTTGCAACACTTGCTAAAAAGACCAGTTCTCACAATGGAGCACCCAATCGCCATGCATCACATGACCTCGGATTGGCCATTGGCAATCTGACCTTTCAAGCATTAGAATTCGGAATACATCTTCATCAAATGGGTGGATTCGATGCCCAAAAAACAATCTCCTTATTTTCAGTGCCTGAGGATTTTGAAGCCGTAACTATTATTGCCGGTGGATATCCCGGCGACATCGAATCACTTGATGAGCCAATTCGTTCCCGAGCCTTAAAGCCTCGTACCCGAAAAGAATTAAACGAACTGGTGTTCTCCGGCACTTTCGGAGAATCCCACCCGCTTTTCACACATCCATCCCCAACCAAGTGATCATGAAAAGTATTTTCCACCCCGCCAACGAACGTGGTCATGCAGATCATGGCTGGCTAAACGCCAGACATAGTTTCAGCTTTTCGTCCTGGTACGATCCTTCTAAAGTTCACTTTGGAGTGCTTCGTGTGTTGAACGATGATATCGTTGCAGCTGGTACCGGATTCGGAATGCATCCACACAAAGACATGGAAATCATCACCATCCTACTCGAAGGTGAATTACAACATCGGGATGATATGGGTAATGGCTCCATCATCCGAAAAGGAGACGTGCAAGTCATGAGCGCGGGTACAGGTGTCTATCATGCAGAGTTCAATCCTTCCGAAAGCGCTGCAACGAACTTATTTCAGCTCTGGATATTCCCGAAGGAGAATAACATTACACCACGATATGATCAGAAGTCTTTCCCGTTGAATGGTCGGAAGAATCGTTTCCAAACAATCGCATCCGGAATTCACCGCGACGAAGAACTTTACATACACCAGGATGCTGTTCTTTCGCGTTGTTCAATGGATACAGGCACTTCGCTAATCTATCCGATCGCAGTTTCAGGAAATGGCGTGTACATCATCGTAATTTCCGGCGCTGTCAGTGTCGGTGATCAGTCCGCGCATAACCGAGATGCCGTTGGCATTTGGGATTGCGATCATGTCGAATTGAAAGCAACCGAAGACACTGAGTTATTGATCATCGAAGTACCGATGCGCTAATTTTCAAGTCACTTGAACAATGCGACTAGAAGACGAAATCAATCAAAAGAAATTCCAGAGCGAAAGTCATAAGTTGGCGGTGAATATTATTTACACCTACAATTGGCTCAACGCTCATCAATCAGGATTTCTAAAGTCATTCGGCATAACCCCGCAACAATTCAACGTGTTACGCATTTTGCGGGGCCTACAAGGACAGCCGGCTAGCGTCAAAGTCATACGCGAACGCATGCTGGATAAAATGAGTGATGCTTCACGTATCGTCGAAAAATTACGTTTGAAAGGCTTGATCAAACGAACCACCTGCAGCAGCGACCGAAGAGCCTGTGATGTTTTTATTACTGATAAAGGACTGCTGCTATTATCCAAAATCGATACGGAGAACGAAGTGATGAACAGAATGTTCCACCACTTGACTGATGCCGAAAAGCAGCAGATGAACTCGCTGCTCGATTCGCTGAGAGGGTCGGCTTCTTCGATAAAATAAAGGGCCTAACTTGGGCCTTCAGGTATCAGGAAGCCTTTTTTACATCCAGACTATTGCATCCGTTGATTACCAATTTGATAAGAGCTTAACAAGGGCTTTCGGTTTCGGCAAATTGTCATAAATTAGCCGTCGGTATGAGGCCCTTCGACCACCATATTTATTCCTTGCTCTTAGACCACGATTGCGTGATTGTTCCGTCGCTGGGAGGCTTCATTGCATCGCGTGAAAATGCGCGCATTGATACTGGCAAACAACTTGGGCTGCCTCCTCGACGCACTATTGCCTTCAACGTCTTCTTAAAACAGAACGACGGTTTATTAGCACACCGACTAGTTGAAACAGAAAAAGTAAGTTATCCTGAAGCGGTACAATCGATTGAAGCTTATGTGAACGATTGCATGACGGAAATGGAGAAGGGTCAGCGGATAAACATTCGTCAGGTCGGCCTCTTATCACGTGATGATGCAGGCAATTTGCAATTTGATCCCGATACAAAAAGCATGCTTCTACCTGAGGCATTCGGGCTTTCTCCAATTACTGCGCACGCCATGGAAGCAGATGTAGCAACTACTTCCAAATTACGAAAGCTTCGACCTTCCATTCGCCCCAAGCGTGTGTCCAATGGACAAAAGCGGGAACGTTCATTGGTTGGCGCCTTGGCAATAGCCGGTGCTATCGTGTGGTTCTCTTTCAATGTTTATTTGGTGAGTCGTGATCGGTACACCAAAGCAAGTTTAAATCCACTGGATTCCGTATTGCCAGTTGCGAACAATAACGTACCTACCGTCGCCCCAACCATTACTCCTACGATTACTCTTCCAGATACAGCGGCAACGGCGAGCATCGTCCCTGCCGTTCAGGATACTACGCACCGTGCAGCTCCTGACACTACCTCTGTGGCAACAGTTTCGCCGGTGAGCGTTGAGCCTATGGCTGGTAACTATTTTGTTGTAGCCGGTGTATTCAAAATGCGGGAGAATGCAGATCGCCTAATCGCCGGATTACGTGCCGAAGGCTATCTTGAAGCAACGATCATTGATACCAATCAACAGACGTATTACGTAAGTTACGGTCAGTACAAGACCCATGCTGCTGCATTGGCAATGCACAATCAACTCCAAGAGGTATCCAAGGACACGTGGGTGTACCATCGCCATTGATTTCCAGCTCCTTTAAATTACTGGCTGTACTAACCGCTACCTTCAAGTAGCGGTACGTTTTTGTACCTTTACACGAAACACGTCACCGCCACCATCCTTATGAGCACAATGCGTCAGGGAATGCAACAGCGGATGTTGCAGAAGCTTTCTCCCCAACAGATCCAATTGATGAAACTGCTGCAGATTCCTGTTGCCAGTTTGGAACAACGCATCAAAGAAGAACTACAGGAGAATCCAGCGCTGGAAGAAGGCGCTGAAGAAACTGGCGAGGATGAATATACCGCCGACTCCGATGATAGCGAATCAACGGAAGACGGGGTGGACGATGAATCACTGACCGAACGACAAGAGGATATTAGCCTCGACGAATATCTCTCTGACGACGAAATTCCGGATTACAAAACGTCTGTTAATAATAGCTCAGCCGATGACGAACGGCGAGAGATTCCTGTTGTTGCCTCCGCTAATTTTCAAGAACAAGTACTTTCGCAGTTGTATACGCTGGATTTGAACGACCGCGAATACCACATGGCGGAACAATTAATTGGCAGTATAGACGATGACGGATACCTGCGCCGGGAATTGACGGCTATGGCTGATGATCTCCTTTTCTCACAAAACATATCTGCGACGCCGGAAGAATTAGAAAAGTTATTGCATACCATACAGACACTAGATCCTCCTGGCATCGGCGCCCGTTCACTGCAAGAATGTTTGCTGCTACAACTTGAACGCAAAGGCGACAAACGACCAGGAATCACCTTGGCACGAAAGATACTTTCAAAACGATTCGAAGAGTTCTCCAAAAAGCATTATGAAAAAATCGAGCGAGACTTCGATATCAATGAGGAACAATTAAAAGACGCGATTGCTGAAATCCTGAAATTAAATCCGCGTCCAGGGGATTCAGGCGCACAAGGTCAGCGTTCGATCGAACATATTATTCCTGATTTTTTGTTGACCAACAACGACGGCAACCTGGAATTGGCATTGAATGCTAGAAACGCGCCCGAACTTAAGGTCAGCCGGGATTACCGTGAAATGCTGGACCACTACAGCAAAGACAAAAAAAATACAAAAACGAACCGCGAAGCCATACTATTCGTTAAGCAAAAACTCGATGCTGCTAAATGGTTCATTGATGCCTTACAACAACGACAGAACACTTTGCTCGAAACAATGCGGGCCATCCTCGAATACCAGTACGAATATTTTCTTGAGGGCGATCCACGCAAACTAAAGAAAATGGTACTTCGTGACATCGCAGAAAAAGTGAATATGGATATCTCGACCGTATCACGCGTAGCGAACAGCAAATATGTTCAAACTCATTTTGGCACTTTTCTACTGAAGAGTTTTTTCTCAGAAGGCCTTCAAACTGATTCCGGCGAAGAAGTCTCCAGCAAGGAAGTCAAACAGATCTTGCAAGACTGCATCGGATCCGAAGACAAACGAAAACCGCTTACAGACGATGCGCTGACCAAGATTCTGAATGAAAAGGGATATCAACTGGCCCGTCGAACTGTAGCAAAATACCGAGAAATGTTAGACATTCCTGTCGCTCGACTCCGTAAAGAACTATGAGCAGGTCCTTTGCACAATTCCTAAGCGTCCTGCTGCACCCGGTGCTGATGCCTACGTATGCCCTGTGGTTCATGCTCCACCAAAGCACCTACTTTAATTATACCACTACCCCCGTAGAGAAAATTGCCTTGTTCGCCATTGTCATTTTGAACACCTTGTTATTTCCAATTGCCATTTCCTATTTCCTTCTACTACGAGGATGGATCAAGTCATTTGAAATGGAAGATCGAGAAGAGCGACTGATTCCATTCATCATTAATGCAACCTTGTTATTCATGGCCTACTACCTGATGCGCCGACTGATGTTGCCAAGGGTTTACTCATTGGTGATACTTGGCGCTGCAGTCGCGGTAGTAATCGCCATCATTATCAATCTTAAATGGAAGATCAGTATACACATGATCGGCATTGGCGGAATCATCGGATTGTTTTTCGCATTATCCACGTTTCTATACATCGATTTTCGGATTCCGATCCTGATTTGCACACTTCTGGCAGGGCTGCTTGGCACTGCCCGATTAACGTTAGGAGCACATAGTCTGATGCAGGTTTATGCTGGCTTTGCAGTAGGATTTCTTTGCGAATTCCTGCTGCTTCAGTTTTAATTGGCGCATGATAAGATTGTAAGTTACGACTGCAGGTTCAGCGTTCGAACATAAACCTATTAACCCCAACGGCTGACAGCGCACCCACTATTGGAGCGGTCACATACAACCAAAAGGCGGTCCAATTCATGGTAACAAGTGCTGGTCCAAAAGAACGTGCAGGATTCATGGAAGCACCGCAGATTGGTCCGGCAAACATCGCCTCCAGCAACACCACCATGCCTATTGCCAATCCGGCAAATAGTCCCTTTTCATTACTTCCATCCGCTACACGCAGTATAACCAGCATTAAAAAAAAGGTCAGTATTAATTCAAGGATAAACGATTGTACATCGCTTCCAGCCGGTCGCGTAGCACCTAGCAATTCATCAGCAGGGAATAGCAGGTGAAGTAAGCTACTGGCTGCAGCAGCTCCAGCTAGTTGACTTATTACATAAGGCAAAACCAGATTGCCTGAAAATCGCCTGTCAACAAAAAAAGCGACCGTCACTGCAGGGTTCATGTGTGCTCCCGAAATATCACCCAACGCATAAATCATCGAGGTCACAATAAGACCAAACGTTATGGCAACGCCAACGTGACCTACTGCTCCGCTGGTTTGAGCATTGATCACCATAGCGCCAGTTCCACAAAAGACCACCGCGAAAGTTCCCAGAAATTCAGCCACGAATTTTTTTTTCTCCATATAGGATGTATGCATCAAAGGTTCGAAAATACATAGAACGTCTCCAGGGCTATCTGTCTGCAGCGAAGATCATATTGCTGATTACACTCTGGAGTAGTATCGTACGCTTTAGGATCGCTGTAGGTAGTCCCGATTCGTAGTTCGACGCCCGGGATGAACGGACAATTCTGTTCCGCATCACTACAAGTCATAATCGCAGCGAAATCAGTCGTCGGATTCGTTGGATGATCATACGTCTTGGAAAAGCAGCGAATAGGAGCTACAGCATCCGAATAACTCAACTCGAACACCGGATTAATCGTCCCTTCAGCACCAACAACAATAAAACCGATGCGCTGCAATGCTGCACGCGCATTTTCATTGAAACTGGTAGCTTCGGTTCCTCCAGAATAGGTAGTAACGTCACTGATTTTATAGTAGTCAGCAGCCACATGAGCCCAAATCTGTCCGAAGTGGCTGCGCCTAGAATTATGCGTACAAATATAAATCAGACGAATCGGCTGGTCGTTTACTTTTTTTGCCTTCAGGTACACCGATAAACCTTCCAAGAGTTGTTTGCGCTCTGGAGGAATCTCGTTGAAGCAACGTACAAGTTGGTCGCAATAATTTTTGATAGAAGCGAACATGTAAAGAATCTTTAGCAACAATTTCCGCCTGGTGTACAACATGAGCCTGAAGCGGGCTGTAGATCCCGAAGATCTTTTTTCGTTTTTTCTACCGGAATTCCGCAGCGATCAGGTGCCAAGCAATCAGTGGTGAGTGCCATCAAAACGAATGCAGTACCATTAAAGGTCAAGCCAAACTTGGAAATTGATTGCTGTTGATACTCCACTTCTATTTCAGCATCTTCAATCGCCAACTTTTCTTCCGACAAGTGAATAATGTCGTTTAGTTTAAGTGGCGCCAATCGATGGTCAAAATCTCCCGCTTCCCATAATTGAAAGGATACTTTTTTTTCGAAGCGGATTACTCCTCCGCAATCAATGAATCTTTTTTGAACCTGTCCTACTTCTGTGACATGAAAATGAGCTGGCACTGACATGCCGCTTTCCAGGACAAAGTCCAGGGAAGAGAGTCCAGAAAGCAACGTTTTAAATTCCGATAGTTTCATGATGATAGTTTTAACAACACGTATTTTTTACAGGCGACAAGGCCAGAAATTCCGACAACCATTTGCTAGCTTGGATCCATTCTGCTTCATCGATGCAATAACAAACATTGACTCCGTCAATCTCTCCTTTTATAAGTCGCGCCTCTTTTAGTTCTTTCAAATGCTGTGAGACCGTACTTTGGGATAAGGGTAGCTCATCAACTATATCCCCACAGACGCAGGATTCCTTTTTTAGCAATAAGCGCAAAATGGCAATTCGCGCAGGATGCGACAGTGCTTTTGCATACCTCGCAATACGGTTGTCTCGAAGGGAAAAGTCAGCGGTTTTAGCAGTAGCCATATCAATCGTAAATATACGATAAATACAAGCTGAAACAAAGTACTCCGTGTCATGTGACACGGAGTAAAAAGCTGATTCTCCTCAAAACAGGTTTGATTGGTAAAGAAAGTGGGCCCACCAGGGCTCGAACCTGGGACCAACAGATTATGAGTCTGCTGCTCTAACCGACTGAGCTATAGGCCCTAAACAATGCAAGCGGGAATATACCGATTGTCAACTGCAGCACAAAGATAGGCCTTTGCCATGAATCTTTGAAACGGTATTGATTCAACGTATTTCCTGGCAGATTTCAACCAGCACACCATTTGTAGACTTTGGATGCAGAAAACAAATCAGCTTGTTATCGGCGCCTGACTTGGGTTCGTCTGATAGCAATTCAAATCCTTGTTCTTTCAAACGATCCATAGCGGTACGGATATCCTCCACTTCAAATGCTACATGGTGGATTCCTTCACCTTTTTTTTCAATAAACTTGGCTATTGGACTTTCTGAATCACTAGCCTCTACTAATTCGATTTTAGATCCACCAACTTTGAAAAAAGAGGTGGTCACTTTTTCGCGCTCAACAGACTCTTCTTTATAAGAAGCTGTGCCAAGCAGGGCCTCAAAAAGTCGATTGGCTTGTTGGAGATTCCTAACGGCTATTCCGAGGTGTTCTATTCGAAGCATCATAGGGATGAAAGATACATATTACAAGGTAGACATCAGCCCTCGTTCAATCGTTTAGGTAATGTGACATAGAAAATAGTGCCATCACCAGGAGGACATTCAAAACGAATCGTTCCGTTCATCTTATCCAAGGCGTTCTTGACAATGAATAAACCTAAACCGGCTCCACTGGAATCAAGGTGCCCACGATAAAACATCTCGAAAATACGTGGCCGAACAGCTTCCGGAATACCCGCGCCGTTATCGTGAATTCGCAATTCAACCGTTTTCTCAGTTGAAGTCGCTGAAATAGTGATGTCGGGCTGATGGCGGTCGCTATAAGCAATCGCATTATGGACTAGGCTTTGGACGACCGATTGCAGAAGGACCCGATCCGAATAAACTTCTAATTGATCGGGGATTTCCAAATTAAACTTGACTTTATTGAATCGTGCCAAGTGTTCCAGCGATTCAAGAATGGTGTCCATGAATGCGCGAAGTCGTATTGCGCTCAATTTACTAGCCCCTTTGCGGGTTCTGGCCAATTCAATCAATTCCATGAGTGTAGCATCCAGTCGCTGCACGCTCCTTTCGATCATGTCAAAGTACCTGTTCAACATCGGATCAGGTTTTTCCATTCTGACGATGTTAACTATTCCCATCATGCTGGCTAAGGGACCTTTCAAATCATGCGATGCCTTGTAAAAGAAGGTGTCCAGCTCTTGATAGGCTTCGCGTAACTCTCGCTCTGTATTTTTCCGATCGGTAATATCTGCTTGAACACTCCAGGTTCGGATCAGACTGCCTTTCTCAACGATGCCTATATTATTATTAAGCATATATCGGGGCTGACCGTTGCGATCTCGTTCCTTGGATTCAGAATTGCTGATACGGTAATTGCTCCGGATAAACTGCGCTAGCAGCTCTCGTGTTTTTTGTTGATCAAGGTTGTTCTCGGTATAGTAGAAGTCCCGAATAGGCCGGCCAATCATGTCCTCCGATGCTGCATAACCATACATGCGAGCCATAAAGTCGTTGCATTCCGTAATTACACCCGATTCCAATAAGCGTTCTATTTGTTCATCCATCGGCAAATTTACTGGAATCGGCTGCAGGTAATCAGCACGCCAGATACCGATAGCACTCTGATCGATAAACGTTCGGTATCCTTCTTCACGCTTCTTCAGGAGCTCTTGCATTTGCTTCAACGACGTGATATCTGTATATACGACCATCGATCCTGTCCGTTGGCCCGACTTATCATAAAATGGAGCGCCATTTACACGCACATACGTCAATCCTTCCCCTTTACGTACGATTTGGAATTCAGCTTGTGATGCTATTCCATCTTCAATTAATCTGAAAAACTGATAGGCAGCACCGATGGCTTCATTGTCAGCAGTTAATTTTCGTAGGTCCTTGCCGATAAGTTCTTCCTTTATATATCCAGAAATTTGGGAGAACTGATCACTGACCATGATGATAGCCCACTGCTCATCGACATAGATAAGTCCATCGTTCATGTTTTCCACCAAAGCCGAGAAACGTGATTCTTGGGTGGCTATCTCCAGGTGGAACTGCTTTTTCCGTTGCTGAATGAAATAGGAAATGGAAGCCCCGGTGTACAAGGCGAGAATCGTCACTAGATTCTTAGCCTCCCAGCCACCACGCACCAACATGAGCAACAACAACAAAGTAGTAACCGTGAAGATAAAAAAGAGACTTTTGGCAAACCGATCAAAGATCAGCGAGAATGTGAAAATAGAGATGGATACCGGCAGCAGAACTACAAACTCGAAGTTTCGTTGATACGCCACAAAGACGGCCCACATGTGCAGCAGAAAAATTGCGATATCAGAAATTCGACTGAAATGTCGACGGACGAAAGGACTATAGTAGGAAGAAAGAAAAGACACCGTCATACTCATGGACATAATCAGTCCAGTCAGCAGGATCCATCCATCATGATAAAGATATTCAAACAGGAAACCCAAGGCCGTAACCACGATTGCTGCAGTCACCTGTAGCACACGAAGATTTTGGAGCTCTTGTGCTTTGAGTTTATCCTGAAAGTTTGAAAGCATGGTGTACTTCGAGCGATTTATGCGATGTATACGCACGGATTGAGTGAAAAGGATACGATGACATGATTAAAGTGCTATGAAAGTACTGCGAAGCCAATACGGGAGGCGTGCTTGAGCAATAAAAACGGCGGATAAAAATAAGTTGGCGAGGTAGCTTATCAACAATTTGAAAATCGGCACTCGTGACCAAAATCATCATCAACAATCAACTGTATAAAATGTCTGTACTCTTGAACGTGGCTATTGTAGCCATGTTCAAAGCAATTGATGACTATTTTTTTTCATGTCACAACGTTGATGATAGAAGAAATTACTGCTTAACGAAATCAACAATTCAATGTGAAAAAAAAATAATGAGTTATTGGTGTAACCTTTTTTTAATTCTTATGTTTGAGTAGTCATAACAATCAAAAACTAATCACAATGGCAAAAGCAAAGAAAGCCGCCAAGAAAAAAGTAGCTAAGAAAGCTACCAAGAAGGCCGCTAAAAAGAAAAAGTAAGCTATAGGCTTCGCCGCTCTCGCAGCGGTTTCCAAAAATCCCTCGGTTCAACATCGAGGGATTTTTGTTTTCCCCTGCTTTGCAAAACTTCACTATCAATATGCCCTCAATACACTGGAGCATTGAAAAGCTCTCGCTTCCCTTGCGCTATACGTGGAAAATATCACGTAATGCGACCGATGAAAAGACAAATTTGATCGTACGTTGTGCGGATGGGTCTTACGTGGGGAAGGGCGAAGCTGCTCCGAACATTCGTTACGGAGAGAGTCCAGAAGTACTACTGACACAGTTTGAGCGATTCGCCAACACTGCACCGCCTGATTTCGCATCGGTCGATGAACTTCAAGCCCATTGTCATCAATGTGAAGTAGCCTATGCGCTTCGTTTCGCAATCGAATCTGCGTGGTATCACTTACGCGCAGGAGGCCGACGCGAACAACTCCAACGAACCTTAAACGTGGAGTTCATAGACCACTCCGCGACCTCCTACACCATTCCGATTATGGAGCCGGGTGTCGTCAAATCGTTTTACGACAATCAACGACTGAAACGCTTCCCCTACATCAAATTAAAAGTGAATCGGGAGTTGGCGGAAGACCTGACCCGACAAGTCGTTTCGTTTAGTAATGCACCTGTGATGCTGGATGCCAACGAAGCCTTCACGGATGTGGAGGACTGCATTCGCTTCCTGGAAAAGATTAAGAAGTTACCGCTTGAACTAGTCGAACAGCCACTGCCCTCCTCCATGCGGGAGGAGTCGACCTATCTTAAAAAATATTGTCCCTTCCCGTTATTCGCGGATGAAGCCATTACACACGACCCCGATTTTGAATGGCTACTTAACAGCTTTGACGGCATCAACATGAAACTGATGAAGGCAGGTGGTTATTCAAATGGCTTACGAATTCTCCGTGAAGCCCGTCATCATCGACTGCGTACCATGATTGGTTGCATGGTAGAAACCAGCTTGGGAATATCCTCTGCGTTGAACATCATCTCCATGGCGGATTATGTAGACCTTGACAGCTTCATACTCCTGCAAAAAGAACCATTCGGACTTCTGACAGAATTTGAAGGTCGCTTATCATTCAACGACAGCGATCGATTGTAATCACAACGGGCAGCTTATAGTAAGCCCAATTCTTTCCGCTGCTCGATACTGATAGCAGAAGGAGAGTCGATCATAACATCGCGTCCGGCATTATTCTTCGGGAAAGCAATGTAATCACGGATCGAGTCAGCACCACCAAACAATGAACATAGTCGATCGAATCCAAACGCAATGCCCCCGTGCGGAGGTGCGCCAAATTCGAACGCGTTCATTAAAAATCCGAATTGCGCTTGAGCATCCTCTGGACTAAACCCAAGCAATTGGAACATCTGTTGCTGAATTTCTTTGTTATGGATACGGATGGATCCACCACCAACTTCGACGCCGTTGATCACCATGTCGTATGCATTGGCTCGTACCGATCCGGGATCGGTGGCAAGATTGGCGAAATCGTCTGGCTTGGGCGATGTAAACGGATGATGCATCGCATGCCATCGAGAAGTTTCCTCGCTCCATTCCAATAACGGAAAGTCCAGCACCCAAAGGCACTTGAATTCGTCTTTGTTACGATATCCCAATCGCTCTCCCATTTCCAAACGTAATTCACTCATCGCCTTCCGCGTTTTGTGTTCATTGCCTGCCAGTATCAGCACGAGGTCGCCAGGCTCTGCCTGACAAGCCTGCATCCAACGACTCAGCTCTTCGGGTCCATAAAATTTGTCCACCGAAGATTTGATGCTTCCATCTTTCCCATATCGTGCATAAACGAGTCCGCTCATGCCCAACTGCGGACGCTTCACCCAATCGGTGAGTTCATCCAACTGTTTGCGTGTATACTCTGAACAACCTTTTGCACAAATGGCAACAACTAACTCAGCATCATCAAAGACTTTAAAGTTTTTTCCATGCACCAAATCACCAAACTCGGCTATCCGCATATCAAACCGTATATCCGGCTTATCATTTCCATAATATTTCATAGCATCGGCGTACGTCATACGTGGCAACGTTCCGATATCGATGCCTTTTACTTCTTGAAAAAGATGCCGAATCATCCCTTCGAAGGTTTCTAGGATGTCTTCCTGACTTACAAAACTCATCTCACAATCGATCTGCGTGAATTCCGGCTGACGATCGGCACGTAAATCCTCATCGCGAAAGCATTTGACGATTTGATAATATTTATCCATCCCTGCTACCATGAGCAATTGCTTGAAGGTCTGGGGTGATTGTGGCAAGGCATAGAACTCCCCTTGATTCATACGTGAAGGCACTACAAAATCACGGGCACCTTCGGGTGTGGACTTAATCAAAACCGGTGTCTCAACTTCTACAAATTGTTGTTGGTTGAGATATGTTCTGGTAGCTGCAGCCACCTTAGCACGAAGCAACAAAGCGTCGCGTACCGGAGCACGACGAATGTCGAGATAGCGGTATTTCATCCGGATATCATCTCCCCCATCCGTCTGATCTTCGATGGTGAACGGCGGCAATACAGCGGCATTCAAAACCGTGAACGAAGTCACAATGATTTCGATATCGCCGGTGGCAATCTTAGCGTTCTTATTACTGCGTTCGGCAACAGTCCCTTCAACCTCCAATACGAACTCGCGGCCTAACTTTCTGGCCGCTTCACAAAGGTGTGGAAGAGAATCCATGTTAAAGACCAATTGTGTAATACCATAGCGATCACGCAAATCGATGAAAGTCATGCCGCCCAGGTCGCGGGAACGTTGCAGCCAACCGCAGAGGGTAACTTTTTTATTGACGTCGAGGAGCGAGAGTTCGCCACAGGTATGTGTACGTAGCATAGTTGAAGAAAATTGCAGGGACAAAAGTAGGAAACTTGGGTGAAAGGCACATTGCCATAGCTAGATAAAAGAACAGCATCCCGATGGGATGCTGTTTTGAGGCGACCTTACGGGGCAGCTTCATATATCGATGAGCAATAGATCAGGATTGAACCAAACCGGTCAGCCAACCCAGCGAAAGTACTGCGAAGAATACAATGGCAAGAATCTTACGTTCTGACATTTTAAAGCGTTTTGTGATGTATTCAACGTAACCGTGTGATGGTTGTTTCATTTGTAAACGTATTTTTACATCGTATGAGTACGGAGCCATTCGTTTTGTCGCCTGAACATTTCATGCGTGAAGCATTGAAAGAGGCGCACAAAGCATTCGAACAAGACGAGGTGCCAGTAGGTGCCGTAATCGTGTGCGACAACCGCGTGATTGCACGCGGGCACAACCTAACGGAAAAACTGAATGATCCCACCGCACATGCGGAGATGCAAGCCTTTACAGCTGCCACCAATTTC
>CANIAS010000048.1 GCA_947465495.1 Candidatus Pollutiaquabacter sp. | reverse complement strand
TAGTTGTCGATATACTTCCATACCCAATACCTTTGTCGGCTTTTGCGCCAGGTAGGTAGATGTCAACCGCTGGTGCCACTACCGCCACTTTTGGGAATACCCTTGTGTAGTCCTTATAAAGGACACCGAAATAACGTAATCGGATGTTGCCTATTCCCGTGGCTCCGTTGTTGAGTTCTCGCTGCACTGGAACTTCAAAAAGTAATAAGTTACTAGCATTGAAAGCATATTGTCCACTGATGCGAACACCAACCTCTTCAAACACATCGCCCGTGCTGTATTCCAAGGAGGTGTTGATTGTAGTGTATAGATTGGTTGGTTTAGACGGATCGATTTCGCTTGTGCTCGTTGAAACTGAATCTACCTGCGCTGTAGCAGTAGTTAGCGTCAATAAAATAGCTGCTATTGGTGTAGCGAATCGCATGGTTCTTTTCATGGTTTGCGAATCAGCTCAAGGGATTCTCCGTCAAACACTGCGTAAGAATCGTATTTTAACCAATCTCCTAAATTGATATACCGGCTTCCATTACTGAGGGAGATGTCTAAAGGCAGGTGACGATGACCAAAGATGAAATAGTCGTAGTGCTGCTTCTTCAACATTTCTCTGGAGTGGATTACCAGCCATTCTTGGTCGTCGCCATGATATCGCTCATCAGTGGTGCCGGTTGCTATACGACTCTTGCGGGAAAAGTAATTCGCCACGCCGATACCGAGATTGGGATGCAACCTTGCAAAGAGCCATTGACACAACGGTGAAGCGAATACTTTTTTGATGAACTTATACCCATGGTCGCCTGGCCCGAGTCCGTCGCCATGGCCAATGTGAAATTTTTTTCCGTGATACTCAGCATCGATGGGCGCGCGATGGATCTTTACGTTTATCTCTTTCTCTAGATAGTCGAAGGTCCACATGTCGTGGTTGCCAGTGAAGTAATGGACCGGAATGCCTGCATCAGTGAATTGTGCAATCTTTGCCAACAATCGAACATGCCCACGCGGTACCACGGTCTTGTATTCGAACCAGAAATCAAACACGTCGCCCAGTAAGTACAATTCCTGAGTCGTCGTAAAGATGCTATCCATCCAGGCAATCACCCTGCGTTCACGCTCCAGACTACTGGTGCTATCGGGGACGCCCAAGTGAAAGTCGGAAGCGAAATAAATTTTTTTGCCAGACTGCAATTGCATGATTAACGATTCAAAGAGAGCAGAGGATTGAGTTTTTTAATGTGTAATTCGAAGCGAATTCGTTCGCCGAAATTAAGCTGTTCGCGATCCACGGCGTATTGGATATCGTTTGAATAGACCAAAGGTAAATAAACATTGAAGATATCTTTAATGATGCTGATTTCTAGCCCACCTTCAGCAGAAAGTTGAGTAGTGACCGGGTAATAGCGATTGGAATTGTCGAATTTGCCCAAGTTGACATAGGCCTTTACCGGTAGCTTCCCCGGAAAATCTGCTTTGAGATGAAATACCGCCATCCATTTTTCAGCGTAACGGTAAAACTCTGTGTTGATGCCAAAACCACCATCGGCAGCAAGGAATTGTTGTGACAAAATGCCTGATGTCTCAGAGCGACCAAGAAAGACTTCGTCAAATAGATAATCTTGTGTGCCGGTTCTGCCACTTAAGCGCAAGCGGTAGTCTTTAATACCATCATATACTAAATAGCCACCAGCAATTCCTACCTCCAGGCCCTTCGCAGGATTCGAGTACGGAATCCGATGACTCCCTTCCGCCCAGATGCGATAGAATTCACGGTTGCCTACAATGTTCAAGGTGTGCTTGTAGCCATTCCATGGATTTCGATTCTCATTCGTAAAAGTTAACTCGTAGTAGTTGTAATCAATCGTGCTTGTTTCGTTTTGCGTGCCGGTGTATTCGTCTTTTGCAATGAAGAGGTAACGGAGTGTCAGATTGTTGCTAAGGTTGTTGCGCGGATGATGGTTTAGAAAGTCGATGGATGCGACATTTTCAATTCGTATAAAATTCAAAGGGATGGTCTCGCCTTCGTTGATAGAGTCGTTTTGGAATTCTTCTTCTCCATAAGCATAGCGCTGTATGCCACTTCGCAGGGTGATATCTTTAAATACCGAAGGGGAGGGAAGTAGATGGTAGGAAAGATATCCGCCACCTGTTAAATCCTTTGTTCCGAGGGCATACATAGGCATCGCTGCAAATTCAAATCGCTTTTTTGGATAGCCTACATTGTGTATTACTGCTCCAGCCATCACACTGTTATATAGGTTCCATCCGACAGCAGGAGCCAGGTAAAGTTGTGTGCGCGATTCATCCTCCATATCAGTCCAAAGTCGGAATTGCAACGGTTCCGTCTTGCGTAAAAGTCCGTTCATTCGCATGGAATTGTTCTTTCGATTCGACTCAGGCATCCAGTAGTTTGCATCGATCACGTTAGGTAAATTGGGTGCACCGGGAATTTGCACCGTTGTGTCTCCGTTGAATCCGTCCAGCCAATAGGTGTTCAAGCTACCATCTGTATTTTTACGGGTAATTGCCACTGGCCCATTCATAGCTCCAGTATTCTTGAGGCCTATTTCAAAATAATGGGAGTCGGCTTCAAGTAACGTTACTTTGTAGTCCAGTTTTCGAGTACTAGTAATCCAATCGTAAAACAACCAATCGAGGTTTTTGCCCGTGCTTTTTTCTAGCGATTGTTGAAAGTCGGTTGGCGAGGGGTGTTGAAATTTCCAGGTTTCATAATACGCGTTCATCGCTGCGTCCAACAAGCTATCGCCGAGGTAATTCAATAGGTATTGAAATCCTAAGGAAGTCTTGGCATAGACCATGTCGGAGTAGTTGCGAAGCGTCAAGTATTCAGAACGAGTATCCGGTGCCTGGTCGCTGTTGCTTCGTGCATCTCCTAAGTAGCGATAATATTGTTTCAGCCGCTGGTCCATACGTGTGTTCTTCGTCCATTTACCCCATCGGCCCATTCGATTGAAGTACTCGTTCATGCTAGTTGAGTCGGAAGCATACTCCGTGAAGAGGTATCTTTTTTCATAGAAACTGTTGATGCCCTCGTCCTGCCAGGGATGACGTCGCTCATCGCTTCCAAGAATGCCATATAGCCAATTGTGCCCCAACTCGTGTGCTAGAACAGCATCCAATTGATACGCAGATGAAACGGATCCTATGGCTGTAATCATAGGGTATTCCATGTTAGCACCTTTCGCATGTACCACATCTACAGCAGTCACTTGACGATACGGATAGTCGCCCAACCATATTGAATAGTCACGGACAGCACGCTGCATATATTCTGGTGATTTCATCCAATAGCTTGCATTATTGTTGGTAAAGTAAGCCCAAATGGTTACACGATCATTGCTCTTAGGTAATACCATGCTGGACTTTAGGACATGCCAACGTTTATCTGCGAACCATGCGAAATCATGTACGTTGTCTTGTCGATACTGCAAGGTCTTGAAGGTAGTCGATGAGATAGGCGAAGCCATATCTTCTTTAGTATATTCAGTAATGGTCAAGGTCTCTTGTGACTTCTGGGTTAGCCATTCGGTTTCTTTCTCGCCATTCACTAATTCACCGGTAGCTCCAACTACGTAATTTTCCGGCAAGGTCAATGTCACATCAAACAGTCCGAACTCGCTGTAGAATTCTCCTTTATCCACATAGGGCATATACTTCCATCCGTCGTTGTCATATACTGCTGGTTTGGGGTACCATTGTGTTGCGTAATAGGCTTGTCCACTATGGCCCAGTCGGGAGATGCCTGCCGAAGGAAACTTCACTTTGAACGGTGTCTCAATGCGGATAGAGTCGCCAGGCACCAACGGATGATGCAGGTGCAGCAGCGCAACGTCCGGAGTGTCGGTCAATAATTCCCACGATATTAATGCGCCGTTTATGGTAAAATCGAGCGAGTCAATATATCCTCGGCCTTTCTCGCCAGCTCGTATAAAACGCATGTCAGCGTCGTTGAAGTAAGATTTTGCTAATACAGTGTTTTCGTCGCGGTAAGCATTGGGCCAAAGATGAAAATAGATCGAAGTAAGTGTGTCCGGACTTTGGTTCACATAGTTGATCAATTCACTACCACGGATGACGTGTTGAAGATCGTCCAAAGTGACATCTATCGTATAGTGAACACGTTGCTGAAAGTAGGGATTGCTTGCTGTTAAGGAGTCGAGCTGAAATAGTAGCAGCGTGAATACGACCAGGATGGCACATCGAATTGACATGTCGACAAGTTACATCGCCGCAGCCATGATTAATAGATCAATTTCAGGAATTTTTACGCAGCACTTCTTGGATTTTCATGTCCAGGTCTTCCGGCCGCAGGCCTTTTGCAACAATTTTTCCTTCCGGATCAATCAGTATGCTGAAGGGAATGGCTGAAATCTTATAATCTGCCACACACTTGCTGTCCCACTTCTTAAGTTCGCTCATCTGTGGCCAAGGCAATGCATCTAGCTTCACAGCTTTCTTCCAGGAATCCATATTATCGTCCAACGCAACACCGATGAATTCAAGTCGGTCGCACTTATACTTCGCATAGAGACGGCGTAAATCAGGATTTGCACGACGACATGGTTGACACCACGAAGCCCAGAATTCAATCAGCAGGTACTTTCCTCGATAGTCAGCGATGGAGATTTTTTTTCCGTCGAGGCCATTTAGCGTGATGTCTGGAGCGGTAGCCCCTGGAGGAAGTGATTTAAGGTCCTTGACGAATGTAAGGTAATCTTCTACATATCGATTGCCGTTGTATCGCTTGTTCAAGGAGTCAGCAAGTAGCTCGAGCAATGGAATGTCAGAAGCCTGATCCAGAAATTTGGTGGCCGACAGTGAGGCTAGTAGCGAAGGGTTTGAACGAATTAATTCCGTAGCCAGTCGGTGTATGCTCACGGAATAGTGATATTCAAGTACACGTCCCATTGAATCAGCCTGGTAGGGGTCAACTGAGCGAAAGCTATTGAACACTTTGTTCAAAGAGTCGGTCAATTTGCGCTCGCCTTGATGCAAGGAACGGATAAATTCACATTCCGTAGAACCGGTTACTGTGTACGAATCGCCAAGCATGTTTAGGTCACCGCTTATTAAGATATTTTCTCCTCCGGAAAGAATTAAGTAGATGATCGATTCCGGACCTGTGCGCAGTAAATAGTAGTCTGTTTCCTTCACTGGATTGGGAATCGAAAAGTTTCCGTCATGATCAGTGGAGGTTGAATCGAGTACCATTTCGCCTTCTTCTGTAACACGCACAAGTTCTAGCGTGCGATTTGCTGCGTGGGATAGTTTTCCCGAAATACTGCCAGTGTTGGAGGACGTGCAGCCGATCATGATCACCGAAATGAATACAGCTAGTAGCAGAGAAGTTGTCTTACGCATTAGTGGGCCACAATTAATGGTAGTACTTGAGTTGTTAAGTTCGATATGGTCACGACTGTATATACGCCGTTTGCTAATTCCGATGTGTTCATCCGAAATTTCTCAGAACTATCAGCGGCAACATCCTGCCGAATTTTTTTTCCACTGGAATCGTATACATAAATGGTGTATGATTGCTTTGGATTTTCAGGGAAATTAATGTCAAAGTAGGAGTGGGCTGGATTTGGAAAAAGGGTCATCCTGGTTTCTGCGAATGGGATGCTACTGGTATTCATGACTTGGGAAATGTCAAGTACGAAAAGTCCGAGCTGCATGTCACTCGCCAGCAGATGCCCGCTTGGCAAATCGGTATACACAGCCCAACAGCCAGCATAAGGAGGATATGGATACGTTCCCGCCGGATTCTGCGGGTGAGTATCGAAAAATCCGTTCTTGACTGGTGTATGTGGATTGGAAATGTCAAAAGCTTGTACGCCATCCTGGTAATTAGCCATGAAAAGTTCAGTTCCTAACACATACGGGTTGTGAGGAGTATTGCCAGGGTCTGAGCTGAAGGTGTCAACAACAATGATGTTGTTGAGGTCTGACACGTCCAGTACTTTGATAGCCATTGCATCCGGAACTTCGTCGCACATGTAAAGTGTGGTATGAGTTTCGTCCAGAAAACTGCTGTGGTTATATCCTTGGTCGGGATAGGTAGTCAAGGAGCCAAGTTGAATGAATCGGTTGTTCAATTCGTCGTATCGAAAAACATAAAGACCTTGGTATTCGCAGGAGGCATACACTGTGTCGTTGGTCACATACATGTCGTGAACATGGTTGATTGCGGGGTAATCCTGGTCCAATTGGCGCAGTAAAACAGGTACAGGTCCGTTTGCCAGTGAATATACATTCATGCTGGAAGAATAGGTGTTCGGTATAGAAACACGTGCTACGTATAATTTATCTCCGTCAACATAAAGGGTATGGCCACTGTCGAAAATAGCGGTGCTATCATAGATGACGTGCACTGAGTCGGGTAAATAGCTCAGGTCAGCTATCTGAAGAGAATTGCCGCCTCCATCACTCACTATATAAAGATAATTTTGATACGTCTTGTATTCGTGCCAGATTCGTCCCTGGTTTCTGCCAGGAACATAGTCACGTACCACCAGATTGTAAGGGTCTGTTACTTCGATGATGTAGGTTCCGCTTGTGCTCCCGATGATTGCATACTCTCTGCCGTTCGTTGGGTCTACCCATCCCCAGCAACTTTGGTAGCGGATGCCATATACCGGTTCGGGCACGACGTTTGAGTCGTTGAAGTTTGACATCAGGTCGATGTTCTGGTGCGCATATTGCGAAGAGGCAATGGTGCTAACCGTGATAAAAAACAGCGTCAGCAGTTTCTTGATCATAGCTTATTCGATGGATTGAATTTCCTGAGGATGGAAAGGTGGTACTAGCACAGCGCAACCATTTCTTTGATGATGCGCGTTAATTTTTTTTCCGAGGCGTGGGCAACTTCCAATACCTCTTCGTGGCTAACTTTTTGAATCGGTTCAAAACCGCCAAGGTCTGTTACAACCGATACACCAAAGCAAGGAATTCCGGCATGCCGTGCAACTATTACTTCCGGAACAGTTGACATGCCTACCACATCAGCGCCGATGGTACGCAACCAGCGGTATTCGGCAGGTGTTTCAAAGCAAGGACCAGTCAATGAAGCGTAAACACCAAAATGAGAACGCACGCCATGTTCGTCTGCTATTTTCTTGGCTAATTGAAGCATAGTAGGCTCGTAGGATTCACTCATGTCAGGAAAGCGAGGGCCCCATTCGTCAACATTCTTTCCAATTAATGGATTGGTCGGCATCAGGTTAATATGATCGTTAATAAAGACGAGATCGCCAATCTTGAAGTCTGGATTCATGCCTCCGGCGGCATTCGACACCAATAATTTTCGGATACCAAGTGCAATGAATACTCGGATTGGAAAGGTTACCTCTTGCATGGAATATCCTTCGTAAAAATGGAATCGACCTTGCATAGCAACCACGTGCTTTCCGTTCAGTGATCCGAAAATCAGTTTTCCACTGTGACCTTTTACAGTAGACACTGGAAAATTCGGAATGTCATGATAATCTAGCGTAAAAGCAGATTGGATTTCCTTGGCAAGTCCTCCAAGTCCACTGCCGAGAACGATGCCGAATTCAGGTTGAAAGTTCTCTGTGGCGCTACGGATGTACTCAGTGGTGGCGATTGTTTTTGCTAACATAATTCAGTATGTGTTGGTCGAATTGCTCTTTATCCTGATGGAAGAAAACATGAATTGGAACATAAAATAGTGGCAGTTGCCGAGTCAGTGGCTCAATATCCGGTTGACGAAATCGCATGGCGTCTTTTTCGGTGGTCACGATGATCTTATTGGTATTGGGAATGAGCTCAAAGGCCTCTCTGATTACGTCCATGTCCTTGATGGAATAGGGGTGATGATCCGGATAGGTGAGAATCTCCAACTTGTCAGTATGTCTTCGCAAGTATTCAATCAAACCCGATGGATTAGCTATTCCCGCAACCAATAATATAGTGAAACGTTTTTCGAGATAATAATCGGCACCCATCATCAAGCCGTCTGCGCGACCGTGAAGTCGCACAAATTCTCCGTATTTATAATAACTGAAAAAAACTGGAGTTCCTTTGGATGCTTTGATTAATCCGATGATGCGTTTACGTTCAATCGGCACAAGAATGGAAGGTGTTTTAGATACCACCACGATGTCTGCTCTTTTCACAGATGAGTGCGGCTCCCTTAAATTACCGGCGGGTAGCAATAATTCATTCTGATCAAGATTTTCGTAATTGATTAAAAGTATCTGTAGTCCAGCTTTTACCTGCCGATGCTGAAAATTATCATCCATCAGCACGATGTCTGTGGTCGGACAAAGCCTCATCAACTCATGAATAGCAGCTGCGCGATCTTCTCCAACAACCACTTGGACATTGTCGAATTTGGAAAAATATTGCATTGGCTCATCCCCAATCATCGACGCACTGGCTGTACTGCCTGCCAGATAAAATCCCTTTGTTTCACGACCATAACCTCTACTCAATGTGGCAACGGAATACGAATCCTTCAGCAATTGAATGAGGTATTCCACGTGAGGCGTCTTGCCGGTTCCACCCGCCATCAGGTTGCCTACACCTATGGTGCGAACAGAAAACGATTCGCTTTTGAGGATGCCTTTATCAAACAAAAAATTTCGAATCCAAACACCAACGCCATATAGGAGTGAGAACGGAAGCAGCAAACGGCGCCATGTGGACATGCCGCTAATTTACGAAAAGCCACTCACTATTCATTGGGTCTGAATCTAAGTATGACATCTTTAGAAGTATATTCAATCGCCAACTGCATTTTCACCTGTCCCAAGTTGGGGATTTGGGTGTAAATGCAATTTTGTTATTCGTTATTTGCTTTTCCGTCCGCCTTAAAACTTAGTATCTTCGTTGGATGCCAACAATACAAGAATTTACCCAATTGCTGGAGCAATTCGCTGCTCCTTCTTTACAAGAGTCTTATGATAACTCTGGTTTGATTGTCGGCCATCCGCAGCAACAAGTTACGGGCATATTGGTTGCCTTGGATGCTATTGAGTCGGTGGTGGATGAGGCTGTGGAGAAGGGGTGCAATCTGATTATTGTCCATCATCCAATCGTTTTCGGTGGACTAAAAAAGCTGAATGGTAAAACCTATGTGGAGCGAACGGTAATGGCTGCCATCAAACAAGATGTAGCCATTTATGCGATTCATACAAATCTTGACAATGTATTGGGTGGGGTGAACACTAAAATTGCAGAGAAGTTGGGGCTTACTCGACTTCGCGTGCTTCGTCCTAAAACTGGGGTCCTGCGAAAATTGGTTACCTTTTGTCCTGCTGCCTATACTGAATCGGTCCGCTCAGCGATGTTTGATGCAGGAGCAGGGGCTATTGGCAATTATTCGTCTTGCAGTTTTACGGTAGCAGGTTCCGGTACTTTTCTTCCCATGGATGGCGCTCAGCCGGTTATCGGGGAGGTAGGGACACTGCATATGGAGCACGAAGACCGTGTGGAGGTACTGTTTGAGTCCTGGAAACAATCCAAAGTTCTGACGGCATTGTGTAAGGCGCATCCTTACGAAAAAGTTGCCTATGATATTTATCAGCTTGAAAATGAGTATGATGAGGTAGGTTCGGGAATTATTGGGGAGTTGACGGAGCCTACGACAGAGTTAGAATTCCTTCAAAAAATCAAAAAAACAATGATGTCTGGTTGTGTGCGTCATACTAAGTTGCTTGGGACTTCGGTAAAAACGGTGGCTGTTTGCGGAGGATCAGGCAGTTTTCTGCTAAATGATGCTAAAAAAGCGGGTGCTGATGTCTTTGTTACGGCAGATTTTAAATACCATGAGTTCTTTGATGCTGAAGGAAAGGTGGTGGTAGCAGATATTGGGCATTATGAAAGCGAACAATTCACGATTGAGCTCATTCGTGACCTAATTCTTGAAAAATTTCCTACCTTTGCCGTCCGCTTGACAGGGGTGAATACCAATCCAGTGGGTTATCTATAACCTCCTGACTCTTTTCAAGCTGTTGTTGGATCGTGTGGACGCAATTAAAGACTGCAGCCATGGCTAAAAAAACAACTTCAAAATCATCCGTAAAAGCTTCCCCTAACAAGGAGGCTGTAAAGGTGAATAAATCTGCTGGCGCTTCTGCAAAGAAGTCTGCAGCATCTACTAAGACTACTAATTTAAAAAACGATAAACCAGTGAGCCTTTCCAAAATCGCAAAAGCCAAGGTAAAAGCCAATAAAGAAAAGCCTCTTTTTCAGCCACGCAAGATCGAAAAGATCATTGACGTAGCTCGTCTTGAAAAGAAGATGGAGGACATTGTGGCATTGCACAAGAACTCTAAGGATTTCACCATCGAGGAAAAACTGAAAGCGATCTATATGTTGCAGGAAGTAGATTCCAACATCGACAAGATTCGCACCATCCGTGGCGAGCTTCCAATGGAAGTGTCCGACCTCGAAGATGAATTGGTCGGTCTTACAACGCGTGTAGATCATATCAAAGCTGAAATTGACAACCTAAACGATTTGATTGCAAAGAAGAAGCAAGCAGTCAAAGAATCGAAGGATCGTATCAAGAAATACGAGTCTCAGCAGGATAAAGTGAAAAACAATCGTGAGTTCGATTCTCTCAACAAGGAAATGGAGTTTCAGAATTTAGAAATTCAGTTGGCTGAAAAACGCTCTAAAGAACATGCCGTAGATATCGTTGCAAAGACTGCCATGTTGGAAGAAACAGAGGCGGTAGTTGCTGAGCGCAATGCGATTCTTAATCTGAAGAAGTCGGAACTTGAGACGATCATTGATGAGACTCGTAAAGAAGAAGATTCCTTGAAGCGCATCTCTGAAAAGACACAGACGATTGTTGATGAACGATTGTTGACAGCCTATCGTCGTCTGCGCGATAATACCCGTAATGGATTAGCAGTGGTCTCCATTCAGCGTGATGCCTGCGGTGGTTGTTTCAATAAGATCCCTCCTCAACGCCAGCTAGATATTCGTCAGCACAAGAAGGTAATCGTCTGCGAACATTGTGGTCGTATCCTGGTGGATAGCCGCATTGACGAAGAGACGGTAGCAGTGAGCTGATTCACTCACTAATAGCTTTAGCACCAGGTCCCATGGAACGCATGAAACGTCCTACGAGCCTGGTGCTTTTTTTTTATATTCAATGCAGCTTCGTTCTGTTTTCTGTTAGACCGAGTGTAGCAAAATCAACTTTTCGACTTACTGCTGAAATTCAGCTTGCTCAGGAAGAGATTTTCCGACTGCATTTTATTGCCGGTGATTCGCTGCTTTTGTTGTCGAAAAAAAAAGAATCATTAAATCTTGCCATTCCCTGGCTGAGATGTAAGCAGCAGTTCTTGCAAGCTTTCGTAGGGGAGGATCCCAAAGATTATTACGATTTCAAGTTGATGGCTGCAGATTTTGTCGAAAATGCTGACAAGTTTTCGTTGGATAACAACGATTCATTAGCCGGATTTGCTGTCGCAGAAATACTGTTGTTCAAAGCCTTGCTGCATGCTAAAAATAGTGAGTACATCTCCTCAGCGTGGGACCTCCATCAGTGCCATTCGAAAATTACATGGTGCAAAAAACAGTTTCCTGATTATCCCGTTACTGCCATCGTCTCTGGAGCGCTTGATATGGTTTTGGGTGCTGTTCCTGCGAATTACGAGTGGTTATTGCATGTGGTAGATATGCAAGGAGATATTGAAATTGGGAGGCAACAGATGCTTCGCTTTTTACAAACGATTCAAGGAGGCCAATATGAGTGCATGGAAGATGAAGTGGTTTTTGCGCTTGCGTCGTTGCATGCTTCCTTGACGCCCGATCAACCCGTCAATCCGTTATTGTTGCGATTATTGAAATCGGGAGTTGTGCGTAATGAACTAATTCGAAATTCCTGGGCTGGGATTCTGATGAAGCAACGTGAAAATGATCGTGCGCTCGAAGTATTGTCCCATCCATATGATTTGAGTGCCACTCTTCCTCTTTATTTCCTTGATTACCGATTAGGGGTAGCGCGGATGCGAGCTTTTGACAAGAGAGCTTCTGCAGACCTATATCGATTCCTCCGAAATTTCAAAGGGGGGAATTACCGTAAAGCAGCATGGCAGAAATTGGCATGGATGCGATTAATGGATGGAGATACAATTGGGTATAGATCCTGTATGCGTAGCTGTTTGCTGGCAGGGGATGAGCTTATGGATGAAGACCGAGAGGCGCAGCGTGAGGCACAGGAAGCAGTTGTGCCAAATGTATTTCTCTTGCGCGCTCGTATCTTATTTGACGGTGGATATTACCGTAAATCCCTGGATGAGCTCACTTCCATTGCTGTTGACTTTCCATTAACTACCAAAGATCGACTTGAGTTGACCTACCGGTTTGCGCGTGTTTTGCAGTGTGAAGGGCGTGAAGAGCATGCCATACGCTATTATCAGAACACATTAGAAAATGGCAGAAATCAGTCTTGGTATTTTGCTGCCAATAGTGCCCTGATGCTGGGTTCAATTTATGAGGCCCACCATGATTGTTCAACGGCTCGAAAGTACTATGCTGTATGTCTTTCTTTGCGTCGACATGATTACCAGAATAGCATTGATCAAAAAGCGAAGGCAGGATTGAAAAGATGCGAGCACTAACAATAGCGTCAGAACTTAACACCGAGGGTAACTGTAGCATTGTAGCCGTTCACGCGCTGATCGCTGCCTGCTACAGCTGTATTTTCAAGGGTGTAGGGTTGAAAGTATTCCTTCGAAATAGAATACATATAGCCCAAATCTAGGAAGTAGTTTTTATCGCGGAAGCCAACTCCTCCGCTGAAGTGTTGTTGTGTGAAGTCAAATCCACTGACCGCATACTTATTTTGCACCGGTGAAGTCGTAAAGCCATATCCACCACGGAAATAAACATTGCTCAGTCGCCATTCCATGCCTGTGCGTAGGGAGTTGGTGGATTGATATTTCTTGCGTATGTCAGCATTTACTTGTGAAAATCCATAGCCTGGCGCATGGAAGTTGGCGTCAGAAATGTCTGAGTATTCATAGTCGACGCTAATTAGGCCTGCCTTACCAAAGAGTACAGCCACGCTGGCGAGTGCCCGAAATGGAGTAGTTAGATTATAGTCGAAAGCTCCATCCGGTGAATATTTCGTGTCACTATATCCGCCATCAAATCGCGCAGCCATGTAGTTGGAGTAGGAGTCGCTCATGTTCAACCAGGTCGGTGTATGAATTGCTCCTCCCAATCGAATGTAATCAGTTGGGCGGTAGATGAATCCGAATTTGAGATTAACTCCTCGTCCTTGGGTTTTCACATACTGACTATATTCAAATTGCCGCAAAGAGTCCAGGATATTTAATTCGTCAAAGCCATCGAAGTAGGACTCCTCGGTGTAGTTCAATGTTGCAAAAGAAAGCGTAGCTCCGAGATAAAGTTTGTTTTGATAATTGCCGGAAAAGGTAAAGTTAGTTTCGCCCATCGATCCACGTGTTGTGCATGATCGCTGTTGTAGTAAGTTTCCACCTGGAGCGGCACTGGTATAATTGTTAAGGGAGTCTGGATTAATCAGGTACGTGTAGTAGGCAAGGTATTCGTTGTAAGCATCCAGGTTTTCGTACGACACGCCTTTTGATTTTTCTGCAAAATAATCCAGTAGTGAGCTGGAGCTGTTATATCCTTCGATAGCGCTTGCGTTGTTGTAGTCGGCCACCCGATTGTAGCTAATGCCGAAGTTGTAGTTAACCCAACCAACTTGTGATTGATCGTTATCTTTATTGGTTAGCACTAATCCGATATTACCGAAATTGAATACCGTTCTTCCGGATACGGTGTTTCCGCCCAGGTAATCGGCGTTGGTATTTCCAGTATAAATGGATGGAGAAATAGAAAACTCACTGCCTCGGTAAATGGCGAGTCCTGCAGGGTTATAGGACATGGCCGAAAGATCACCGCCGATTGCTCCGAAAGCACCACCCATGGAGATGAATCGCGCCGTTCCGGCAATGGAGCGTTGGGAATACCTGAAGGCATCTATGTCTGTTTGAGCAAGTGCGCTGATGGTGCAAATGGCAGATAGGAGTAGTGATAGTGATTTTTTCATAGTTCGATATTGCCGTGAAAAGAATAGTTGAAATAAAATCCTAGCGAATTATCTGCGTTTACCTGGTGAGGATGGAGCTGGATTACTATTCCGTGATGGCGCACTTTGAGAAGGGGCCGGCGACGTTTGTCGGAATTGTTTTGGCTCGTTCTTTGGCTGGAACGTTGGCGTACGTTGTTCCTCACGACTACGTGGCATTTCCATCGAAGGTTGTGTTTCGCGTCCCGATTGAATCATGCGGCCGCTATTCTTTTCACCCCTGCCTGAGCCGTTTTCGAAAGATCGTGCAGGCCCAGTGTTGTTGCTACGTGACGGCGATGTTGTGGAGGGGATGTTTCGTGAGTCACTTTGATTAGTTCGGCCAGGAGTTGATTCTTGCGTCGGTTGTCTGTCGCTTTGTTGAATAGAACGGGTTGGCTGCTTGCCGCTGTTTGAACGGTTGTAGTCGGACCTCGGCGTAGGGGAAGGTGCAATGGATGGATTTCGAGGAGTGGTATTGTCGCGTGTAGGACTTGCAGATGGGCGGACTGGTTCAACGGGCTGGTTTCCTTTTCCGCTGTTGTTGGTACCGAAATTACTTTCGGTACCGGTTGGTCTACCGGATGGTGTCAACGTATTTCCTGAAGGATTTTTCTCAAGTACCGGACGGCTCAATGGGGATGTTGTTGGTTGGGATTGATTTTTACCTACTACGGGTCGGACGCCGGAAGAATTTATATTTTCAATTTGTTTGCCTGATTCGGGACGATTGTTGAGGGTTTTTCCTCCAACGACATCAGAACCATTGATAGCAGGGTTCGGACGGGTGATTCGGCCAGATTGTACGGCTTCGGTGTAAGAGCTTCCTACAGAAGGGGCGATTCCTGTGCCAAATGTGTGTGCTCCTCCCGGACGAGGAGAATTATCCGAAACGGAAGCTCCACGTGGACCATAATGAAAGTTGCCGTCGTAGCTGTTGTAATAATAAGGATTGGCGATCCCCCAGGATCCATCGTAATAACCCTGATTGTATCCGGCATAATACCCCTGGTTATATCCGTTCCAATAACCATACTGATTGCCGGGGTAATATCCCGGCCAGTTGGAGTATGGAGAATAGTATGAAGGATAATACCAGGAAGAGTAGCAAGGGACACCCCATCCGATATTTACACCTACCGACCACCCTAGTCCGCCGTACTGAAAAGGAGCGTAATAAGCGGTACTTGGAGCCCACCAGCTGTAACCGGAATAAATGCTCACGCCGAAATTGACTGGATTGTAATCGTACCAGTAGCTGTTGGTGTAAACTGGATCGTAATAGCTATAGCCATTGTAGGGCGAGTAAAAACGACGAAGTCGAGCAGTGTATGCATAATCGTAGTAGTCGTCGCTATTGTAGTAATTGTTTGTGATGTACGTGTTGCCATTTCCATCGCTACTGACATTACTGTTGTTTGGATCGTAGTAGTCGGCAGATGAATTAGTACCATCCGTCGTTGATGACTGGTTGTAGCCGGAACTACTGTTGGGGTCGTAACCGCTATTGTCGTTTGCGGTGGGAATACTATTGTCGGCTGGATAAGATGTTGGCTGCTCGTTGTAGGATACGGCAGGAGGTGCCGGCGGGGTAGCTGTTATGGGATCGTTGGTTGAATAATAGACATCGTCAGAAACAGTACCTCTCTGATAGCTGGTAGCACAACTGGCCAAAAGTATGTTGAAGGTAACGGCGGCGATCAAGGTATATTTTTTCATGGCGGTGTATTTGCTAATTTGTTTCACGATGCGTTAAAGGTGGTGCGGTAAAAGGTCATTCGTGGCTACCGATGGATTTTGTACTTTAGCCACAAAGAAACAAACACCGTACCAAATCGGACATTACCCTTATCAATATGAGCAACGACTTTCCAACACGTGCTGAGAATTATGCGCAATGGTATCAGGATTTAGTGATAAAGGCTGATTTAGCCGAAAATTCGGCAGTTCGCGGCTGTATGGTCATCAAGCCCTATGGTTATGCGATCTGGGAAAAGATGCAGGGAGTTTTGGACAAGATGTTTAAGGATACGGGTCATGTGAATGCCTATTTTCCATTGTTTATTCCTAAGTCATTTCTGAGTAAAGAAGCTGCCCACGTGGAAGGGTTTGCCAAGGAGTGTGCTGTTGTGACTCACTACCGTTTGAAGAATGCGGAGGATGGAAGCGGTATCATTGTTGATCCGGAAGCCAAGTTGGAAGAGGAATTGATTGTTCGTCCGACTTCTGAAACGATCATTTGGAATACGTATCGTGGTTGGATTCAATCGTGGCGCGATCTTCCGATTCTAATCAATCAATGGGCCAACGTTGTTCGCTGGGAGTTGCGAACCCGCTTGTTTTTGCGCACGGCTGAATTCCTGTGGCAGGAGGGTCATACTGCGCATGCAACGGCAGAAGAAGCGATTGAAGAGACCCGCAAGATGCTGGATGTCTACGCTACCTTTGCGGAGACGATAATGGCATTGCCAGTAATCAAAGGTGTGAAGACGGCCAACGAACGCTTTGCGGGCGCCCTTGATACCTATTGTATTGAAGCGATGATGCAAGACGGCAAAGCGCTTCAGGCTGGAACGTCGCATTTTCTGGGTCAGAATTTTGCGAAGGCGTTTGACGTGAAATTCACGGGGAAGGATGGCAAGCAAGAGTTTGTATGGGCTACTTCCTGGGGAGTTTCGACCCGACTGATGGGAGCCTTAATTATGGCACATTCAGATGATCAAGGCTTGGTATTGCCTCCCAAGCTAGCGCCGATTCAGGTGGTCATTGTGCCTATTTATAAAAATGACGAACAATTGAAGCAGATATCTGCTGCAGTGGAGGTGTTGGTAAACGATCTTCGTTCTCGCCAAATATCGGTCAAGTTCGATGACCGCGATACTCACAAGCCGGGATGGAAGTTCAATGAATACGAATTCAAAGGGGTGCCTGTGCGAGTGGCGATTGGTCCCCGTGATTTGGAGAATGGCACAGCCGAGGTAGCCCGCAGGGATACCAAGGAAAAGTCGGTGATGCAATTGACAGACCTGGGGATGAAGATTGAGCATTTGTTGGAGAACATTCAACAGAACATTTATGATCGTGCCTTGAGTTTTCGTGAGTCAAAAATGATTCGGGTGGACAGTTGGAGCGAGTTTAAGGATAAGATTGAGGAGGGTGGTTTTCTGTTAGCCCACTGGGATGGAACTCCTGAAACGGAGGAAAAGATAAAGCAAGAAACAAAGGCAACGATTCGATGCATTCCGTTAGATGCCAAAGAAGAAGTTGGTGCATGCGTTTATTCTGGTCGACCTTCCAGTCAGCGGGTCATATTTGCCAGGGCTTATTAATTGCAAGTTTCATCTTGAATTCCGAAAAATGGCTCACGAGAAAATTCTATCGCTACTCCAGGAGAAGGTCGTGCTGAAACAGACAGTGGCTGAATTGACGATGTCTTCGTTCAAGGAATTGAAACAAACCTTGAAAGTGGTATTTGACGAGTTGAAGTCGGAATTGGAGAAATTGGGCGTACAAGTTCCGATGGAGTATCGCGAGCGCGGTGATTTTCAGGCGGAGATAATGATTGCGGACGACTATATCGTTTTTCTGCTACAAACCAATGTGTTCACATTTGATAGCGATCATGAGGTATGGAAGACTTCCTATGTAAAGGACGACGCTTCACGGTCTTTTGTCGGCAAGATTTACGTGTACAACTTTTTATCGGATTCATTCACATTTAACCGACCGAACGATATTGGCTATTTGATTGCCAGGATTTTCATCAATAAGGACAACCATTTTTTTCTGGAGGGGAAGCGGCAATTAGGCTTTATGTATAATGATTTCGCAAACGCTGTATTTGATAGTGGTTCAATGCGTAAGGTGCTGGAGTCCACTATTTTATACAGCCTCGATTTCGACTCATTTACACCTCCGTATGAGACCGTTCAGCAGATTTCGGTGGGGGAGATTCAGGAAAGTTCGTTGTTGGCTAAGATAGCGACTGGTAAGCGTTTGGGGTTTCGTTTTCAAGCGGATACTGGGAGTCGAGGGGCTTAAATTTTAAAAGTAATATTTGGTTTTTAAAAGGGATTCCCTACTTTTGCACTCCTCAAAACAAATGGCCCGTTCGTCTAGGGGTCTAGGACGCGTCCCTTTCACGGATGAAACACGAGTTCGAATCTCGTACGGGCTACAAAATCGAGTGTGAGTGAACAGGGCGAGTGAGCAGTGAAACACTGTTCATTCGCCCTGTTTCTGTTTTTGAAGCGAAGTAGAAGCGAAAGAAACGTTACTTAGAATCACAATCATGCATCCATCCGAATTTAATCGGATCTTAGTATGCGACACATCATCAAGTTTGAATGAACATCGGATTGAGCAGTGAAATACTGTTCAATTGCCCTGTTTCTGTTCCTGGTACTTGAGTCTACATGTGGAATATGAGAGGGTTTTTTCAGGAAATAGTTCGGAGCTGTTTTTTGCTTTAGTGATTTCACTTATAAATTAAAGCCTGACGTACTTCCGGATGATTTAGTTGCTAGAACTTTTCATTTCTTTCGAACTATCGATCATTTATCAATAACATCAAATTAAGATTGAACTTTTGATCCACAGCTTTCTCACCCGATCCCGAAAATTAGCTGTTCGAAGTCGCTGTGTAACCCTCCCTTAAATCGGACTGTAATCGAAGTTACAATTTTATGTTGATGATGTGCTGTTGATATGTTGGAAACCTATTTCAGGTTTTCAATATATCAATAGCTTTTAGGCTGAGCAGTATTTTACGGGTGAGTGGTTGTTTAATGCTTCGTGGGGTCGGTGATTGTTGTAGTCCTCCATCCATTCATCTTTGATTTCTCTGAATTGGTAGAGGTCTTCGAACATGTATGCGTCCAATACATCTTCCCGGAATGTGCGATTGAATCGTTCGATGTATCCGTTTTGCATGGGCTTTCCAGGCTGGATGTATTGAATTATGATACCATTCTGTTCACACCAATCTACAAATATTGAGCAGGTGAATTCTGGTCCGTTATCGACCCTGATCCGCCCTGTCTT
>CANIAS010000047.1 GCA_947465495.1 Candidatus Pollutiaquabacter sp. | reverse complement strand
TTCGATTTCGAATAGCCAACTTGGCCGTTGTCATTGGAAGTCCGCTATAACTTTCCTCAAACTTGTCAGGCGACTCATCCCCTTCGTGAAGAGATGTACGGCCTTCGTCATTGTTGATTATAGCATCATCAAATCCGTTGGTTAGATAGATTTCGTAACCAACCACCCAGTTGTGCATATACTTCTTACCATGTGCGCCAATTCCAACACTACTGAGTGTCGTTGGGATAATTTTTTTAGCACTGATTGGGCGGTCAATAAATTCCCAGCGCGGTCCATCGTGATTCTGATTATAGGCTCCAATTGGGTTTAGGATTATCCCTCCTCGTAAATTAAAGATCGGATCAAATTCGAAATCGGCGGCACAATACTCGACTTCAATCTCTTTTGATCCATCTTCAAATTCAATTTCAGATAAGAATTTAATGCGGGAGGCGATCGTGCTCGATAGCATAAGTGTCAACCGTCGCATTTGGAATGAAAATCCATCGGATGATCCATTCACACTCTGGTACTGAGTGTTGGCTTCAATGTATCCTCCTACCGCTACTGGAATTTTTCCCGGATTGAAAAACGGACGATTGTACACAGCATCCATGTTCATGTTGATCACTATACTATCGGAAGAAGGAGTAGTTACATTTTGAGCGAGAACGTGAGTTACAGAAAAGCAGGCAAATGCAGCCAATACTAGTTTAGAGATGGACGTGAATGTTGTTTTCATCGTGTGTTACTTTGAAGGATTGAAGGTCAATTTCGGCCGGCGGGTTTTGAACCTTGCCGGTATTGTTGAATTCACTGCCATGGCAGGGACAAATAAGGTAATCTCCCGTTGGATTCAATTCACAAGCATTGTGCGTACAAACCATTAGCAAGGCTGAATAACGGTCGTCACCTAATGCGAAGACACAAATGGGATAATTTAATCGAAGAGAACGTAACAGGACGAACTTCCGTTGACGTGTTTGTCCGTCTTTTCTGACTTCTTGAAATTCTTTTTTACTGAATGATAGAATGTTTCCATTCATGGTATTCGTGGCGTAATAAGTCGTCGAACAGGCTTGAAGGAGGCTTCCGCCAACGACGGCAGACACGCACCACTGACCACATTTCAAAATAAAATCTTTTCGCTCCATGAATACCTGTCTTGCTCTATTCCTTTCGAAGATCGGGAGCAAAAATATTATTTAGAATCATTCTAAATAAGAAATGAATGCGAAAAACAGCTTATTATAGCCTAATTAGTTGATTTTCTAATGAATAAGATTACAAGCTTAGAGAGTCGGTCATTACCACATGAACTACTGGCGCGAGCTGATCACCGCTCGGTATTTAGCGGCTTGGACTGCGTCTCCCTTGGCGGTCCAGCAATTGATCATGGTATTTATACTTTTTGCGGAGTTGGGATTGGCGGCCAGCGCTTTCCCAGCGAAATCAATTCCCTGATCATATTCTTTATTTAGGAATGACACGGCACCAATGTTCTCTATAATCATCATGTTCGATGGTTCAATTTGGTAACCCTTCTTTAAATAGAAAAGGCAACTATCATAACGCTCCAACGATGCAAACGTAGACGCAATGTTATTCAGTGACATTACCATGTTAGCATCATAAACAAGGGACTGTCTATAGCAACTAATTGCCGAGTCCTTTTGACCTTGCTGACTGAGCACTAATCCTTGATTGAAAAACATATTGGCCAGGTTACTAGCAGCTGCTGGGGCTTGGGGATTCAAATCAAATGCCTGGCGATAGTATTTATAGGCTGGTCCGAACTGGTGCATTGAAGTAAACAAAACACCAAGGTTATTCATCGCTTCAAGATAATTGGACTTTAGTGAAAGTACGCGTGTATACTGCTGAATGGCGCTAGTAGTATCCCCTATAGCAGCACTATACAACGCATAATTGTAATACGCCTGATAATTCTCCGGAAGAATTTCAACACTTCGGTTAAAATGTTCACCGGCCTTTTTAAGATATTCTTTGCGTTTCTGTTCGTCACCTGTTTTCTGCGCTTGCTTGAAATATTCTGAAGCTATGCTGTAATGCGTACGACTGGAATTGGGGCAATCATCTACGCCAGATTGGAAGAGCGACAAATTATCTTTCCAGTCGGCGGAACGAACCAGACTCATTCCACTGAAAAGCAGAAGAAGCGACATCAAGACCGTGATTGCCGTGTTGCCGCGTAATGCGGAGGACGATTTCCAATCTACCTTGCACAAAGCACCTATCAAGGCCACCAATGCCATACAGATTCCTAGCGAAGGAACGAACATTAAGCGTTCACCGAGTGTTGTGGTATTGTAAATGAAAAAATTGTTGGTGGGAGACATCATCACCAGATAAAATAAAATAGAGAAGGAGAGCACCGGGCGTTTTTTAAACGTTACTACAGCTACTACCAACAAGGTCCCGTGTAGCATAAGCGAAAGCCACGGAAGCACGTGCGAAAGAGACATGACCGGAATTTGATTGTAGGAATAATCCCACGATAACGGCCAAGGCCAAATTAGCAAGCGCAAATAACACCATAGCAACTCCAGTTTAGTACCCCACACTTCACTAAATCCGTGGGCACCGGTGAGAATGTTAGCTAATATTGGGATTCCGAAAAAATCTGTTTTAGTACCCACGATAGACAAACGTATCATTACGTACGCGGCACTCACAGCAACAAAAGGCAATGAAGACTTAATGGAAGTCAGTACGCTCTTGCCGCGGAACATGATCATACTAAGTGGAAAAATAGCTAGCCACGATATGGTACTTTCTTTAGAGAAGGAAGCCAATGCGTACCATGCCAATGCGATCCATAGATTTTTTTTACCCTGATCATCTATGAAATATAAATAAGATCGCCAAGCCAAAATTGCAAAAAGTCCTGCCCAGAGTTCATCCCGGCTCTTAACACTGGCTACGACTTCCGTATGTAACGGATGAACAACAAAAACCATTGTTATCAAAAAAGACATCAGTGGATTTGTATTTTTAAAAAGGTGCCGCAGTAAACTAAACAAGCTCAACACTAACAGTACATATAACAATACATTAATAAAATGTGAAACGACCGAATTCTCTCCAAAGACCTCTTTCTCTAGCGCGAAAAACAGCAAATGAATTGGACGATACGCTTGCACTCCTTTCGTATTGTCAAATTTTTCCATGCTTCCATGCGTAAAAATCTCTCCAATACCTGTAAATCCCTTCTGAACGGATTGATGCTTTAGAAAAAAGATGTCATCATCCATGGTGTATTCATAAGATGTAGAATTCACATACAGCAAGAATGCAGACAAGGCGATGATAATCTTCATCCAGGAAATTGGAAACTCTGTCTTGTTTTTTTTCGATTTGCTCATGGTCAATTAAAATAAAAATGCGAAGCAGAAAGCCAACGGCGGCTTGACCTGCTTCGCACGGAGAACGTTAAAATTAATTATGTCCCACTTGAAATGTTTTTCTAACACCTGCTGATTGAAGGACGTAAATGCCCGGCGTCAGATTAGAAATATCCAAGGACTGTTCCTGCTCTTTAAGATCGCCTGAAGCTACCACTCGTCCGGTTTGGTCGCTTATGGAATAGACCGATGCTACTGCAAGATTAGCAGTCTTAATGATAATCCGGCCAATGGCTGGATTTGGATATAGCTGAAATCCTTCCGAAAGAGCAGGAGCCGACACGACGGTCGGCATCATATATAAATCACTTACTTCTTGAGCTGACAAGGCTCGAGTCCAAACACCAATATCATCCATGTAGCCTAAAAAATTATTGCCTCCGCCAGGAAGTCCACGACCAAAATATAACGGCATGAAATCAGCAATAGCACCAGCATAGGTGTAAATGGCTGTACCAACCAATACACCATTTTGATAAAAACTCATTGAGCCAGCATTGTATACTGCCACATAGTGATCCCACACATTCAAGTTATGTGGACATGTAGCCCATATCCAGGCAGACTGTTGCTTATTCGTTCCAAATTGTTGAAAGCTGTCTCCTTGAAGCAGGGATATGAAGTACCCTGACGATGTAGTGCCACTCATTAATACAACACCCGCATTACTCTGTACTTGTTTATTAATCCATACGGAATATGTGAATTGTCCAATTTCGGAGAATTTAAAATTTGGTGCATTTAATTCGAGCACTGAGGAAACTCCATCGAAAGACAGTGCGCAATTGGCCGAACCGAATCGATCCGGAATGAAAGTTGCGCCGCTGTTTACAGGAGTATTTCCGTTTCCTGAAAGGTCATTGACCGTTCCGCTAAATGGATACCAAGCAACAAGTCCATTCAGGGGCACATAGGATGGTACTTGTGCAAAAGCACAATGACCCATCAATAAAGCGCAAAGACTAATGGTGATAAGCGGTTTCATACTTATGTTTTTTTTATAAAAATAGTTATTTATAAAATAGACGTGTCAACGAAACGACTCTCCTACCTTATAATTTCAACGGCTTTTTGTTAACACATAGTGCCTATTTATCGGGCATTAGTTTCTCTGCCAATTTATTTGAAATACGAATTGAATACCGATCAATAATTCGCTCGAAAACAATTGCCAAAAAAATCGTACAGGTAATCATTGAGATAAAAAAAGACGCCCATTGAGCGGAGGTATTGGCAGGAAAATGGAGGTAGCAATACACCCCCAACGAAAACAAAACAGGGAGGTGAATGAGGTACACAGAAAATGAAATTCTTCCCAGGAAAACCATTGGACGCAGGGAAAGAAATCCACGAATGACCCGAATATCATTGGCCAACCAAGTAATCGCTATTGCTCGCAATGGATATCGAAAAAAGGTGGCACATCCGGCAGGCAAACTTGTCACATTCAGCATAGGCGGAACAATAAAAACGGTAATGACCAATACTACGATCGAAATGAATGGCGATTTCAACATCCGCAGCCAACTTCTAATAGCAATTTCACTCTTTGTATTTGAAAAATCCGCCCAACACAAACCTGCCACGAAAGCAAAATAAAAATGATACGTTGTATCTAAGATGCCGCCGATTGCAAGACCCATCAGAATCATTGCATACCACCAGCATCGATGTTGGACTTTCCCGAAAATTGCAAACGAAGCAAAACACAACAATGAACCCATGAACTCTGGCTTCATTGTCCATAGTACCATGTTGTAACTGCTATTCCCTGTCATAAAAACATCCAATAGATTTATTCGCAGCATCTTCAAAAAGTCAGGTTTAATATTGTACCATTGAATCAACCAATCATTTTTTTTCGCTGCAGCCAATTGCTGGTTGAGCATAAGTCCATTCGCATGTAACAGATAGCAGAAAACTGAAACGGCAAAAACTGGAATTGCAAGTCGAAAATAGCGCTTGAGGCTTGCCGAATGTAAGTAGCGATTATTCTGATTACAGTTATCATCAAATAACTTAATCGAAATCACATAGGCGCTCATAAACCAGAATATATATACTGCCAATTGTCCTCCAATAAAACAATCAAAGGCATCGTTGAGTATGGAAGCGAAAAATGAATGCTGACGAGAAATTGTATTCTGAATTGTAGTAATTAACTCTTTATTGAATGTTAACAGGAAATGGGCGCAAAAGACAGCAAGTGCCGCTACTCCACGCAACCCCTCTAGTTGCGGCAATTTCATAGCAGGATTTTTTGTCAAGGTCATCGTGAAAGCTCCATCCGCTGACG
Organism: Candidatus Pollutiaquabacter sp.; assembly: GCA_947465495.1. Lineage (GTDB taxonomy): Bacteria > Bacteroidota > Bacteroidia > AKYH767-A > 2013-40CM-41-45 > Pollutiaquabacter. Next base: position 13,872 of record CANIAS010000047.1, on the reverse strand, counting down.
GCTACTTGTTGCCAGGCCTCTTAACTTTTGTGAATCAATTTTATTCCTTTGTGCAAACGCTTCCAAAGCAATAACAGCACTATCATTACCCGTATTAAAATTAACAACACCCAAATTGGCTAAGGTCATCTCCTGGAGAGAATCCGTAGCAAATGAACTTTGAAAACAGGTAAGCGCGCTGTCAAATTGCTGTCTGGCTGCGTAAACAGTCCCGAGATTATTCAAACTATAAATATCCGCTGGTCGATAGACCAATGCGCGGCGATAATACGATATAGCCGAGGTTGTATCTCCAATTATGGCATGAATCAATCCCAATTTATAGGCTGAATTAGCATGCTCAGGAAATATCTCCAGCGTCCGTTTAAAGCCTTCGATTGACATCTTAATGTATTCCTGGCGTTGTGCCATAACTTGTGACTTTTCAGCCTTGTTCATATACTCTGTAGCTAGCCCGGCTTGTGCTCGTGCGCTATTCGGAGCATTCCTGACACCTGATTCGAAGAGCGTAAAATTATCTTTCCAATCCGAGCAGCGCGACGTTGTCTGAACAAAGCAAATCAACACTACCACCAAAAAAGGAAGGTATAATTTGGAGGTAGCACGAACCGGCAATGCCTTCCAACCTTGCGGTGAAAGAAGTGTTACCAAGGGCAAAAGAGCAACGATGGCACCAAATGAGGGCAAAAAAAGGAATCGTTCGGCAAAGGTAGTTCCATTGAGAAAAAACAAGTTGGATGTAGGAAGTATTAAACCTAGAAAAAATAGTAGTCCCCAGGTAATGACTGGACGCTTTTTAAAATTCAATACCGCCGATGCTAACAATAGGAGATATCCAATCACGGATAACCAAGAAGTAACTGCTTCCCAACTCACTACCGGAATCTGGTTGAATGAATAATCCCAAGACAGCGGATTGGGCCAGATCATGAGTTTAAGATAAAACCAAAGTATTGTCGCTTTGGTGGCAGAAGAAGCGGCGAACGTATCTGCTCCGTACAAGACATTTTCGATGACGGTGGTTTCATTATCCTGTTTTAAATCTTTCAGTGCAATGTGACGCATTGCCAAAAAAAACAGTACGGGCACTACATAAGGAAGCACCTTTTTCATGGAAGTAATAAGCGTTTGACCGCGTAGTAAAAATGCCGTCATAGGGAAAACCGCAAAAAAAGCTGCAGAGCTCTCTTTACTGAAAAGTGCAAAAAGAAATGTTAGCAGACTAGCGCTTAGTAACGATTTACGATCAGTGTCCTCCAGGTACCGAATAAAGTATCGGAGGGACATCAAGCACAAGAGTGATGCAAGTAATTCATCCTGGCTTTTGATATTAGCAACTACTTCGGAGTGGACCGGATGAACGGCATAGAGAGTTGCGAGAAGAAATGCATAAATCGAATGACATCCAGGGGCTATCAGTAAAATGAGGTCAAATATTACCAGTAAAATTAATGCGTACAATACGATGTTGACGAGATGAAAGGGCTTAGGAGAATTTCCAAAGAGGGATTTTTCTACTGTAAACAAGGAGACCGTTGCCGGGCGATAAATCTGAAAATTGGAGCCTTTGAAGTGCTCCATGCTACCGTGTACGAAGTCAGAAGGAATGGTTTTGATGCCCGCCTGCACCGCTGGATGATTCTTGATAAACAGATCATCGTCGAGCACAAATTCGTATTCGATGGTCTTTCCGTAAAGTAGAAGCGCCACTACAATTAAAAGGTATTTGATTGCCGTGGAAGGTTGTTTTGCTACACTGCTTTTTTTAGCAGATTTCGCTGATGTTGCCATGGAACCAAAATAACAATGAAAAATGATGTTTTGTCAATCCGAAAACCCAATTCATAAACAAATACCAGACAGGCATAATCCTTTGTTTTAGTTATCTTTGCAAGACTATGTCTATTACACGCGAACAAGTCGTCGAAGCCCTGCGCAACGTGATCGAGCCGGACCTGAAAAAGGACCTGATTACGTTGAACATGGTAGAAGATATCCAGACCGATGGAAAAAAGGTCTCTTTTACTGTCATACTTACCACCCCAGCCTGCCCGCTCAAGAATCTGATCCAGCAAGCCTGTATCAATGCGATCATCCATTTTGTTGATCTGGAAGCACAAGTGACCGTCAACATGACTGCACGGACGTCTACGGGTAGATCAAAGTCGGATGAGTTATTACCCAATGTAAAGAACATCATTGCGGTAGCCTCTGGAAAAGGTGGTGTTGGAAAGTCGACTGTTGCAGCGAATCTCGCAGTTGCCTTAGCCAAGAAAGGCGCTTCGGTCGGACTGATTGATGCCGACATTTATGGACCATCCCAGCACATTATGTTTGGTGTAGAGAACGAACGACTTTACGTCAACGAGCGAGATGGCAAGCAATACATGTTGCCCATTGAAAAATACGGCGTCAAAGTTCTTTCCATAGGCATGATGGTAGATCCTGATCGCGCTATTCCATGGAGAGGTCCCATGGCTTCCAAAGCACTCAAGCAACTTTTCAGTGATGCCGATTGGGGAGAGTTAGACTACATGTTAATTGACCTTCCGCCGGGAACTGGCGACATTCATTTAACATTGGTTTCGGCGGTACCTGTCACGGGTGCAGTAATTGTTAGTACCCCGCAGCACATTGCGTTGGCCGATGCCAAGAAGGGTATCAGTATGTTCCGACTTGAAACCATAAACGTTCCTGTCCTCGGACTGATTGAGAATATGGCCTACTTCACACCGGCCGAACTACCTGAAAACAAGTATTATATTTTTGGCAAAGAAGGATGTCGGAAAATGGCCGAAGAAATTGGCGTCCCATTCCTTGGTGAAATCCCGTTGGTACAAAGTATTCGTGAAGGCGGCGATATTGGTATTCCGGTTGCTCTTGACGATGAAGGCCCTGTTTCAAAAGCATTTGCTGACGCTGCGGATCAATTAATTCGTCAGACAGCCATACGCAATGCCGAACAAGCACCCACGCAGCGTGTGGCTGCGGCTGCTTATTGATTCACAACTGCGAAATCATGTCTAGCGAAGAACAACTTATCCTCCGTGTCGAAGAAGCGCTTGGACAATTGCGGCCCTATCTGGAAGCCGATCAAGGCGATGTGAGCTTGATAGAGGTCACGGACGACATGGTTGTTCGACTCAAGTTTCTAGGTGCTTGCAGCTCCTGTAGCATGAGTGCGATGACGTTGAAGGCCGGAATCGAACAAACTATCTTGCGCATGGTGCCAGAAATCAAGCGCGTAGAAGCCGTGGAAGACTAAACATAAATTGTTAATTTTTTTCAGCTTTTCTACTCCAAACTACGTTGGTTTTTTCTGACCTTTCGAAGAGTAAACAACCAACTCATTCATGAAAAAATCTCCCATCTTCTTCTTTTTGGTGGCCATGTTATGGTCCACCCTGACCACGGCACTGAATCCTTCCAGAGATTATTCCGTCAAGCCAGAGAAATACGGCATGACCTATAAAGAGGAAAAAGTCCCGACGAAGGACGGAGCTACATTGAATGCCTGGTTTTTTGAACTTCCCAAAAAGACAACCAATTGGATTGTAATCAGTGCTTCCGGCGATGGAAATATGGCCGATAACATCGAATTAGCCGGACAGTTTTTGTCTGCGGGATGGAACGTTGCCATGTACGATTACCGTGGTTACGGCACCAGCAGCGATTTTGCCATTGATCCGGACACGTATATTTATCCTCAATTCCTGAACGATTTGAATGCGATCTTGGATTACCTTCGAAAATCCCGGGCCATCACCAAATTCGATTTGTACGGACAGAATATTGGCGCAGGGATTTCTTTCGGTGTAGGATGTAACCGTCCTGAAACTCGCAAAATCATCGTGGATGGTCCGTGGATCGGACTTGAGTCGATGAAGAAAAAAATGAAAGAGAAACGCGGCAAAGATGTCATCCTGCCATTTGGGTACGATAAAAAATTCGAGCCTATGTATGCCTGCGAAACTCCTCGTCCAAACATCAAAGGAATCATGGTCATCGTTTCGGCAAAAGATGACTTGATCAACCCGAACGACACCAAAACATTGAAATGCGTGACGACCACATTTGTAGTTTCCGGAAGCACGAGCAATGCCGAAAATTTTAACGCTGACAAGAATCTATACTTCGAAAAAATATCGAAGTTTTTGATGAATTGATTTTAATCAGTAATACGCGGAATGGGAAAGAACAAATTAAAAAGGTTCACGGAGAACGCCGGTTTCCCGCACGTTTTTCAGCCGCGAATGGAATTTCCCATGCCTGATCATCCCTTGAAAGGCACGTGGAAAAGCGACTTCTTTAAAAACGATCATCCACTGACACTGGAACTTGGTTGTGGGCGTGCAGAATATACAGTAGGACTTTCCGGCATGTTCCCGCAACGGAATTTCATCGGCATCGATTGGAAAGGTGCACGCATTTGGCGTGGCGCTAAAACCACCTTGGAAAACGGTCAAACGAATACTGCCTTCTTACGCATAATGATTGGCACCATTGCTTCGATTTTTAGTACCGCGGATGATGTTCAAGAAATCTGGATCACTTTTCCCGATCCACAACCACGTGACAGCAGGGAGCATAAACGATTGACCTCGCCGGAGTTTCTGGAGCGGTACCGCTCTTTTGCTGCACCTGGCTGCACGATTAATCTTAAGACCGATAGTAGATTGATGTACGACTACACCTTATCCGTGGTGAAAGCTCAAGGGCTTACCATTGAGAAGAGTACAGATGATCTTTACCAAACGAATTGGGTGGACGAGGTATTATCGATCAAGACTACCTATGAAAGAATATGGTTATCGCAGGGGGCGAAAATCTGCTACTTGAGATTCCAACTATGACCGCGGCTGAGGACAATTCGCTGGAGTCATTTTTCAACCAGGTTTACGCCGTCGTGCGCCTCATTCCGAAGGGGAGGGTTACTTCCTACGGTGCCATTGCCAAATACCTCGGCACTGCCCGATCTTCCAGAATGGTAGGATGGGCAATGAATGGATCTCATACTGTTCGTCCCAAAGTACCGGCACATCGCGTTGTGAACCGTAATGGCTTGCTGACAGGTAAAAATCACTTCAGCACGTCTACACGCATGGAGGAACTTTTAGCTCAAGAAGGCATTGACGTAAAAAACGATCAAGTACAGGACTTCAAGCGCTTATATTGGGATCCGGCGGCAGAACTAGCTATTTAAAATGACTTTTGATCACGAATTGGTCATTGCGAATTAGATCATCATGGGAACTACCAAACAACGCATATTAGTCGCGCCGCTAGACTGGGGATTGGGGCACGCGTCGCGTTGTATTCCATTGATTCGAAAATGGCTGTTGGAAGGGCATGAGGTTGTATTGGCTGCTGATGGAAGACCAGCTGCTTTACTTGCAAAAGAATTTCCATCGCTCACGATGCTTCCATTGAATGGCTATCATATACGATATTCCGCAACGCTGCCTTTAGGAATATCCTTGCTGCAGCAATTACCAAAATTTCTCCGTGCGATTCGGCAGGAGAAAGCATGGTTGCATGAATTATTGCAAACTGAAAAATTTGATCTGATAGTTGCTGACAATCGTTACGGATTGCATCATCCTTCCACCTATAACATACTGATCACACATCAGCTTTTCGTGCAAGTTCCACGTTCACTTTTTTTTCTAACCTCATTGATCCACACTCGCATGATACGGTGGATAAAACGATTTGACGAATGCTGGATACCCGACGAACCAGGCGAGCTTTCCTTGTCAGGCGCATTATCACAAAAAGGCACACTTCCCGCTAATGCCCGTTTCATTGGTAGATTGTCTCGTTTCCCCGGACCCATTCAAATCGCTGCACCTGCATACGAACATGTGATTTTATTAAGTGGACCTGAGCCGCAGAGAACGTTATTGGAGAATCTCCTTCGCCAAGAAGCCGAATCACTTTCCACTTCGACATTAATCGTGCAAGGTCGTCCCGAGTTGGAAGAAGATTTTACCCGTGGGCACTTGCGCACCGTGTCACACCTCGATGACACCGCCTTGGCCAGTGTGCTTCAACATGCCCAACACATCACCTGCCGATCAGGATACAGCACGTTGATGGATTTATTGTCGTTGGGATGCAAGGCGACGTTGATACCAACTCCGGGGCAGACGGAACAATTATATCTAGCCCATCGCATGAAAGAATTGTACGGATGGCCCGTGCGCTACCAAGGATGACACTTAGGTCATTCAAGAAAACCAATTACCTTCGGTAGGCGTGAATCACCCCGAACGATAATGCGACAACCGAATATCCTATATACTATACTAACCGCCACTTTCATTGGCCTGCTCGGTGGCACTGCTGCGATTGTATTAAAATGGATGGTTCGTTCGATGCATCGCTGGGCAGAACTGATCCCCACTATTTCCGGCTACTACTTCGTTTACTTTATCTTACCTGCGGCGGGAATTGGATTGGCTGTGATTTTTATCCAAGTTATTCGTAAAGGGAAAAAAGGACAGAACGTATCACACGTTATGATTGCCGCTGAAGACGGAACGGGAAAAGTCCATGCAGATAACAGTTACACCCAACTCGTGACGAGTGCATTAACAGCGGGTTTTGGCGGATCCGTCGGCTTGGAAGCTCCAATTGTCGCAGCAGGAGCCGGATTGGGCTCCACAGTTGGCGGTATTTTCAATTTCAAAAATCATCAGCGAGTATTGCTTATGGCCTGCGGAGCTGCCGCAGGTATTTCTGCCATTTTCAACAGTCCCGTAGCGGGTGTATTCTTTGCGGCCGAGGTCGTCTTGTTTGAATTAAGCATCAACGTTTTCATTCCGTTACTGATTTCAGCTGCTGTAGCTGCTGTGCTTTCCGACATGTTCCATGAGGGGCAACTTTTCTTGCTTGTTACCACCGAGTGGGATTTAGCAACAATTCCGCTGTACCTGCTATTGGGTGTGTTTAACGGATTACTTGCTGTGTATGTGACGCGCAGTGTCGTTTTCACCGAAGCTATATTCGAACGCATTCGTACAACAGCAGGGAAATGGGCGTTAGGCGGTCTGCTACTCGGAGCGTTGATCTTTTTACTGCCGCCGTTGTATGGTGAAGGGTACAGTTGCATACAGGAACTACTTAATGGTAATTACCAGTCACTGACGAGGGACATTCCGTTCGATGCGCATCGTACGGAGTTATGGTTTCTTCTTTTAACTGGAACAGTATTGGTATTATTAAAATCGTTCGCTGCTGCCATTACCATCGGGGCCGGAGGTAATGGCGGAATCTTTGCGCCATCACTTTTCATCGGTGCTATGGCAGGTTTTATTTTTTCAAAAACAATCAATCTGTTGACTTCAATAGGAGTAATGGAATCTAACTTCATTGTTGCGGGGATGGCGGGAACCATGGCGGGAATCATTCAAGCGCCACTAACTGCGATCTTTCTTACTGCTGAAATCACGGGCGGCTTTGCGCTTTTTATACCATTAATAATCGTCAGCACAACGGGCTATCTTGTGGCAAAATATCTAGCGCCTGAGTCTGTCTACTCCAGGAGCTTGATTGAAAAAGGATACGAACGCAGGAAACAAATCAACGGGTAGAAACTACGATTTCCGGAGTCGTAATCACATTACTCTTATGCAAGGCACGATCCCAAATGAAAATATCGTATTTCAACGTATCCAAGGACATCGCCGGAGGAAGTGTCAGTTCGCGCTCGATGTCGCCTTTCAACGCTTTATTGGCGCCTTCAGGCGTAAGATACGGTAAGCGGGCGTCCACGTTAGTGGTATCCTGCACCCAAGTGCCGTCGCGCAGAACCCAAGTTTTTACGATGAAATTGTTGTAATAGGGGCTAGCCGGGTTGTCAAACATGGCCTCGTTGCGACCGGACTCCCGAGGGTAGTACCCAATATCACCATCCCCATCGGTAAATGAAATAATGACCTGTACTTTATCGTCGTATCCCGTGGCGTCTTGTGCTACACGGATGGATTGAAAGGAAATTATCGGTTCCAATGGATATTCCACCGGCTTTTTGCAGGAAAAAAAGGCGACGACACCTACAAGGATGAGTGGGGTTATCCGATTCATTGACAGTGTTGGTTGAAATCCGGAAAAACAAGGAGCCAGCATCAAAACAACGCCTAAATTTACAAAACCTGAACGAATAAACGAATAACCTATGCCACTATTGCTACCTGTAAAAGGCATTTCGCCAGTACTTGGTAAAGATTGTTTTATCGCCGAAAATGCCACCCTTGTGGGCGATGTCATTGCGGGCGACCATTGCAGCTTCTGGTTCAATGCGGTAGTCCGTGGTGATGTAAACTCCATCCGCATCGGCAAGCGAGTGAATATCCAGGATGGAGCCGTCATCCATTGCACCTATCAAAAAGCGAGCACTCAGATTGGTGATTTTTGCAGCATTGGGCATAATGCGCTGGTGCATGGTTGTACGTTGCAGAACAATGTACTGATTGGCATGGGCGCCATCGTGATGGATCATGTAGTTGTAGAGTCTTTCAGCATTGTAGCAGCCGGGTCAGTGGTACTTGAGAACACTGTGGTGGAATCAGGCTTTATCTATGCAGGTTCGCCGGCTCGAAAGATAAAACCGATCACCGACCAGCAGCGGCAATTGCTGGAAGAATTAGCCGATCGTTATGTCATGTACAGTGAGTGGTTTCGTTAGTCGGAGTAATGTTAATTATTTTACCATACCGCCTCTCCCCCATCGTTCACTAATCACGAAATTTGTTGCTGAACATCACGCGTATGTCCAAGGTTACTACTAAGCCCATCGCTCCGGCTTCCCGTCCAATCGGAATCTTCGACTCCGGTATTGGAGGACTCACCGTTGCTAATGCCATACAAAAAGCACTTCCGAACGAATCGATCATTTACTTCGGGGATACAGCTCACTTGCCGTATGGAGACAAATCTCCGGATTCAATCAAATATTACTCGATTCGAATTGCGCAATTCCTGTTGCAACAACATTGCAAGATGATTGTTATCGCTTGCAATACAGCTTCCTCATTCGCCTATGAAACAGTGAAAGATTTCATTGGTGGTCAGATACCGGTAGTCAATGTCATTGATCCGGTCGTTGAGCACGTAACCAAGTCAAAGAAGTCCCGCAAGATAGGCGTGATTGGCACGAAGGGAACCATTAAGAGCGACATTTACGCCAAGAAGATTCATGTGATCAACAAGCAATTAGACGTAGCATCACTAGCCACTCCGTTGCTAGCTCCCATGATTGAAGAAGGATTTTTTAATAATAAGATCAGTCGCACAGTAATTGCCTCATACCTCGGCAGCCGCAAGCTTTCAAAAATCGACTCGTTGATTCTTGCTTGCACCCATTATCCGTTGATTAAACAAGAGGTGAGCGACTACTACGATACCGATGTAGAGATTGTAGATTCAGCCGGTGTAGTTGCAGAGCATGTGAAAAAAACCCTGAAAGGAAAGCGGCTGTTAGCGACGAAGCGTAAGCCTGTACATCGTTTTTATGTATCCGACTTTACCAAGTCTTTTGAGGAAAGCACGAAGTACTTTTTCAAGAATAAGATCCATCTGGAGAAGAAGGATTTATGGATGTGATGGCGCACCCGCGTAGTTGAAGGACGATTATCTACCGTGAATTTGTCGCCAATTTCTCGAGCGACTGCACAGTAATACTGCAAAATCCGAACTCCTCATCAACACGGCCGGTGATACGATAGCAACCTCGTCCGCGTAACGGATACCGCTGTACCGTCTTCGGAAAATGAGTCGTATCGAAAAAGCGACCCTCCTTATCGAGAAACGTACCGAACACCATCGTTTCCTTCTTAACCGTTGAAGTGTATTTGTAGGTCACGAGATAGCCGACCAGCGTAATCGTCCGACCGATATTTCGAGAAAGGTCCGTTGCAAGTAACGATCCGTTGACTGCCTCTTTCAAAAGTTCGAAGGGAGAACCAAGTGAAAAACCTAATAACTCCATCTCGTCCATCGTATCGTCTAACGAATCGTGGTACAGCTCGGGTAGCTCATACTGCTCTGGCGGCGTCGGAAAAAGTTCTTGTCTAACTACAGTCTTCTTTTCGTCGCCCAATAGCAAATGAACATCCCATAACAATTGCTTCTTTGTGCGCCCGGTAAACTGGAAAGCACCAATGCGAATCAGCAAACGCAACTGATCCAGCGATATCGCTACACGTTTGGAGAAATCATTCAACCCCAGGTATGATCCGTTACGTTGTCGCTCGGACACAATAGCCTCAGCGATACGCTGTTCAAATTCTGCCAGATGTACAAATCCAAGGTGAATGTCATCGCCCGCTATAGATGTCCAATAGCCGCTTCGATTGACGCAAGGTGGATGAATGATCGCTCCGGCCATTCGTGCTTCGTGCACATAAAATTCGGTCTTATAAAATCCACCGAAATTATTAATCACCCCAACCATAAACTCCTTGGGGTAATGCGCTTTCAGATAAAGACTCTGGTAACTTTCGACGGCATACGATGCGGAGTGTCCTTTTGAGAATGAATATCCGGCGAAACTCTCGATTTGTCGCCACACCTCAGCGGTGATGGCATCAGGGTAACCACGTTCCGCACAATTCGAAAAAAAGCGGTCGCGGATTCGGGCGAACTCCTCGCGCGAACGAAATTTTCCTGACATGCCGCGTCGTAACACATCGGCCTCAGACAGCGACAGTCCTGCGAAGTGATGTGCGACTTTGATTACATCTTCCTGGTACACCATGATGCCATACGTCTCTTCCATCAATTCCTTCATCACAGGATGAATGTAGGTTCGGCGCGCAGGATCATGCGTGCGCAGGATGTACTCGCGCATCATGCCCGACTTTGCAACGCCAGGTCGGATGATTGAACTGGCCGCTACTAGCTGAATGTACTGATCGACGCGAAGCTTTCTCAACAACATACGCATCGCCGGAGATTCTACATAAAAACAGCCGATGCACCGGCCCTCGCGGATAAGTGATTTTACTTTTTCGTCCTGCTTAAACTTCGCTACGTCGTGAATATCGATTTCCACACCATGATTCTTCCGCACAAGCTCCACCGTATCTTTAATATGTCCCAGTCCACGCTGACTTAGAATGTCGTACTTGTACAGGCCAACGTCTTCCGCTTCGAGCATACTGAACTGCGTCGTTGGAAATCCCTTGGGCGGCATTGTGGTAGCTGTGTACCACGTGATTGGTTTTTCAGAAATTAGAATTCCGCCAGCATGGATGCTAAGGTGTGATGGAAAATCGGCGATACGCTGAGCCGTCCGATGGATTCGATGCTGAATTGAATCGTCGGTCTGATGTGATACACGTTGCTCAACCATTGCATCGATTTCTGCTTTCGGCAAACCGAACACTTTTCCTAATTCACGAATAGCGGCCTTGTATTGGAATGTAGAATACGTTGCCAGGAGTGCGACGTGCTCACGACCATGACGGTGAAAGATGTAGTCTATTACCTCGTCACGATCCTTCCAGGAGAAATCAATGTCAAAATCCGGCGGACTAGTACGATACGGATTGATGAATCGCTCAAAATAAAGGTCAAGGTCAATCGGGTCTACATCGGTAATGCGCAGGCAGTAAGCAACGATACTGTTGGCGCCACTCCCGCGCCCAACATAAAAATATCCGCTATGGCGCGCATACTTGACGATATCCCAATTGATCAGAAAGTAAGGCGCGAAGCCCAGCTCATTGATCATCGACAACTCCTTTTCTACCCGCTCCATCACATTTCCCGAAGCAGCACCGTAGCGTTCACGCATACCGAGCAGCGTTTCACGTCGCAATATGTCGCGGTCGAGCGACTTACTGCCCGAGAATGTGCGTTTATTCTTACTCTCACGAAAATCAAATGCGATACCTGCCTCCGCGATTAAGCGCTCAGCATTTTGCACCATGAATGGCGCCTCCCGAAAAGCGTTGCGCAAACGTTCGGGAGTCGGCATGACTTCGTACCACGATGCCAACGTCGTGTCATCCATTCGCGAAATCAAACTGTTGTTTCCAATCGCAGAAAGGATGCGATGAGCATCGCTATCGGCCGGCTCGCGGAAGGTGACAGGCCACAGGGCAACGGTCCGGTCTTCCTGCCAACGCCATTTCGACAAACGCCACTTTGCCAGTCGATCAGGACGCACACCAATATAGAACGGAAAGTCGGCCTTGGATGGCAACGCCGTCATGATGCGTTGTAACGCTTCTTCTGCAAACGGGACAATCCATTCAATGTTCACGCTGGACACGGGGAATTCGGGGATCTCCGGTTCAACGTGCGTGCCATGCCGTAAACACTGCGTGAGGAAGACATTCAATTCATGAAAACCTTCGTTATTACGAGCGATACCGATGTAATGTGTGCGATGATGCGAACGAAATTCAACACCAGCGACGGGCTCCACTCCGTATGCAGAAGCGAGCCGCACAAAATCCAATATTGCCGATGTATTATTGATATCGGTGAGTACCAGCTTATGAATACCCTGCCGCTGTGCAGCCAGTAACAACTCCTCGACTGACAACAAGCCGTAATGAAAACTGAAATAGGTATGGCAGTTGAGTAGCACGGGGGAGGTTCAAGGTTGAGGCTTGAATTAAGGTACAAAATGACTGCATTGCAATCTTTTTGTAAGATTGTATTATAGTCTTTTTTAAGGAAACAAAAAAAAGATTTCAGCGCATGAGCGTTCCTATCGTAAAAGAGTCAATAGATTAAAATACTATCACCGGAAAATGACAAACGTCCACCCATGAATGCCTCAAGGGTAGTTGCACGAATCAAAGTAGTTGTAAGTTATTGCTTAATGAAGGTCTGATGTAAGCGAAGACCCGGGGCTGTCAACTGCGCGGAATAACAACCGGAAGCGAGTAGTGATACATCAATAGCCGTAGTGCCTGAGGCGACCTCTTGCTGCATAACAATGTTACCGGTGACGTCGCGGACGATGAGTAGGTATGAAAAAGCAAAGGGATTACGAATGGTCAACTCCGAGCTAGCAGGATTAGGAAAGATCTCGAAGGAATTGACATCGACTGTAGTGACGGCATTCACCATCGGATCGTTGAGATAGATAGGCACGTCAACCGTCGCAACGGAGGAAAGCGTGGTGTTGAACGTAAGATGACCCTGCACCGCTCCGTTACCAGAAGGAGTTGCTGCAATATGTAGCACTACCGCTTCACCTGGCGACAGCGTGACATTATTTCCACCGGAAGTGAATGAGAAAATGCCTGTTTGACTGAGTGAGAAGTTGGACAGGTCGATGGATTGATTTCCCGAATTGACCACCTGATATTCGAAGGTAGCACTAGTACCGGCATTCACATAGCCGAACACGATGGTATCCTCTGGAAAATCTAAAGCAGGTTGCGGCGGTTCCGCGGAAAGTGTGGTGACTGAATGAATGCGTTCGATGAATTGCGGATAGTCAACAAAAGGATTGCGGTTGTTTTGCAACGCAAAGATATCGTCGTTCCGTCGTTGCTCTTCCACTGTAGGCAAAAGCGAGGAATGCCAGCTGCGCAAGATGGGCTCTTGTGGCTGAACGAAATTCGTGTAATCCTGATAACGTAACACAAAATAGAGCAAGGAGCGTGAAGCGGGGCCTTTCTGCTCATCACGAGGTTCGAAGGATGTACCATCCGACTTGGAGCCACCGCCTGTCCAGGACACATTCGAAGTAATGACTGCAAAGGGATTACTGCCACGCTGATTGTTGGACAAATCATCGCAGGCATATAAGTGGTGTAGATCTGAGCGCATCGGCTCCAAGGAATTAAAGAATCCCTGTGGGAAGGTATGTTCTGTATTGAAGCTGAAGGTGGTTTGACAATCCGT
>CANIAS010000046.1 GCA_947465495.1 Candidatus Pollutiaquabacter sp. | reverse complement strand
GTTAAACAGCTGTTCGAAAAGTTGAATATCCGCGAAATCACAGAGCGTGAAATAAATCGCTATTTCGATGAAGCCATGAATGCATTGGATGCCGTTCCAGTACCCGATACGAACAAGTCTGCGCTGCGCCAGTTGGCGAAGCAACTGATGATCCGCGAAAGTTAATCGTCGTACCGAAACGCCTCAACATTCTTCAATTCACTATTTTTCCTCGCGGAGCACTTGCACCCATCCGTGGAATTCTCGGCTTCGTGCATTTAGCACATAATAATACGTTTCCGAATGAAGGTTGGCCGCATCCCAATTATTCTGGTAATTCAATGTTTCAAAAACAAGAATGCCCCAGCGATCCCAAATTTTGAGTTCTGAATTCGTCGGAAGATTTGGTATCACAAAGTAGTCATTCTTGCCAGGACTAGCCGGGTAAGGTGTGAAGACGTTGGGTATTACAAGTGGTGTGAACTCAATTACGAAGTCGTCAGAAAGTGTTTGACAACCACCCACTGTGGTCATAGTAATAACTACCGACGGGAGGGTGAAATCGTTAGCACTGGGTTCGTAATATGCATACAGTGTGGTGTCGGATGGTGTAAATAAGCCGGTCCCAGTACTACTCCAAACTATTCCGGTTACATTCGTCACTTGAGGTTGCAATTGAATGGAAATTCCAGAAGTGAAACCAGAACTCAATATAGTATCAGGTCCTGCATACGCAGTAGGCGAATTGCTATAGGTGATAGTCATCGTATCCTGCGCGTCTAAGCAGGCACCGGTAGTTGTAAGATAAATGGTGTTGGTGCGGTTGGTCGTATCGTTGGTTCCGGGTATATATACTGGGTTATAATCTGTGTTGGAAGGAATAAATAATCCATCTCCATCCGTCGACCAAATCACACCGCTCGAATTTAGCTGTGTTCCGTTTAGCGGAATCGTAGTCCCTAAGCAAGAGATGATATCATCACCTGCATTCGCAACACCTGCCGGAAGTACTTCGATGTGAGTCGTGTCGTTCGAGCTACATCCTCCGCCATTGGTCACTTGAACAGTGTACGTGGTAGAGACAGTAGGTGTCACAATAATGGACGAGGTAGTAGCTCCGCCGGGCGTCCAGAGATAGGTATTAGTGCCGGCTGCATTGGCAGTCAAGGTGCTGGATAATCCCTGACAGAGTGATGCCAATGAATTGGTCAATTGAATGGTAGGTGTTGAATATACAGTTACTACTACTTGACCAGTATCCGAAGGACAACCACCTGCAGAGGCAATAACAGTGAGTATTACATTGCCGGTATCTGTCAACCCTGTATTGTACGTGGGAGAAGGTGCCGTAGGATCGGAAAAGGTCCCCGATCCGCTCGTGGTCCAATTGATGTTGCCAAAAGGTACGGTAGTAAGCAAGGAGAGGTCTGTGTTTTGACAGCCGCTGGTGGAATCATCAAGTACATTCACAAAAGGTTGTGATCCTACGGTCACCAATTCGGTCGTAGCAGCACTGGTGCAACCGGAGATATTGGTCTCAGTCAAAGAGATGCTGAAATTACCAGCATTTGGCCAGGTGATGGTGACCGAATCGCCATAGAAATTAGAGTTGCTGATCAGTCCTCCATTCGGTTGCCAGGTATAGAAGGATCCCGGATTGGCTGTTGTTGTATAAAGTAATGAGCTACCTTGACAAATCTGCAGACTGCCATTGATGGTAGGCGCTATCGGATTATTATTGATGCTAACGTTGTACGTTCCCGCAGGTCCGCTACATCCGTTTGAATACGTTTCCACGACGCTGACAATACCGCTACCGCTGGTAGGCCATTGTACATTGACGGATGAGCCAATGTTGCTGCCAATGATATTGCCACCGGTGACAGTCCAAGAATAGATTGATCCTGGCGTTGGAGTAATATCATATATAGCTTGTTGATTAAAGCAGAGCGCCGCAGGTCCTGTTATTAAAGGCGCAACGCTGGGCCCTTGATTTATAGCTACCTGTAGTGTCTGCAGTGTTCCTGGACATCCTGTTCCATTGCTATCGATGACGGAAATGGTTCCAACAGTAGTATTGCCCCAATCAACGATGATGGAATTTGTGCCTTGACCAGATTGAATAGTGCCACCGACGATGGACCACCTGTAGTCTCCGTTGACAGGAGTAACCACGTAGGTTTGATTGCTGGAGTTTGCACAAGCGGAAATTGCGCCTATTATCGGCCCTGTTGTAGGCGCTTGCAGTACGGTCACTACGATGGTGCTGCTTGCCGTACAATTTCCAGTTGAACCAAAAACCGTAAAGTTGTATGGCGAACCACTCGCAGAGAGTCCCGAAACCGTCAAGGTATCGTTGTTGATGCCATTGTTCCAAAGGAAGGTATTGGCTCCTGATGCAATCAATTGTATGGTGCTTCCTTCACACATCGACGTGTCGTCCGTAGTGGTGAGCACCACGCCATTTACGACATTGATCTGTTGTGAAATGTTGGAGGTGCATCCGGAAACAGGGTCGTCGACAGTTACGTTGAACGTATACGTCCCAACTCCGCAAGAGGTGAAATCAAAAGTTTCAGTTTGACTGGAGGTTGCTGCTGGTGTGACGCAGGAGGGGATGGTAGTCCAGGCAATCGAGGAAGATGGATCTGCGCCAGTCACTGAAAGGGTAGATGTCAGTCCCGGACTAGTAATGCACAAAAATGGATTTGCTGTAGACAGTATTGGCAATGGCTGTACTACGACGGTGTCACTCACGGTTGAATCGCAGCCGAAGACATCTGTTACGGTCAAATAGAAAATGGTTGTATTGGATACTGTAGCAGTGGTAGTAAGATCGGTTGTATCTGCAATGGTTACACCAGGATTCGAACACGACCAATGATAAATGGTTCCTGCAGTGGATGCGCTGCCAATACCGTTCAGGTCAATGGAGGTGGGAATGCCAGGACAAATGATGGAAGGGAAAACGGATGCGATAGCAGTAGGCAGTGCGCGAGAAGGCGCAATCAACGTACTGTCTTTTCGACAGTTGTTTACGGGATTGGTCACTCGAACGGTAAAGCTATCGTTCGGGCAAGCATAAGCTCCGGTGGTGGAGAAATTCGGATTAGATATTGAACCGGATCCGAACCATTGAAAATTGGCATTGGAAATACTGCTGGATGCAGAAAGTTGTATGTTGCTACATCCGCAAAATGGTGCAATAGGTGCAACAGTGACGTCCGGAGCAGGTGTCAGCGTAATCGTACGTGTCAACGTTAATGTACAACTTCCGGTAATACCTGTCAAGGTGAAGGTAGTGGTCGCTGCAGGAGTAACTAATTGTATGGCGTTGGTTGAATCTACAAATGGATAAGGTGGATTAGACGTCCATGAATAGGTGGACGCTCCGTTAGCTACCAGTGTAGCGGTAGTTCCTTCACAGATATTCAATGGACCTGATATAGTAACGTTCAACCCGCTGAAAATCGTGAACGGCACATCCACTGTATCATTACATCCGGTGGTTGCATTGTGAACAATAACCGTGAATGAATAGTTTGCAGCAATACCTGGAGGAAAATTCACACTGATGCGAGAGGAGTCTGAATTAGCAACAGTAATTAAGGAGTAATTGGCAGAAGTGCCCCATGCATATGTCGAGCCGATCCCGGCACCAGTAACCACAAAGTCGGTTTGAGGCGCTGGATCAGATGCACAAATACTGTTGTTGGTTGGCGTAACAGATGGTGGAGCATACAGTGAAATACTGGTGCAGGAGGGTGTCGAACTGCAACCCGCCGCATCCGTTACGGTGACACAATAGGATGCGTTACCTACTACATCCAACAAGGGATTGGCGCTGGTGCTATCTGAGAGGCCAATTCCTGGTGACCAATGATAGGTGAAGGGTCCGTTGCCAACAGTGATGGTTGAAGTAAGATTGATTTGGCTGCCTACGCAAGCCCGAAGAATCGGAACCGTAGTTACTACCGGTTGTGGATTCACGATTACATGAGTAGTATCGCTGTTCGTACATCCTAAATTATCGGTAGCAGTTATGATATATTCGTATGGTCCACCCGCCGTTAATCCATTCACATCAGTAGTGGGGCATGTGCTGCAAGTGATCGATCCATTGCCAGTCCAATCGTAAAAATAGCCTGGAGATCCTCCGCTAACGAAAGACCCAATCGTCGCCGTAGCGCCCTCGCAGATGGTTACATCTGAAGTTGCAACAACATCCGGTTTAGGATTAAGATCAATCATTTGTGTCACGGTCTCTGGTCCGCAGACACCATCGACTGTCAGGGTAACATTGAAGAGCGTTTGTGGACCGCTAAAAACGTGCGTTACATACTGTCCATGTGCCGTATTTGCCGTACCCGAATTAGGATCGTCGAAATTCCATGTCCAATCCGTCACCATCGGATCAGTATATGGCGGGTCTGGCAAAACGATAACAGATCCGGTGAAGTCGATGGGTGCCCCAACGCAGGCTAATGGAGGTACAAACGAAATGGATGGATACATCTCTTGTACAGTAACTTCCTGACTGATGTTTTTGCAGCCACATTCAGTATTACATACTCGAAGAGCTACCGTGTGTACGCCAGGGGTAGTGAAAACAGTGTTGGAATCATTTCCACTGGCAGGGATGTTCGCGCCATTGTCGAAACTCCAACCGTAGGTGATATTTGAACCGCCCAGTAATGCAGTAGTGTTATCCAATTGCACATTTAAAGGAGCACAGCCATACGAAGGGTTTGTATTGAAATTGGATGAAGGTCGCCCAACAATTGAATTGGTGGTGGAATTGGCGATGATGTCGAAGGACTCGGCATTTCCATTCACTCCATCTACCATTACATAATACGTGGTGCCAGCAGTCGTCGCAATGGTCAACGACATTTGTCCGCCAGTTGCAGGTGTGCCGGTTGTGCAGGCACTGGTAGTAACGAGCGAACCACAAGCGCCCGTGAAGATTTCCATATCAAGTCCGGCAGCATTTCCGATGTTCGAAACAGTTAAGGTGACTGTTCCATTTGAAATAGCAATAAACTTAAACCAGACATTGTTGTTAACGACACCATCTCCGCAGTGCAATACGTCACCTGCGCCGGCTGTTGCACCTAACGTGGTTCCGGTCAATGAACTGCCGGCACATAAAATCAAGGCCCCCGAACAGGAGTTGTTTTGTGCGGTTGCTGAACTACTGGCAACCAGTACTGTCAGCAGTAAAATAAGACGATGATAAATAGTCATGATGGGTAATTAAAAGGGGCAACTAAATTAGTTCTTCGCCAAATACCGCACTAATAACTAGACTCAATTAGGGGTGTGATTTCTTACGGAGGACTTCCCTCATTGTTTCGGGAACGAATGCCTAATTTGGGAAAACGTGGCCTAAAAAGAAATTGTATTTTAGCTGACGCACCGTGAATCGCCATCTTCCAGATCTCTTCCGTTTATTCAAGCGTCTCAATCCAGTCAGGATTTGGAATATATTCCGCGTTTATGTAGGTTTTTGGTTCTCCAGGGCCACAGGATCGGTGATTCATCCAGGTTGGCCAATTAGCATCGCAATCGAACCTACTACCTCTTGCAATCTTCGTTGTCCGGAATGCCCAAGTGGACTTCGTTCATTTACCCGGCCGACCGGGATGTTAGATCCTGGATTTTTTGAAAGAATATTAAAAGAGCTGTCGAGCCATGCACTTTATTTGACATTTTACTTTCAGGGTGAACCGTATCTCCATCCTGAATTTACCAATTTGGTAGTGATAGCGCGAAAGCATCGCATGTACACGGCTACCTCAACCAACGGTCACTACTTGGACGATGAGCGCGCTCGACTCACGGTGCAATCCGGACTCGACCGATTGATTATTTCCATCGATGGGGCAAGTCAGGCAACGTATGAACAATACCGTGTCGGTGGGAATCTGGAGAAGGTGTTAGAAGGCGCCAAGCGAATGGTCGATTGGAAGCGTCGATTGAATTCCCCAACACCGCACATCATTTTTCAGTTCCTGGTGGTGAAACCAAACGAGCACGAATTAGATCAAATACATTCATTGGCCCGTCAAATTGGAGTTGATGAAGTTGTTTTTAAAACCGCTCAGGTATATGATTTTGAAAATGGACATCCGTTGATTCCTGATAACGCTAGGTATAGTCGATACGAAAAACAATCGGATGGCAAATGGCATGTCAAAAGCAAGTTGGAAAACCATTGCTGGAAAATGTGGCAGTCTTGTGTGATTACATGGGATGGGAAAGTGGTTCCCTGCTGTTTCGATAAAGATGGTCAGCATGTCATGGGCAATCTTCAACAACAGTCTTTTAAGGAGATATGGAATGCAACAACTTACAAATCGTTCCGCACCCAGTTATTAAAAGGAAGAAAGGATATCGATATTTGCAGGAATTGCTCAGAAGGCACTAGCGTATTTGAGTGAAAGTCTAGGGTTATTAGAATGAATGATTAAGTGTAGTGGTATCAGGAATGAAGAATCTCCAAATAAATAAGTCCCAAACATTGCTGGGTCACGAAGGCGCGGTGTATGCATTAGAAAAATCCAATGCTCCCGGACGTTTTTTCTCCGGAGGAAGCGACCGCATCGTCTGTCAATGGTGCATGGATGGCATTACGCCTCCTTCGGCACTGGTTAATGTTGGCGCTATCGTATATTCCATACGGCTCGTCCAAGAAAAATCGTTGTTATTGATTGGAACCTCCGCAGGAAACTTGCATGTTGTCGACCTGATTGCCGGAAAGGAAATTCGTAATCTCGCGCACCATCGTAGTGGTATTTTTGACATACAATATTCCATTGCGCTTGATCGTATCTTTACGGCAAGTGGCGATGGATCCGTTGCGATGTGGAGGTTGTCAGATTTAGCATTGATTCGAAACATTCAGTTGTGCCAAGAGAAAGTCCGGTCGTTGTCCATTCATCCAGCTGCACCCATTATTGCTGCGGCTTGTGGTGATGGCAGCATTCGTTTGTTGGATGCTGAAAATGGAACTATAAATCAGCAGTTTCAAGCGCATGGATTGTCAAGCAATGCGGTGATATATGATCCGGCAGGCGAACGACTTTTCAGTGGTGGTCGTGATGCACATCTGAATGTGTGGGATGCATCAACCTATCAAAATGTTCGAAGTATTCCCGCGCATAATTATGCCATCTATTCATTTGCTTTTTCACCAGATCACGAGGTGTTGGCTTCTGCGAGTCGCGATAAGACGGTTAAACTATGGAACGCTCAGTCATTCGAAATTATTTCACGTCTTGATCGTGAGAACTACGACGGGCATCGTAATTCTGTCAACAAAGTTCTTTGGCTGGAACATCCCTCAGGCTTAGTGTCTGCAGGCGATGACCGTGCGATTATGCTTTGGACGATGTAGTATTAGTGGTCAATCCAGTATGACGATACGGTGTGCTGCAGTTCTGTCTTTGCCGATAAAAAGTAATACATAAACACCAGGGGCTTCTTGTAGTTGAAGTTGCTCGGTATTTATTAGTACTTCCTGCAGAAGAGCCCCGTATTGGGTAACTACTTGAAGCTTTTCGTATCGATTGGATATGCCGGATATCGTAATTAGTCCGTTTGATGGATTGGGATAAACGCTAACCTGTTCGGATGCCGCTGGAGTAGCTACATCTGTGAAGAGGTTCACAAAGTTACCATACGTTTCGCCGTTGGATTTTCGGTACCATGTTAATGTGTTTCGACAGACGCCCCCTGCGATGGATTGATTGTCAAAAATGGTTCCAGTGCTACCGAGTCCAGGAGAAACTTCATACGTATAAAAGACGGGCTCGAAATTGTTAAAATAAATGCATGAATCGTCCGACCAATAAAACTGGTCGGTTTCAGAAAATATGGGTCGGTTGTTGAACTGTAGTGAATCCTGCTTTATCAGGTATACGCCGAAGCCTTGTGCTGGTGATAGTTGTTGCAGGGTGTTTTGTTCAGGCACTGCAGCATGTAAAAGCTGATTCAAATCAGTATATGAAACTGTGTCAGTCGTTGAAGCGACTATACTGTCTAAATGGGGAGTAGGGACGGGATTATAGGTCAGCGTCATTGTCAGGTGTAACCGTGAATAAAATAGCGAATCAGCATTAGGACTGTACCAATAATCTAGTATTCGCCAATATTGATAGGAGGGAGGTTGGTTGTTAGTGCCAAAATAAACACAACTACTCGTATATTCGAATTCGTCGCCGATGTTAAATCGATACAAGTCTTGTTTTGTTATAGCAGGAATCGGTTCCATTCGGTTTAGTTCGACATACCCGGGTAAATCACGAAAAGAAATTGTTTTGAAAAAACCATGGCTTTCGCTTAGCCATAGTATTCGGTTGTGCAACGCGTGCAAGGAGTCGTTTTGACCAACAGAGTCTACAACCGTCAAACGAATTTGTTTGGTAATGTCGCTAATGCCCGCAACTGTAACGGTGAAAAAACTATCGACGGTCGCCTGTACGGTTTTTCCACCTGATAATTGGAGAAATGTCCAACTGCTTCCTAGGGATGCTTGGGGTTCGAAGTGTACTGTATCGTTGTTGTAGTTGAAAAGCAATACAGATCCGTTGTTCAGTTCGTGGATCTCTGTACCCATCCATCCCGGCCCATTTTTGAAGCTACAGCCAAAACTCATTCCTAATGCAGTGGTATCGCGCCATGTTCTGAAGGGATAGTGGATAATTCCAGTAGCAATAGTGAGACTGGAATCAATGCGCGTGGCTTTAATGGGTGAGTTTGAATAATTGGTCAGATAACTGAAATAGTAGATATCTTGTTGGATTCCGGTTTTGAAATAATCACTACGTGCGGAGTCAAACAATTCAAAATTCTGTCCGAAGGTTGGTTGAATAAATGCACTAAGAATTACAATGAAAAGCGCCGGTATTCTCATTTATTAAAGGTAATACATTCAACGTCGTCAAAAAAGGACATTTGTCCGAGCGACGCGATGAGTGCGTGATAGCAATCAGGAATTTGCCAAGGCGGATTTGTAAAAATCCAAACAGCGCTGACGTGTCATTTTATAATCGACCATCGGCTTGGGATACGTTAATTCTTGAAATTCAGGCACCCACTTTTTGATATAGGTAAATTGTGGATCAAATTTGCGCGTCTGTTCGTCCATGTTGAAAATACGGAAATAGGGAGCGGCATCTACTCCGGTTCCGGCACTCCATTGCCATCCACCGTTATTGCTAGCCAACTCAAAGTCGAGCAGGTGTTTGGCAAACCATGCTTCTCCCCATCGCCAGTCGATCAACAGAAATTTGGTTAGAAAAGAGGCCGTGATCATGCGCACGCGATTGTGCATGAACCCTGTTGCTCGAAGTTCACGCATGCCGGCATCTACAATTGGATATCCGGTGTTTCCTTCGCACCAGCGTGTAAATTCCGATTCGTTATTTCGCCACACTAATCGGTCGTATTGCGGCTTAAAGGCACGTTCGGTTACGTGTGGGAAATGCCATAAAATCATTTGGTAAAATTCACGCCATACTAGTTCATTGAAATACTTGTCGCTGATGGAAAAGGTATGTCGTGCCAGTTCGCGGATGCTGATCGTTCCGAAGCGTAGGTGCAGTCCTAGTTTCGAGGTTCCTGATACTCCCGGCAGATCTCGCACCTCACCATACTGTCGGAATACTTCGTCCGATACTTTTGTAGGTGCTACGTCGAATTCGGCTACCCCGAATCCGATCTCTTTCAAGGTAGGAATGGCAACTGGAGTTGATGGAAGAAATGCGTGAAAATGTTTTTTGCAGTCGTAGGAGGACAGGTCTTTTTCCTGCAGCGTGTTTCGCCACTTCTTCATGTAGGGCGTGTACACGGTGTACGGCGTACCATCGTCTTTCACGACCTCTGCTTTCTCAAAAATCACTTGGTCTTTGAACGTGTGAAATCCTATTCCTTTTGATTCAAAAAAAATGGAAAGCTGAGAATCACGTTGGGTGGCGTAGGGTTCGTAGTCGTGGTTGGTAAAAACCTGTTGGACGGGTTCCTTGGAAACAATGTTACGCCAAACCTCCTCCGGGTTTCCATGATATACACGAAGGGTTCCTCCAAGTTTCTGTAACGACGTATTGATGGCTTGCAATTGTTGGTGAATAAACGTGACGCGTCGGTCGTGTTTGTCCTCCAGCTGATCCAGGATGTTTCGATCGAAAATGAAAATAGGTTGAACAGGTAGACCTGATTTCAGTGCATGAAACAAGCCAGCATTGTCATTCAACCGTAAATCACGACGAAACCAGAAGTAGGAAATAGGAGAAGTTGTGTTCATGCAAGATGATGATGTAAGGACTCCGGTAACGAAGGGTAGTTGAAGTGAAAATCCGAGGCGAGTGTTTTATCGGCAGATACGTATTGACCCCCCAGTACAAGTTCGGATTGCTCGCCAAGAAGTGTTTTGAATACGAACGAAGGTATGTTGATGGGCCAAATGGGTCGATGTAACGTGCGACCGATTTCTTGTATAAACGTAGTATTCCTGACAGGCTGTGGTGCGACTGCATTGAAGGTGCCGTTCATGGTGGTGTTATCCAATGAATGAATAAATAACCGGATTAGGTCAGAGCTATCAATCCACGATATAAATTGTTTGCCAGAACCATAAGCAGCGCCGGCCATCCATCGTACAGGCCGCGCCATGACAGGCAATGCGCCACCGGATCTGTCGATGACAAATCCGATGCGTAGAATAACCAGTCGTATTCCTGGCAAAGCCAGCTTATGCAGTGATTCCTCCCAGGCTTGGCAGGTTTCTGCCAAAAAACCATCTCCAGCAGCATCAGTTTCTGACATCAGGCGTTCAGCGCTGTTTCCGTAAAATCCCGTGGCAGAAGCGGCTACAATCGTTTTTATGGAGTGTGAAGATTTTTGCAGGGTATGCGCCAAAAATTCGGTGCTTCGGGTGCGGCTCTCCAGAATTTCTTTTTTTCGTGCCGGTGTCCATTTGTGATCGGCGATGCTCGCACCAGCCAGGTGTACAATGGCGTCGGTGCCGATGAGAGCCTTGGTATCAAATTGGTTGGCGGAAGGATTCCAGGTGAAAGCCATATCGAATCGGTCATCGTGATTCGTTGACCGACCTAGTGCGATTGGCGACCGTTGTAGTTGTTTTAAGGCGGATGCAACTTGACGGGCGATCATTCCGGAAGCGCCAGTGATTAAAATGCGTTGCGTTGAATTCATCATGGTGAAAGACAAATGAAGACTAAATTTGTTTTAGTATTGCGACTTCAATCCACAATTATCCGTCATGCACCCGAATCCATCCAACACATTCATCATTATTTGTACTACTTGCGCCATCCTGATGGTTGCCTTACGGTTATTGAAAGCACGTAAGAAAGGAATCCAAGCTGTGATGTTGGAAATGTTGTATCTATGTGTGTACTGTTTTTTAGGTGGTACGATGTTTTTCTTTGGCATGACTCAAATCGATGGTCCGTTTTCGGAAGGGATCTGGATTTTGTTGATGTTGGTAGTTTTCTGGCTTGGGTTTGCCATGAGGGCATTTGCATTATATAGGATGTTGTTGCCCAAGGACCCGTCTTCGTAATTAACATAATACATTGATTTACATCACTTTGAATATAAAAAGACGTTCGAATTTGATTCGCCTGGTGGGCAGGAGTTGAGGTTGAACAGCGGTATTTTGAAAAGATATTTCCCCTATAGTTTGGAGAACCGGAAAAAAATCCTACTTTTGCAACCCCTTCGGGGAAACCCCTTTCCATTACAAAACCCTTAAAAATCAAGGAAAAGTGGACGCAGTAAGTTACAAAACGGTTTCAATCAACGAGAAAACCGCGAAAAAAGAATGGGTCGTAGTAGATGCGACTGACATGGTTGTCGGTCGACTATCCACCCAGGTAGCAATGATTTTGCGTGGCAAGACCAAGCCTAGCTACACTCCACACGTGGATTGTGGCGACAACGTGATCATCATCAATGCTGGCAAGGTCCGTTTCACGGGCAGCAAGCTGGCAGACAAAGTATATGTACGTCACACCGGTTATCCGGGCGGACAGCGTTTCACGACGCCAAAGCAGGTGTTGAGTACGCATCCTGAGCGTATTTTGGAAATGGCTGTTCGCGGCATGCTTCCAAAAGGCCGTTTGGGTCGTGCGTTATTCCGCAACTTGTACGTCTATTCCGGCAGTGAGCATCCGCACACCGGTCAGCAACCGAAGTCCATTAAAATCGCTTAACCTCTGATCTGAATATTACGCCATGATCCATACCATCGGCAGAAGAAAGACCTCCATCGCCCGCGTTTATATCGAGCCGGGCAACGGCACCATCACCGTCAACGACCGTGATTACAAAGTTTATTTCCCGGTAGGCCCGCTGCAGTATGTCTGTACGCAGGCTCAAACCGTTGTGAATGCGGCAGCTACCTACGATATCACGGTCAACGTGATGGGCGGTGGTATCCGCGGTCAAGCGGAAGCGATCCGTCTCGGCATCGCCCGAGCTCTGGTTAAAGTCAGCGAAGAGAACAAATCGCCGCTCCGCAAGGAAGGTCTTCTTACCCGTGACCCACGCATGGTGGAACGTAAGAAGCCAGGACAGCGCAAAGCTCGTAAGCGTTTCCAGTTCTCCAAACGTTAATCCAATCCATCGAATTCTCACGTTACAGCTATACATTCAATGTCTAGAGTCACTTATCAAGAACTGCTCGATGCAGGCGCACACTTCGGTCACCTGAAGAGCAAGTGGAACCCGAAAATGGCCCCGTACATTTTCATGGAGACCCGTGGTATCCACATTATCGACCTTAACAAAACGGTCGTAAAAATCGACGAAGCAGCAGCTGCTCTCAAGCAGATCGCTAAGTCGGGCAAAAAGGTCCTTTTCGTTGCTACCAAAAAGCAGGCGAAAGAGATTGTTGCAAACGCAGCTTCACGTGTGAACATGCCGTTCATCGTGGAACGTTGGCCTGGCGGAATGCTGACCAACTTCGCTACCGTACGCAAGTCGGTGAAGAAGATGGGCCAGTTTGAGAAAATGGAAACTGACGGTACGTTCTCCAACATCTCCAAAAAGGAACGTCTGATGATTACCCGTGCTAAGTCAAAGATGGAGCGTTTTCTCGGAAGTATTTCCGACCTCTCCCGTCTCCCGGCTGCCGTGTTCATTATCGACCTTAATAAAGAGCATATCGCTGTTGCCGAAGCTCACAAATTGAACATCCCTACGTTCGGTATCGCTGATACCAACACAGATCCTTCTCAAGTGGATTTCGCAATTCCAGCAAACGACGACGCTACCAAGTCTATCGCGCTTATCATGGAAACCATGGTAAAAGCTATCGAAGAAGGTTTGTCTGAGCGTAAAATGGATAAAGATTCCGATAAGGAAAAGGATGAAGAGGAAGAAACAGCAGTAGCTCCTTCAGCAGAAGGTGAAGCACCTGCTGAAGCGTAATCTTTAAATTAGTAATCGATTCAATCAGTACAACATTACCATGACAATGACTGCAATCAGTGCTGCCGATGTGAATAAACTGCGCCAAATGACCGGCGCAGGAATGATGGATTGTAAAAAAGCCCTCACCGAAGCAAACGGTGATTTTGAAGCTGCCATCGATCTACTCCGTAAAAAAGGGCAGAAAATCGCCGCGAATCGTCAGGATCGTGAAGCGAAAGAAGGATATGTGTTCGGGAAAATGTCGTCCGATGCTAAGCACGGTGCTATCGTTTCAATTTGTTGTGAAACGGACTTCGTTGCCAAGAATGCAGACTTCGTAAAATTCGGTGAATCTATCCTTGATCTTGCCATGGCTCACAAACCGGCAACGATTGAAGACCTTAAAGGCCTTACTCTCGGAAGTACCACGGTAGCTGAAGCTTGTGTGGAACAAATGGGAAAAATCGGTGAGAAAATCGAAGTTGTTGACTATCAAATGGTCAATGCTGAGAAGGTGATTGCGTATAACCACCCTGGAAACAAACTTGCTTCCATGATTGGTTTCAATATCGCTGTTAGTGAGGAAGTTGCCAAGGATGTCGCTATGCAGGCTGCTGCCATGGCTCCTGTAGCGGTTGATAAAGAAGATGTTGATACAAAAATGCTTGAGCGTGAAATGGATATCGCAAAAGATCAGGCCCGCCAAGAAGGCAAGCCAGAAGCGATGATCGAAAAGATTGCTCAAGGTAAAGTCAATAAATTCTACAACGAATATACCCTGCTGAATCAGGAATTCATCAAAGACGACAAGAAGACTGTTCGTCAATACCTTGAAAGCGTTGACAAAAACATCAAGGTTACCGCGATGAAGCGTGTCAAGATTGGGTAATTCTACCAAGATCTAAACTATTGAATCAAGAGCCGACCAAACGTCGGCTCTTTTTTTGTGAAAAACGCTAACTTCTTATTCGCCTGCTTTTAAATCTATTTCAATCACCTTAACTTGTAGCTGTGGGAGTAGACTCAAAATTTATTCTTCGTGACCGAAATGTGGCCATCATCTTTTCGTCACAGCTCGTGTCGGCTGTGTGTGATAAAATGATGTCAATAGGATTGGTTTGGTATATAACCAAGAATTTTTCCGTTAGCATGGTGCCCTGGTACCTGACATTGAGTTTTCTGCCACATCTTATTTTTTCGTTTTTCACCACGGAGCTGATTAATCGATTCACGCCATTACGTGCTGTGCTATTCGCAGAGTTTTTCCGTGCAGCCGTTTTATTAATGTTCGCTGGATCGATCTTCTTTTTTAATCTCAGTGGTACTGGTGAATTGTATGGATTGTTTATTTGCACGTTCTTCTTCGGTATTGGATCCAGTATTTTTAATCCTGCAGTATTGTCCTTGCCGCCACAAGTAGTGTCGGCTGATAAGGTTACGGGACTGAACGCCTTACTGGATTCAAGCGTATCTATTTCGACCGTAGTAGGAGCCGCACTCGGCGTGGTATTGTTAAACTACATGAATTTGACAACGTTGATTACACTCAACGCGGTTAGTTTCATCTGGGCAGGCCTTTTACAACTACGGCTTAAAGTATTGGATCAACCTACGGCTGAATCAACGGCTGTCGAAAGTGTGAGTCCTCGGACCACTTTAAAAAAATACCCTGCAATTTCGCGCGTATTGTTGAGTTTTCTTTTTATCAATTTGGCATTTACGCCAATTCTTGTTTTTATTCCATGGATAGTGCAAGAAGTGTATCATGGAACTTCTGCCACCATGAGTGCTATGGAAGGTGCCATGGGATTGGGCGCTGTAGCTAGTGCAGTTTATTACACCATCACCGGCATGCGTCTTAATGGTGCGTCACGCACACGTCTGATCACGTTTGTCGCCTTCATGTTCGGTGTGCTTTTCGTTGTACTCACATATACTGGCAATCTTCTGCAAGGTGGAATTGTGTTGTTCATGGTCGGCCTACTCAGTGCATTTTTAAACATCGAAGTATTAAGTTATTTTCAGACGGCTGTGAACGAACAAGAAGTGCCTGCGATCATGACCGCTGTAAATCTTATTTCAGTCGCTTCGATACCACTCTCCATGACGCTAACTGGAGTCGTGTTCCCTTATGTGAATGTTCCAGATTTTGCAATGGTGTGCGGAGGTTGCACAGTTCTAATTAGTATATTTTTGCCAAGGTTATTACAAAGTGAACATGGAAAATAATTTATCAGTCGTTTTAGAGGAAGCACGTCAAGACGATGTCAGGGAGTTAATCTCACTCTATAGCATCATCTATGGAAGAAATTATCCATTAGCCTATGGAAACGATCCGGATGTGCTTTTGTCTGCGATCAACGACAAAAAATCACATCTCGTACTTGTTGCGCGAATTCCCGAGAACGATGCCATTGGTGGCGCAGTGATTGTAGAGAAAGAAGTACATCATAAAATCGGCAAAGTAGTGGGATTGGTTGTTCATCCCGATTTTCAGCGACTTAAAATTGCCCATCAATTGGTGTCCTATTTATCTCACCGATTGCTCGAAGACGAGAATGAATTGAATTCACTTTATGCCACTACCCGAACGGTCACGGTCGGACCGCAGATGGTTTTTTTAAAAAATGGATATCTTCCACTGGGCGTATTTCCTAATGCTCATCGTTTGAAGCGATTTGAAAGTGTCACGTTGATGACGCGTTTTCGAAAGGGTTTGCTGGAGCGTCGCGACCTTACTGTGCCAGTTTCAATGAGTACCTATAAATTGTATTCAGCCTTAAGCGATCAGCTTCCTTCCCTTGCTATTCCAAGTTATTTCACACGTGAAAAACCTTTAGCAAATTCGGACAATCATGATTGGGAATTTGAAATTATCCAGGCGCCCGAATATGTTATGCGGAGGTTTAAAGTGCACCTGGAAAGCGGGGTGGATTTTTATTTTCCATTTCATAAGCCCAACATTTTGTTTTCTGAAAAAAATGGCAAGCTGGATATATTTGGCTATTTCAGTCAGCCTGATGGCTACTGTGTGTTGCTCAGTGCCACGAAGCCAACGGTTGAATTTACAGGGGAATTGCTTTCCTTTTTTGCCATGGCCGACAGCATCGGAATATCATACCTGGAAGTTGTAATGAATACCAATAATATCCTTGCCATAGAAAATCTGTTGGCCTGCCAGTTTTTGCCATCGGCTATTTATCCTGGCTACCGCGAAGTGAATGGTAAGCCGGTTGATTACGTTTTCATGAGTCGCACGATGGAGCCACTGAACTTTCGAGGCATGTCGGTGCTCGCACCTTTTAAACCCTACATTGATCAATATGTTGACGCTTGGAAAAAACAAAATCTTGATGGATTGGAGGTGATTCATGGACCAAAATCTTAATGTGCCAGATCCAGCGAGGCTGGCGGCTGTGCAGCAGTTGTGTGAACTACAAGATCCTTATGCTACCACGGCAGCGTCGGACAAGTTGTTTGTTGAAGCCATGAAAGAAATTACGGCTTGGCACATGACACATTCTGTTATGTATTCGGCGTTAGCATCGATGCAAGAATTCAAGGTTGATCAAGTTAACACGGTGGATGACTTGATCAAGATTCCCCATTTATGGGCGCATTATTTTAAGACGCACGAAGTGCTGTCTGTCGATCGCGAAAAAATATTTCTACACCTTACTTCTTCCGGCACTACCGGACAGAAGTCTCAAATCTTTTTTGATGAATGGTCAATCAAGTCGGCACAACGAATGATTGATTTCATTTTCGAAAAAAACGGTTGGCATACGGATGATCAACCTTGTAACTACCTTCTCTTTACGTATGAAACAGAGCCTTCCTCAAAACTTGGTACGGCTTATACAGACAATTACTTGTGCAAGTATGCTCCTGCGAACGAAGTGTTCTATGCCTTGAAGTTAACCGGTAATGGCGGACATGAATTTGATGCGTTTGGTACTATTGCTGCATTGCAACGATTTGCCGAGCAAGGGTTGCCGGTACGGATTTTTGGCTTTCCTGCGTTTTTCTACTTTACCTTGGATCGAATGCAAAAATTAGGTGTACCAAGTTTAAAACTGCACCCACAATCCATGACCATGTTTGGAGGTGGATGGAAAGGGTATGCGGAGAAACAGATTAATAAAAACGAATTGTATGGACTTGCTTCGCAGTTGTTGGGAATTCCTGATGATCGATTCAGCGATGGCTACGGTTCTGTAGAGCATTGCATTCCTTACATTGAGTGTTCACACCACCAATTTCATATTCCGGTGTGGTCGCGCGCATTTATCCGAGACGTGCAAACGTTAGCACCGCTTCCATACGGAGAAAAGGGCTTTTTGCATTTCATCTCCCCGTACATCACTTCCGTGCCTGCACATTCTGTCATCATGGGCGATATGGCCTCACTACACGAAGGGAAATCCTGCGGATGTGGTAGGCAGACGCCTTATTTCGTCATGCATGGTAGAGCGGGAACATCTAAGAATAAAAGCTGCGCCTTAGCCGCTAGTGAACTCTTGAAAGGAAAAGCATCATGAGTCAATTTCCAAACTTGTTTCGCGGCTGCATGGTTTCAGACGACGAATTCAAAACGCTATTTTATAAACAAAAAGACGACGCTTCGTTCTGGTGCAAATCACCTTTGTCGCATGCCGTGCTTTTCGCTGCGCTTGAAAAAATCAATAAACGATTACGCTCACACGATGTGCTATATAATTCCCTCTGCCATGAATTGAACAACCGTCCGGATGTGAAGGAAGCAGATACCCAGGCAACGATGCAGGGGCTGATAGACTTCATTGATACCGATCAATTGCGTATCAAACTTTTTCGTGAGCTAGGTTCTGAATTTCCGTTTGAATTAAAACGAGTCGATCCTCGCAAAGATCAGTTTGAGTCTTGGTATCCGTTAGGTGTCCTGGTTCATGTTACACCCAATAATTCTCCGCTGCTCGGAGTCTTGGGTGTATTAGAGGGTTTGCTCAGTGGCAATGTTAACGTCTTGAAATTAGCGCGCAAAGACAACGCCTTTGCGGCAATCTTTTACGATGCCTTGTGCCAGTTAGACACTACAGAAAGCTTGCGGGATTATTTATACATTGGAAAAATAAGCTCGTCCGATAAGAACTATTTGAAAGATGTTTTATCGATTGCGGATGTGGTTTCTGCCTGGGGAAACGAAGAAAGTGTGAAGAGTATCCGAGAAATGTCACCCACGGGAGCCCGAATCGTTGAGTGGGGACATAAAATTTCATTTGCCTATATCAGTGTTGCCACAGCCCGTAATCCTGAAATGCTGAAGGCATTGGCATTTGAGATTTGCAACAATGAGCAAATGGCTTGCTCTTCACCGCAGTGTGTGTTTGTTGAAGATGCCGGCATGGATGATTTGAAATCGTTTGCCGTACAGTTGGCGGAAACATTAGCAGTAGTTTCTCCGACAGTTCCAAGAACGATGCCCTCCTTGCAGGAGTTAGCTGAATTGACAGTTGTCAGTGAACAAGTTCGATTAAGTTCGGTCGATGGTACCAGCGAAGCGATTTTATCTACAAAGGGCGACTGGCGCATCTTTGTAGAAAATACACCAGGACTCAACGCATCACCGCTCTTTCGTTCTATTTGGATCAAGCCTTTGCCTAAAAATAAGATTGTCCAAAATTTACGTCCGCTGAAGATGTACTTGCAGACTGTCGGACTATCAGCTGATACCATGGAAGTGGAGGAGCTAACGCGTGCGTTTTTACTAGCAGGTGCACAACGTGTGCGCTCATTGGGTGAAATGACAGACGGGTATATGGGTGAGCCGCACGATGGCGTATATGCACTGGAGCGGTATTGTCAGCGTGTTACATTCTGTGATTCTCCGAAGAAGCCGTTGCTTGCCTATAAAAGTTCATTTGAAGAACTATCGCCTTCCATGGTAGACACCTCTAAGAAGATCATGGATAAAAGTGACTTTCAGGCATTGGAAGTTGGCGAGGAATATTCCGATTTATTCTTCTATAGCGGAGGAAGTTCCGGTGAGCCCAAGCTCTCTATTTTTACGTACGATGATTATCATCGGCAAATGGAATTGGCGGCAGAGGGATTATATGCCGCCGGCTTGGATCCCAAGAAAGATCGTTGCATGAACCTCTTTTATGCGGGTAATCTTTACGGTGGGTTTACTAGTTTC
>CANIAS010000045.1 GCA_947465495.1 Candidatus Pollutiaquabacter sp. | reverse complement strand
TGTCCTGTGATTGGGTGGAAACACGGGAATAAATTAAAACCTTCATATATCATCTAATTTGATTGATTCAAATATAATACAATTATTTTTCACCACCACATCTATTTCTATAACATCACTAATTGTATGATGTGGACTACGGAACGGACGTACAGTAATCAAGGCAGCATGCTTTGCCAGTTTGCCGGCAACAGAATGAATCTTGGTCGTTTCAAGGGCTTCTTCCAATGTTAATGGCGGCAAAATAGAAGGTAAACGACGTGCCAACATGGTTTTACCCGCACCTGGCGGACCAATCATAATCAGGTTATGACCTCCGGCGGCAGCTACCTCCATCGCGCGCTTGATGTTCTCCTGACCCTTTACATCCATGAAATCAAAATCACTTTTACGTTGACTTACATCGAACTCTTTTTCAATATCAATGACCACTGGAAGTACGGTAGACTCGCCATTCAGTAGGGAAACTACTTGAGAAATATTGTCGACGCCATAGACCATCAACCCTTTGACAATGGCTGCTTCACGAGCGTTAGCAGCAGGTAAGATCAAACCCTTGAAACCTTCGCGGGAAGCTTGAATGGCAATGGGCAACACCCCTTTGATCGGTTGAATACTACCATCCAACGACAACTCACCCATGATGATGAATTCCGATAGTTTGTCCTGGCTGACTTGCCCGGATCCAGCCAGGATAGCCATGGCAATAGTAAGGTCATAGGCAGAACCTTCTTTACGGATATCAGCAGGGGCCATATTCACAGTGATTTCATGGCGAGGATAATTGAAGCCGGCATTTTTAAAAGCGGCAACTATTCTTTTCTGACTCTCCTTGACGGCATTGTCCGGCAATCCTACTAAAATGAAATTGATGCCTTGACCAAGGTTCACTTCAACGGTAATCGTTGTAGCGCTGATCCCAAAGAATGCACTGCCAAAAGTTTTGACCAACATGATGTAATAAGGTTAATACAATCCCAGGCCGCATGATACAGCCGTTTATAAAAACACACAGAAGAAAACTAGGTAATGGACTGCTCGATGAGCTGAATGAGTGAATGAATCACTTTAATATGCAACTCTTGCGCACGATCAGCATATTGACTGAAGGGGGCGCGAATCTCCACGTCACAAAGTGCAGCTATTTTACCGCCATCCTTCCCGGTCAGTCCGACCACTTTCATTCCCAATTGCCGAGCCGCATGAATTGCATTTATAATATTGACCGAATTACCACTCGTACTGATAGCGAGCAACACATCTTCCTGACGCCCCAATGCTTGCACGTAGCGAGAAAAGACTGCATCGAACCCATAATCATTACCTACACAAGTAAGGTGCGAAGGATCTGAAATAGCCAATGCCGGCAAGGCACGACGATCATTCCGGAATCGTCCTGATAACTCTTCCGCAAAATGCATAGCGTCACACATACTTCCTCCATTGCCACAGGATATTATTTTTCCATTAGCAACTATGGCAGTGGTCATTAACACAGCAGCTTGCTCAATACTAGTAAGTACTTGATCATCCTGAAGAAATTGCTCCAACAAGGTGGAAGCCTCCTTTAAATTATCTAAAATAATTTGCCTTGAATTCATGCGGTTGGTAAATTGATAGCGCAAGGTAGAAAGAGGAATCGAATTTACAGTTGTTCTGGCTATCTTCGGATTGAATAACCACATTCCTTCACCCTATTTAATGAAACGGACATTAACGGCCATACTACTTGCCTTATTGTGCATTACCCCACGTCTGTTTGGCCAAAGCTTCTTTCCAGGAATTGTGCTGTTGACGGGCGGAGTCGAATTCGGCGGGGCAGCAGTCGCTCTTGACGACCCATCTCCAACAGCTATCAATTCAGGGGTAGCCATGTTCCGAAATTTACCAATGGCTCTCGAGGTAGGTATCGCTGAGCGGATGGGAATCGGGATTCAATACCGAATCGATAAATACCTAAATCATACCGATTCAGTGCGCGCTAAAGGCAATGACTACAACCTTATGTTCAATTATCATTTTGTGGTCACACACCAAACCAATTCTTTCATTGGATTCCGAACAGGGTTATCCGATTTTTCCTTTGAGAAATCACGTACCGGAGAAACATTCGAAAAAAAAGGTGGCAATTTGCAACTCGTAGCAGGTGTCAACATGATGTTTCGGCATCGCCTGGGCTTACAATTAACATTCGGGGCTAATTCATTCCTTTACCCTAACGGTAAACTGGTTAATCCGCTTTCCCCTACGCCGATTCCCTATGGAGTTACTATTGTAGGAATCGATTTGGGCATGGGACTACTATTTGTGCTTTGACACTTGGTATCTAAAAAGCAAAACAGGAAGAACCACTTTTTCAGCAGACTTCCCGTTTCGACATTTTACCTCAATTCTCTTAACCAAAAACTGTCCGATGAGGTTTCGGACTAACCATGAGACGTGGTGAAAATACCATGAAGTGAGACTTCGGTACAATTTTCTTCAGTCAATGAATGAAATACGTAGGCGAACAGTCACTTTGGGAATGTGTGTACAGCGGTGAATAAAAGGTAAAAACATCCGGTCCTCAAAAAGGACAAACATGATACATTTAGGTTAAGATATGATGGTCATCGAAAAAGACAAATCGCTCAAACATTTAAACACGTTCGGAATTGACGCGAAGGCTTCGTACTACGCTGAAATCCGTACAATAGAAGATCTTTGTGCTGTAATACTACACCCAATGTATCGTTCAGCCCCTAAACTAATTTTAGGTGGAGGAAGCAATATTCTTTTCAAACAGAATTTCAATGGGTTAATCCTGCACAATCTTTTGCAGGGAATAGAACTACTAAATGAAGATGAAAATTTTGTCTTCTTAAAAGCTGGCGCCGGTGTAATTTGGCATGAATTCGTCTTATATGCTGTTCAACATGGATGGGGCGGTATCGAAAACTTATCCTTAATTCCAGGAACCGTTGGCGCATCACCCATTCAGAACATCGGTGCATACGGCACAGAAATAAAAGATACTTTTTACGAACTCGAAGCCATCGATCTTCAGGATGCCACTACGCATCGATTCAATGCAACAGCATGTGGATTCGGATACCGAGACAGTATATTCAAACGTGAAGCAAAAGGACGCTTTATGATTGTTTCCGTAACGTTCCGGCTTTCAAAGTCGCCAGTCTTGAATACGCGGTATGGCGCCATAGAACAAGAACTTCAGGCAGAAGGTGTCACTCAACCAACAATTCAAGATGTAAGTAAAGCAGTTATTGCGATACGCAGCTCGAAGCTCCCCGATCCTAAAATCATCGGCAACGCAGGTAGCTTTTTCAAGAATCCTGAAATTCCTACATCACAATTTGAAACGTTGAAAGCCGTATTTCCTGAATTACCGGGTTATCCAGGATTAGAGGGTACTACCAAAGTAGCCGCTGGATATTTAATTGAGCAATGTGGCTGGAAAGGAAAAGTAATCGGTAAAGTTGGCATGCACCGTCAACAAGCATTAGTTCTCGTGAATCATGGCGGGGCAACGGGGCAAGAACTAATCGACCACGCGGTGAGGGTTCAAGATAGCGTATTGGAAAAATTTGGAATCCATCTTGAAATGGAAGTCAATATTCTTTAAAACAGCATTACTTCAATTCCAGAAGAATCTTAGATGCTTCTTTGGCTTCAACCTTTAACTGGCTCATTAATTCAACAAGCCCCGAAGTCTCCCCCGACTTGCTTTGTAATTCAACCTGACGACACACTTCTGCTAATCGGCTAGCACCAATGTTCAATGCAGAACCTTTGAGTTTATGCGCTTGGCCCGATAGCTCCGTCAAATTCCCGTATCGCAAAGCATCCTCCAGCAACTGTACGACCTGCTCGGCCTGATCTAAGAACATTTGTATAACGCGGAAGAAGAAATCAGGATCACTTCCGATGGTCATCTCACGCAATGCATTTACAATCTTCATGTCAATGACTGGACGGGTAGCTGGATTGTTACCGACTATCGGCGCCGGATGTGACTGTAGTGCCGGATTAGACCACTTACGCAGTTGCTCGATGATCTCTTCAATCATAAACGGCTTACTGATGTAGTCATCCATACCTGCTTCCATACACTTCTCTTTGTCTCCTTCTAACGCAAAAGCCGTCATGGCAATAATATGAGGTCGATTAGGAAGCACCATCTTATTTAAAATAAAACGTGTTGTTTCCAAACCGTCCAATTCAGGCATTTGTACATCCATAAAGATAACATCGAATTCTTCAGAACGCAATACTTCAACCACCTCACGACCATTGGAAACAATAACGGGTTTATAACCTAATCCTTCAAAAATATTTTGTGCCAGTTTCTGGTTTATGTGATTGTCTTCAGCGATAAGTATCCGGGCTGGAATTGTTTGAGCGAGTTTCGCTCCCATTGCTTTCAACCCTTCGTCATGACGTGCGCGTTGATGATCTTCAATTGAAAATATACCAAGTAAGATATCGAGCACCTTAGAACGATCAATATTCTGAGGCAGTACCGCCGAGACCACATCGTTGGTGTAATTGATCATCCATGTTCCCGGCTGTTCCGCATTGAAAAGCACAATCGGAAGTTTATCCTTGCTCTTCAACGAACGAATTGACTCTGCTACTAGCAATGGATTCATGCTGGACATACGTGAATCTATCAGCACGAGCGTAAACTCGCCACCACTACCTAAAACAGAATCAATTTTAACAGGATCGTCTACAACATGAGGAATCATGTTCCAGCGAGTGAAATAATTTGCGTAAACGTCTGCATTCAACCGATCGTCACTTACAATCAGAACATTCGCATTAGCAAGGCGTTTACTACCGCTACGAAGATCCTTTCCAGCATCCGTACCGGACGTTTTTTCAGCCTGTATAGTAAAGGAGAAAACAGATCCTTCACCCACTTTACTTTTCACCCAGATGGAACCGGACATAAGTTCAACGAGATTTTTACAAATAGCCAATCCCAATCCTGTACCGCCATGCGTGCGCGCTGTAGATGCATCAGCCTGGTAATAACTACGGAACAACCGATCTATTTTCTCCGCAGGGATACCGATACCCGTATCCTTCACCTCAAAGAGCAATTGCTGATGTTGGTCTATTTCCTGAACTTTTGAAACCTGAATGACAATACCTCCCCGCTGAGTGAATTTGATTGCATTGGAAACTAGATTCATCAGAATTTGACGCAATCGAGTAATATCACCTACAATAAACGACGGAGTACCAGGTGCGATTGAATAAGACAATGTAAGCTTCTTCTCAATGGCCTTAGATGCAAGAAGGTCAAAGGTTTCTTCAATACAACGTTTGAGCGCAAACGGCTTGTGCTCTAACTCCATTCTAGACGACTCAATTTTGGAGATGTCCAAAATATCATTGATCACCGACAACAAAGCTTCTCCACTTAATAAGATACTTTCGACGTACTCCTGTTGCTTAGGCGAAAGTGTAGTCTGACTAAGCAGTTTACCCATACCAATAACACCGTTGAGTGGTGTGCGAATCTCGTGGCTCATAGTAGCCAAAAATGTGGATTTGGCCTCAGTCGAAGCTTCTGCTTTCTCACGAGCATTCCGAAGTGTCAATTCTGTCGATTTACGAGAAGTAATATCGTGCGCAAAAAACGAAACCGTAATGACAGTACCATTGGGACCCATTACTGGTGTCACAATCAATTCCAAGTGACTGACTCCATTTGGAAGCTGCAACTCCCGTTCAATAACCTGAGTATTCCCAGCGAAAGCATTAGCATGAATTTCAAGGTAATCGCCACGCAATTGCGTTGGAATAATGTCCAGTAAATTGAAACCAGTTTCTACAACCACGGACGTCATACCGTAAAAGAAATCAGCCAAGCGAGGATTAAGCAATTTAATAGTATGATGTCGATCGACGGACAGAATCCCATACTCTTTATTGTCGATCAAATCATTCAATCTACTGCGACTATCCTGAACTGTCTGCTCTAATCGCTTACGCTGGGTGATATTCTCTGCCAATAGTAATATCGATGACGGAGTTCCTTTTTCATCTTTTGAAAGTGATGAAGAAAGACTTAGCCACATCAATTCATTGGTCCTTCGGAACATTCTTCTATCCCGCCTGGACACTTGAAGTTCGCCGCGGAATAGACGGGACAATTGCTGTCGCTCTGATTCCCGATCTTGTTCATGAATCAAATCCAAATAAGACATACCCTCCAATTCCTTTTCACGATATGCCAATAAGAAGGAAAATGCTTTGTTAACTTGTTTAATTTTATAATCAGTTCCAACCTCGATCATCGGGAAGGCCCCTTCATCAATCGCCTTACGCAGCGAACCAGACAACGGTTGTTGCGACACATTTGACTGTAGGCGATCAAACGTAGCGGCTTCATGGACACGAACAATCAGTAACACTTTACCGTCCTGCTCCAAACGATCTGCCTGTATCACCCCTTTAAAAGAAGCTCCTGAATAAGCGCGAAAAAGTCCGCGGCCGGTCGCTGTATTTCCAGCATTCAATTGAGCACGAAACGTTAGATTCTCTTCTTCAGACCAAGGCTCTGCAAATAGGGCCGTGAGATCGATCCCAATCAATTCTGATACAGATGTAGCACCAAACAATCGAACAGCTGCCGCGTTCGCATCGATGGTAAAGCCGGTACGTGAATTCACGTGAAACAGTGCTTCCGGAAGCAGCATGGAGGAAAATCCAGCGGCAGTTCTTGAAGTTGCATCAACAGGTTGCTCTGGAATATCTTCGGTATCAGGCTCTTTTTTACCGACCACCTGCAACCACATATAAACCAGTGTAAACAACACAAAGATTAAAAGTCCGCTCAACAACCAGAACGTAAATCGGAGCTGCAGGATATAATCTAACACGAAAACCAAGCAATACACGACAGCTACTGCGATCAGTAGCAGCCGGTAAAGGATGCGTTTGCCGTCTTTCACAACGGTCCGTGTATTCGTATTGGTGGCTGAGCCCACTTTTGTCTGATACTTATAATAAGATATGATTCCTTATAGCGAATTCACGAAAAGAGGTTGTTGATAACTGCAGGTATTCTCCGTAAAAATGCACAAGGACATTGCAGCTAAGATAACCCTACTTTACGACAAACAGTGAATCATCCACCACACGAATTCTGTAAGAAACACATGGTTTCCATTGCCAAAAAAAATGCAGTAATCAAGAAATGCGGGTAAATACTCACGAAACGTGAATTTCAAACACAGCTATAGCTTGTAAGAAATTCTATCAAAAAGAAAGCGTAAAGTGGAATGTCCTTACAGTTTACGATACTCTTCCTGGACGAAAGTTATGAGCTCTCGGATGTAGGATTCAGAAAAATCAAACTTGATGCCTGCGGCAGCATATACTTCAGGAATAGAGTTACGATACCCCAACGACAAGGCTTTTTTATAGGCCGCAATGGCAGCAGATGGGTTCTCACGGTAATTTTTCCAAAGTGCAATGGCTCCTAATTGCGCCATGCCGTATTCAATATAATAAAATGGTACCTCAAACAAGTGCAACTGCTTTTGCCACAAGGAAGCTTGAACGTCTTCCAAACCACTCCAGTCAACCGCACGTCCACTGTACATGGAATAGTTTTCCAACCAGAAACGATTACGTTCTTCAGCACTGTGACCAGGATTCAAATACAACCAATGCTGAAATCGATCTACGCAAATGATCCATGGCAATGTTTCAATGACATTCTCCAATTGCTCCCGTTTAGCACGACGCAATGATTCTTCATCCGGGAAGAAGTGATGCCAATGCTCCATAGAAATCAGCTCCATACTCATAGAAGCTAATTCGGCCACCTCGGATGGAAGCTCCTTGAAGCCAATGAATGAAAGATCACGAGTCAGCATGGAATGAATTGCATGTCCACCTTCGTGCACCATTGTTACAAGATCACGAAAGGACGCACTTGAATTCATGAAAATGAACGGAACGCCAGTTTCATACAACGGATAGTTGTAGCCACCTGGCGCTTTACCTAAGCGGGAATCCAGATCCATATAGTTCATTTCAGCGAGCGTCCGTATGACATCGCCGAAATAAGAATCAATTTCCGAAAAACACGCAATGGTCTTTTGGGTCAGATCACTTCCATTTTCAAAAGGCTTCAGGTCAGCTCGACCTAAAGAATCAACTTCCAAATCCCAAGGGCGCAACGACGAAAGCTGCATTTCCAATCGGCGCACGCTTAATAATTCATCCAGCAAGGGAACGACACAGGCATGCACCGAGCGATGAAAAGACTCGCAATCGGCCGCCGTGTAATCAAATCGATCCAAGTCGACAAATTTGAACTCTCTGTAATTATCAAATCCTGCATTTTGAGCAATACGGTGACGCATGCCCACCAACGAACTAAAAAGTTCATCCAAATTAGTACGATCAGTAGCTCGACGTGCAACTATTTTCCGATACACCGCTTCTCGCTTGGCACGATCGGGCACACGTAAGTAATTAGACGCCTGTTGCAAGGTCAATTGACTACCATCCACCTCCACTGACATAGCACCTGCAATCTCCCCGAACTTCTGCTCCATCACAGTAAGCTCGGCATTCAGCGGAACATTCACTTCGCGAAAAAGACGAACCGCATTTTTGGTTTGGCGTAGGTAAATGGAGTAGTCGGTTGACAGCTCATGGACAAATTGACAATCCAACAACTTTCGGCTCAGTCGATCTGACACGGGCTCGATGTGCGGATTTATTTCATTAACAAAGTACGTATAGGCCTCCGTAAGCTTCTCATCACGTGTATCGCAGGTCATCCGAATATACAACCAACCAACATGTTCCTGGATAACCGTTTCCAGCTCGCTCAAATTAGACATCCATCGCTGCAGCGCCTCCAAAGAATTTAATTCTCTTGATTCAAGCTCCTGAAAATATGGAGCAATTGAACTCCATGAATCAATGACCAAATGCTGTGGCACAAAAAGTCGTGGAGCCACGGTGGGAGTCGATGAGTCCGGAGTAATCATTAGACTTTCTTACGGGTCTTGGTAGCCGTTGTTTTTGCATTTTCGGTTTTTGGACCGTGTGCTTCATGCAAGCGTTGAACAGGCTTGGATTGATCTTCGGTGGATGCCAAGACTTCGTTTGGTGCATCTTCCGCTTTGGTAAAATCTACCTTGCCATTCAGGAGCTTGTACCAATTTAACACCTTTCGGATATCGGATGCATAAACGCGCTCTGCATCATATTCCGGAACAATCTTTTTGAACCAAGCCCGCAACGTAGCGTCGTCTGCTTTTGAATCCACCGAAAGTTTATCACCCTCGGTTTCTTGCAATTTCAAAAGTATTTCTCGCAAAGGCTTTTCATCGCCAGTGGTGTAGATGGCCACATCTACTAAGGTCATTATTCGCTGACTGCCATTTACCATGGTACGCTTGCCATCGACTAGCGACTCCACAATGAATCCGTTCTTGTTATTCCCAATTACCTTGTGCAATCCGCCAAGTCCTGGTACTGAAATGATGTCTTTTAGTTCCATAATTAATAATGATTCCAAGGTTCGAAATTACTAAAAAATCATCGACTATCGATGCACCCTAAACTGACTTATATCAACAGAAAACCGGCAAAGCACGCACCGAAATACGCCCTTTGCCGGTTCTAAAAAATCTACTACGCTAATTAGCGTACGACTTGAATAGGAAGTAATTGCTGAACCCCATCGGCAACCATTCGTACCATGTAAGTACCAGTTGCCAACGAATTCACATCTACATTCAAGGTATAACGACCAGCCGCTAACTGCTCACTAAGCACGGATTTCATTAATTCACCAGAAAGGGAATAGATGCCGATGGTGGCAAATGATCCTGAGCGAAGCGAGAAATCAACAGATACTGCTGAAGAAGCCGGATTAGGATAGACGCTAGTTAAACGTGTATTTCCAGCCACTGGAAGTGGGGACAAGCCTGTTGGA
Source organism: Candidatus Pollutiaquabacter sp. (assembly GCA_947465495.1). GTDB lineage: Bacteria > Bacteroidota > Bacteroidia > AKYH767-A > 2013-40CM-41-45 > Pollutiaquabacter. The sequence continues at coordinate 9,749 of CANIAS010000045.1, read as the reverse complement.
GAAGAATTATCGTAGCGAATCTGAGCAGCATCTGCTGCATCCTGAATCATGGTCAGACTCTCTCCAGCAATCAATGCAAAAGCGATGGTCACTGAGTCGCCAGCTCCGACCGTGAAAGGACCTGAAGAAACAATGTCAATAACATCATTACCCGTCGATGCAGTGGCACCTGCGCTAGGACGGTAGGTAGACAAGGTGGCGTATTTTTCGCTTTCATCGAATCCATCGGAAAGATCCAATCCACCACCTCCGCCAGTAACATTGTCTGCAGCATAATGATTGAACGGAGTAGCAGTCAGCACTTTTATACCAGCATACAGTCCGGCAGCATCTGTACTCCAACAATACCCCATTTTACGAGACAGATCCTCATCCGCTTTATTATTGGAATACAGTGGAATATCCCAATCGGCGAAAATTCCACCGTACAAATCAGTCAACGTTGATGAGCCGGTGTTGCGAATAGTATATTCAACAATGATGTATTTGCGATCAGCAGCAGGTTGAGCCCATGCATAAGCGCGGTGAGTGATTAACACCGGAAGCGGATTGGCGGATGTTGCGCCGTTGTCAGCAAATTTTCCGTAGGCATCATAATCAGACACAACTCCTGGCTCTTGACCAGAAACAGTGAGAACTGAACTGAAATCCGTATCGTAGGTAGAACCAGTACCACGCACATTGTCGGATACCTGCGTACCCGCTGCTCCTACCATCAATCCCATTTCATAAAGAATTGTAGGCCCGCCCATGTAGGAAAAACCAATACCTTGAACTTGCCCAGATTCATTGTACCCAATAAGGCCCTTGCTCGTGATGCTGGTACCTACATCGTTAATCTGAATGTTGATATAATCAACGTTTACCACCAGGCTGAAAGAATAGAAATCAGACCATGTGCCGTCCGTCATGGTAATCTTGAATGGAACCACCGTGTTTAATGCAGTACCCGGATTAATGCGTACGCGATATGGCAAGGTGAAGTTGGAAGCCGTATCCATCATGGCAATTGATCCGGCAGCGAAGCTATTCGCCAAAATCGTTACATCGGTAGATGTTGTAGAAAGTGAGCACACGAGATTCGCTGTAGGGCGGAGCAAATTTTTGAAAAGTGCGGTGAACTGCAAGGTATCACCGGCAATGAACACATTGTCATTCCCATCATAGGTTGTCAGTTGGTCGACCACGACACCAGGCGATGTGGAATCAGTAACAGCACGATATAAATTGATTCGACCTTTGCCAAGCTTATCGCGATAAGCAGAATTGCTGGAAACGTTATAGATATTATCACAAGTAATACGCAATTGTTCAGCCGCCTGCATGGCATTCATCCATGGGAAACGTGAACGAACCAATGCTACACCACCGGCCGCAATTGGCGAAGCCATTGATGTACCGCTGTAAGATGTGTAGGTATCATTGAATACCGTAGAAAGAATGGAGGTACCCGGTGCACAAACATCGACGTTGTAGCTATAGCTCGAGAAACCCGACTTATTATCGGTACTGGATGTCGAAGCTACCGAAACAACATTGGAATACGATGACGGATAATGATCTTCTTCGATTCCACCATTTCCTGCGGCACCTACCACGACGGCATCGTGATCTAATACTGCAAAATTGACTACATCCTGCTCGAACTGACTTGGACCACCTGTGCGACCCCAAGAACAGTTAATGACATCGCATCCATGTGCAGCTGCGTAATACACACCGTCATATCCATTATCAATAGAAGTGGTACTGACATCCAAGCAACTTTTTACAGGAAGAAACTTGCAACGGAAGCCAGGACTAGCAACACCGGTTGCGTTGTCCGTCACAGCTGCAGCGCAACCAGAAACGTGGGAACCATGGTCGCTATTAACCACCATCGGATCATTGTTGTTTTCACTCACATCCCAACCACGGAAATTATCAATGTACCCATCGTTATCATTGTCTTGGCCATCAATCGGATCGTTCCAATTGTAGGCAATGTTCGCCTGCAAATCCGGGTGATCCCAATCAGTACCACTATCAACGATACCGATAACCACATTGGTATCTCCTTGCGTAATATTCCAAGCATTGGGTGCCTGAATCTTGGTTATTGCATATTGGTTAGACAAACTAGGGTCATTTGGAGTGTAATACAAGTCGTGGATGTACAAGGGTTCAGCATAGACTAATATTCCAGTACCCATAAGCTGCTGGATAGCCTTTTCAAGTTCAACAGAACCATTCAAATCGATCTGATAGACCAGGGATAAATCAGTCTTTGGACGACCATACCGATTTAAGGCACCCATCTCGACTTGAGCGCGTGGAAATTTTGGGGACATGGAGACCGCTTGCAACTGCTGTAATGCATTTTGAAAACGGGGCTCGAAAATTCCTGCCGACGTACACGCAGCGCGGTATGCAGGCTGAACTTTTACCACCAATTTTCCGGCCTGGGCTTTAGCACCGTGGTATTCCACAAGTGCAGCACGCTTTTCCACTGGATTCAAACTACCAGATGGGCCTTTTGCTGAAATCAGCCAAGGAAGTAAGGCGAATGCCAGTGCGCCAGCAACGCCAGAACGAAGTAATTTCATTAGTTTTAATTTTTTTGATTGAACGGACAAGGTAGAGGTTATTGAAGCAATAACAAAAATCCATCGCCATTGTTCGAGGAAAAGCAATCGATGAGCTCTTCTCAGAGCTGTTGATAGCCAGGTACCTCTCCCAAAAATTCGTACGAACCCTCCTCATTATTGACACGGCAACAAAAGAGTTCGTGACCATTAGCAATTAATAAATAAGGCACCCTAAGCACCAGATTATAACGTGCGGCCTGATCGAAGACCTCCTGGCTAATTGGAACATGCGGGGCTTTACACTCTAAGAGCATAATTGGCTGATGATCAAAGCTGTAAATTAATGCGTCAAATCTCTTAGAGAGAACCCCTAATTTAAGCTCCTTCTCTACCCCAATCAGTCCCTTTGGATACTTCAATTCCTCGGTCAGAAAGTGCAAAACATGCTGCCGCACCCACTCCTCGGGTGTCAGAGAAACGTATTTTAAACGTATTTTGTCGAAAATTTTAAATGCTCGCTTACCAACCGTGGATGGCTTGATGTTAAAATTGTAATCTGGAAAATTGAGCCGCGGCAATTCCAACGCTAATGGTTTTTCGGTGAAAATACACCCATGGATTCAAAAAAAGAAATTGTAGAAAATTGGTTGCCGAGATATACTGGCACAAAGCTGGAAGATTTCGGCAAATACATCCTGCTGACGAATTTTCATCATTATGTGAAATTGTTTGCAGAGTGGTATAAGGTACCAATACAAGGTGCTGACAAGCCGATGCCGAATGCCACAGCTGATGGTATCACCATCATCAACTTTGGGATTGGAAGTCCAAACGCAGCCTTAATCATGGATCTGCTCAGTGCAATCAATCCCAATGCCGCGCTATTCCTTGGTAAATGCGGTGGACTGAAAAAGAAAAACAACGTGGGCGACCTTATTCTTCCAATAGCAGCAGTACGCGGCGAAGGAACCTCCAACGATTATTTACCACCGGAAGTGCCGGCTTTACCAGCATTTAATATGCAAAAAGCCGTATCCACCACGATCCGGGATTTCGACCTCGACTACTGGACTGGAACGGTCTATTCCACCAACCGACGCGTTTGGGAGCACGACGAAGAATTTAAACACTATTTGGAAAAGACACGTTGTATGGCCATTGACATGGAGACTGCAACGATTTTTCTCGTAGGATTCGCCAATAAGATTCCGTCAGGAGCACTCTTGCTTGTGTCCGACCAGCCAATGATTCCAGAAGGCGTGAAGACGGCAGACAGTGACCGAAAAGTAACCGCCGATTATGTAGAAAATCATCTCAAGATTGGCATTGCTTCACTGCAGCAATTGATTAATAACGGACTTACCGTCAAACACCTTCGCTTCTGACCAATGTCCTACCAGCAGCTACTCGGCGATTTGAAGAAAAAGATTTACGCACCCGTGTACTTTCTACACGGCGATGAATCTTACTTCATAGACCAGGTTGTTGATTATATCGAATCCAACATTCTTTCTGACAGCGAGAAGGAATTCAACCAATCCGTGCTTTACGGAAAGGATATTGATTCGGTAACCATGGTAAGCTACGCCAAAAGGTACCCGATGCTCTCGAGCTATCAAGTAGTAATCATCAAAGAGGCGCAAGACATCAAGAACCTAATCGCCAAGGAAAGCAATGACAAGCGAGATGCGTTCTTGGAATACTTACAAAAACCCACTCCTACTACCATTCTTGTTTTAGCCTACAAGCACAAGACGCTTGACAAACGGACAAAACTATACAAAGCAATTGCCAAGCATGCGGTCATGCTGGAAAGTAAAAAACTATACGACCGCGATATTGCCGGTTGGGTTACGCAATACGTATTATCAAATGGATTTCGTATTCATCCCAAGGCTGCGATGATGATGTCGGAATACCTTGGAACTGATTTATCCAAGATTGCCAATGAAATTGACAAGTTGCTCATATCCCTGAAGCCTGGCGACGAGATCATTGTCAGTATGGTAGAAGAGAAAATCGGCGTCAGTAAGGAGTTCAACATCTTTGAATTATACTCCGCCATGGCAAATCGAAATGTGTACAAAGTGAATTTGATTGCACGGTATTTCGGATCTAACTCCAAAGCCAATCCGATCCAAATGACGTTGCCTTCCATCTATTCGTTTTTTAACAAAGTGCTTACCATGCATGCCATGGGTGCACGTGCAGAAAAAAGCGAACTGGCTGCAGCCATCGGCGTCAATCCCTACTTTCTCCAAGAATACATACAGGCAGCTCAAACCTATCCACTGCCTATTTGCATGCGCAATATTGGCTACATCCGCGAATACGACCTGAAGTCGAAGGGCGTAAATGCCGAACGAATGGAAGAAGGCGATTTACTGAAAGAGCTGGTCTATAAACTTCTACATTGATTTTCCCAACCAATGAATCACTGGCTCGTTAAATCCGACCCTGAAACGTATAGTTACTTCGATCTTTTGAAAGATGGCTCAACCATCTGGGACGGGGTCCGCAACCACCTGGCCAAGCGCCATCTTGCCGCCATGAAAAAGAATGACAAGGTCCTAGTCTATCATAGTATGGGTGAGTCCTCCGTAGTCGGTACAGCCACTGTTACAAAACCCGGTTTTGAAGATCCTAAAGCTCCAGGAGAAGGATGGGTCGCTGTGGAATTAAAAGCCGGAAAAACACTGAAGCGATACATTACCCTCAAGGAGATTAAGGCAGACAAACTACTAGGCGGCATGCAATTGGTACGAATGAGTCGACTATCAGTGATGCCGGTTACTGAAGCAGAATACGACCGCATCCTGCTACTTTCTAGTAAATAAGTCAATTCCAAGTACACCCGAAAAATCCCTACTTTCGCAACTCACTATGCGAGTACTTCTACTTCTTTGCCTGGCGGCAACTACCTTCAGCAGTTTAGCACAAACTGGCGATATCCGTGGATTTGTTTACGAGCAAGCAACCTCCGAACCCGCCATTTATACTAGTGTATATCTGAAAGGAACCACATTTGGCAGCTTGACCAATTTGGACGGCTTCTTCTCTATTTCACGCGTGCCGGCAGGAACGTATGAACTAATGATCACCTCCGTAGGATACGATACCGTACGTCAAACTATCACCTTGAAATCAGGTGAAATCACTACCCGAAAACTATACCTGAAGCAATCCGCCGTTCAGATGCACGAACTAGAAGTTTCAGGGGAGAGTGAAGAAAAGAAAACCGATGTGCGTGTCTCAGTAAACCGCATCGTCACAAAAGAGATAAAACAATTGCCATCCGTCGGCGGTGAAGCAGATTTGGCCCAATACCTTCAGGTGATACCCGGAGTCATTTCTTCAGGTGATCAAGGTGGACAACTGTACATCCGTGGCGGGACACCTATCCAGAACAAGCTACTCCTTGATGGGATGGTGATTTATAATCCCTTCCACTCCATCGGACTCTTTTCGGTAATCGACCCAGACATCATTCGTGGTGCAGATGTATATACCGGAGGTTTCAATGCAGAATACGGCGACCGTATTTCTTCCATCATGGACATTACAACCCGAGACGGAAACAAGAAGCGTGTCGCAGGTAAAGTAGGCGTCAATACCTTTTCCTCCAAAGTAATTCTCGAAGGACCGCTAAAAAAAGAAACTGAAAACGAAGAGGGAAGTTCCTCGTATTTACTATCAATACGCAACTCCTATCTGGATCAATCATCCAAAGTATTTTACCCCTATGTGGATGAGAATGGACTTCCATTTTCCTTTATGGATATGTATGGAAAACTATCCTTTAACAGTTCAACAGGTAGCAAAGCAAATTTCTTTGGATTCCATTTCAGTGATCATGCCGACTACACCAACATCGCATCACTTGACTGGAAATCAAGCGGTGTCGGTACGAGTTTTATCGTCGTCCCATCCGGTTCGTCCGTATTAGTAGATGGTAATTTTGCATTCACCAATTACGGAATACAACTGACAGAATCTGGCACCGACTCTCGCTACAGCGACATCGGAGGATTCAACTCCGGCTTTAACTTCACTAACTTTAAAGGCAGGAACGAAATCAAGTACGGCATCGATGTAGCGGGTATCAAGACAAATTATTTTTTCGAAAACAGCATAGGCACAAAAACTGAACAGAATCAAAATTCAACGCAGGGAGGTGGCTATCTGAAATTCAAAGGAGTCACGGATCGTTGGGTGATAGAACCCGGTATACGACTGGCCTATTACGCATCACTGGCTGAACTCTCGTTTGAGCCAAGGCTTGGCGTTAAATTTAAAGCAACGGACAAATTACGATTCAAGGCTGCTGCCGGGTATTACGCGCAGAACCTGATAGCAGGCACATCAGACCGAGATGTCGTGAACCTCTTTTACAGCTTCTTGACTGGCTCCGACGATTTACCGTCTGAGTTTGATGGAAAGCCTGTAACGTCCCGTCTCCAGAAAGCGCGCCACCTCATTGGCGGCTTTGAAGTCGACCTGCCGCATCACCTTTCCTTAAATATTGAAGCCTACATCAAAGATTTTACGCAACTTGAAAATATCAACCGGGATAAATTGTACGATGATACCCCACAAAACTCTTCAAAGCCAGATGCTCTGAAAAAAGACTTCATCATTGAAAGCGGAATAGCAAAAGGCATTGATTTCCTCTTGACCTACGATTACAAAGGATTTTACTTTTGGGGAGTCTATTCGTACGCCTCGGTCAATCGATTTGACGGCTTCCGAACATATTGGCCCAACTTTGACCGTCGTCATAATGTGAACCTGCTTGCCTCCTACTCCTTTGGCAAAAACCGCTGCTGGATGACGAGTATCCGTTGGAATTTTGGCTCGCCTTTCCCTTTCACACAATCAGCAGGTTATTATGAGCAACTTACATTCAACAATGGCATCGGTACCGATTTGAACAGCCAAAACGGAAACCTGTCCACCATCTTTGGTTCATTGAACGAAGGCCGCTTATCCTCATACCACCGGTTAGATCTTTCCATACAGCGCACGTATTCATTTCAACACAATACCAAATTGGAAGTCTCTGCTGGTGTCACCAACGCCTACGACCGAAACAACATCTTCTACATCAATCGTTTCACTGCAGAGAAAATCTATCAATTGCCCATCCTGCCTAACCTTGGAATGACGTTTAGTTTTTAAACGTGTAGGATATAATAATCAAGTACCAGGTGTCACAGCCTGACTTTAAACAGCCGTCTGATATTTTTTACTACTTTTACACCCCGTGTTGGTGAGTTCGAGTTTCTCATCTTCGCTTTCATTCAAAACCTACAACACGGTGGCTTCAGCTAAATATATTTTCGTTACCGGAGGTGTTACCTCCTCCCTGGGAAAAGGAATCATTTCCGCCTCTTTGGCCAAACTACTTCAGGCTCGCGGCTATTCCGTAACCATCCAGAAGTTTGACCCCTACATTAACGTCGATCCAGGAACCCTGAACCCATATGAACATGGAGAGTGTTTTGTAACCAACGATGGCGCAGAGACCGACCTTGACCTGGGACATTACGAACGTTTCCTGAACAAGCCTACCTCGCAAGCCAACAACGTCACCACCGGACGGATCTATCAGACTGTCATCAACAAAGAACGGGAAGGCGCTTACCTTGGAAAGACCGTGCAAGTCATTCCTCATATCACCGATGAAATAAAACGGAGGATGCTCCTGTTGGGCGAAAGCGGCGAACATGAAATTGTGATCACAGAGATTGGCGGAACAGTGGGTGATATCGAATCCTTACCCTATGTCGAAACCGTTCGACAATTAAAATGGGAACTGGGAAGCTCAGCGATTGTGATCCACCTTACCTTAATACCATTCTTGGCAGCAGCCGGAGAATTAAAAACAAAACCAACCCAACACTCGGTAAAATCATTGTTGGAACTCGGCGTGCAGCCGGATGTACTAGTTTGTCGCACGGAGCGATCTTTATCGGCCGAACTCAGGAGAAAAGTAGCATTGTTCTGCAACGTAAACGTGAATGCTGTCATCGAATCCATTGATGCAGAATCCATTTATGATGTACCCTTGTTGATGTACAAGGAACAGTTAGACAAAGTCGTATTAAACAAATTAAAACTTCCACTCAAGCACGAACCCGAATTAGACCCGTGGAAAGTTTTTTTAGGCAAACTAAAAAACCCGGTACATGAAGTGCGCATTGGATTAATTGGAAAGTATGTCGAGCTGAAAGATGCTTACAAATCAATTGTGGAAGCCTTCATTCACGGCGGGGTTGCTAACGAATGTAGAGTGAAATTAGAATGGATTCACTCGGAAAAGATTGACACGGACAATGTCGCTTCTCGGTTACACGAATTGAACGGTATTCTGGTAGCCCCTGGTTTTGGCGATCGAGGTATCGAAGGGAAGATAACTGCAATTCGTTATGCTCGAGAGAACAACATCCCATTTCTTGGCATTTGCCTTGGCATGCAATGCGCGGTCATCGAATTTGCACGAAACGTAATTGGTTGGAAAGATGCCCACTCGACTGAAATGAATCCAACCACCAAACACCCGGTGATTGATTTCATGGAAGATCAAAAAAAGGTAACCAAAAAAGGTGGAACCATGCGTTTGGGCGAATATCCTTGTGTACTTGAAAAAGGCACAAAAGCCGCTGCGGTTTATGGCAAAGCGAAAATCGGGGAACGGCATCGTCATCGGTACGAATTCAACAACAAATACCTAAAAGACTACGAAGATGCAGGCATGTCTGCCTCAGGTCGTAACCCGGATTCCAGCTTGGTGGAAATTGTGGAGTTAAAAAACCACCCCTGGTTTGTCGGCGTACAATTTCACCCGGAGTACAAAAGTACCGTGGAGAACCCTCATCCGCTCTTTGTTAGATTTATTCGAGCCGCCATGGAACGCAATAAATCTGCCCACTAAACTGTAATTATACGAATTCAAAAAGCTGTTTTTTAATCTAAAAACAGCCATTTTTCGCACGTACTCTTTTTCAAAAACGAGTATTTTATCGTTATTTCCATGATGTTTCGATGCTATATTCTGCCTCATTTTGGGCTATTTTAATTGGGAAAAGGGGCAACTTGTAGTTACTATAACGTGGCTTAAAGAATTCCTAATACGGTTTATTAATCATTCAGACATCACGTTCCAGCGACCGCTAATCACTG
>CANIAS010000044.1 GCA_947465495.1 Candidatus Pollutiaquabacter sp. | reverse complement strand
TGCCACTCTGGTTACCCAACGGCGGAGTCTTAATTGAACAATTAGAGGCGCTTGCCAAAAGAACTGAAACAAAGGCTGGTTATCACCGTGTGCGTACACCGCACATTGCCAAGGAATCAATGTACCTGACCAGCGGTCACCTGCCTTACTATCAAGATAGCATGTTTCCTCCCATGGAAATGGATGGGGAGAAATACTACTTGAAAGCGATGAATTGTCCGCATCACCATAAAATTTTCAAAGAGCTCAATCCTTCGTATCGTGACTTGCCTATCCGTTTAGCGGAATACGGCACCTGTTACCGTTATGAACAATCGGGTGAATTATTCGGACTGATGCGAGTTCGTTCGTTACAAATGAACGATGCACATATCTACTGTACTAAAGAGCAATTCGCCGATGAATTCCGAGCGGTGAATGATATGTATCTCAAATACTTCAAGATTTTCGGTATCCAAAAATACGTGATGCGATTTTCCACCCACGAGCCTAAAAAACTCGGCGTGAAATATGTCGACAATCCGGAATTATGGAAGCAGACCGAGGATATGGTTCGCCAGGTATTGATTGATTCCAAAATTCCATACATAGAAGTTCCGGATGAAGGAGCTTTTTACGGACCTAAAATTGACGTCCAGGTTTGGAGTGCGATTGGCCGTGAATTCACCTTAGCGACCAATCAGGTTGACTTTGCAGTACCTGCTCGTTTCGGTTTGACGTACCGAAATTCACAAAATCAAATGGACACGCCAATTTGTATACATCGAGCACCCCTGGGAACTCATGAACGGTTTATTGGCTTCCTGATAGAACATTTCGCAGGTAATTTTCCTATTTGGCTGGCGCCCAAGCAAGTATCAATTTTGCCGATTTCAGACAAATACTTGGATTACGCCAAAAAACTTTTAGAATTGCTTAGAAATTCCGATATTCGCGGCCAAGTTGACGATCGTGATGAGAAGATCGGCAGAAAGATACGGGACGCTGAAATTCAGAAAGTTCCATACATGCTGATTGTCGGGGAAAAAGAAGCTGCAGAAAACTTGGTGTCGATCCGTAAACACGGCGCTGGGGACCAAGGAAGCACTACCGTCAATGAGTTCATTCAACTCGTTAACAGCGAGATAAATGAATTGTTAGATTTAAACAAGTGATTAACCATTTAAACAGGAGGAACTATCGCTACTTCACAAAATAGACCCCCGATGGGCGGCAGTCGCCCCTTCATTCGGGGTCGTGGTCCTGTCAAAAAAGAGGCCGAACACAAGATCAATGAACTGATACGTGCAACACAAGTGCGTTTAGTTGGTGACAATGTCACACCGAATATCTACTCGCGTGAAGAAGCATTAGTCATTGCGAAAGACTTGGGATTGGATTTGGTTGAAGTAGTACCCAACGCTGAACCTCCAGTTTGTCGAGTTGTAGAGTATCAGAAATTCTTATACGATAAAAAGAAGAAAGAAAAAGAACTGAAGTCCAAGCAGGTCAAGCAGTTGGTAAAAGAGATACGATTCGGACCAAACACCGACGATCACGATTTCAACTTTAAACTGAAACATGCTATGAACTTCTTGGAAGAAGGACATAAAGTCAAGGCCTACGTTCATTTCCGAGGTCGTGCGATTGCCTATCGTGAACGAGGAGAAGTTATCCTGCTCAAGTTCGCTCAAGCACTCGAAGAATATGGAAAGGTCGAGTTGATGCCGAAATTGGAAGGGAACAGAATGTTCCTGCACCTTGCGCCAATTCCACGTAAAAAGAAATAATAGTTAATAAATACCAATTCATTCATCAATTCCACCAACAATGCCGAAAACAAAAACCCACTCCAGCGCTAAGAAGCGCTTCAAGGTGACCGGCACGGGTAAGGTCAAACGTAAGCATGCTTACAAGAGCCACATCCTGACGAAGAAAGAGACCAAACGTAAGCGTAATTTGACGCATGCAGGTCTTGTATCTTCCGCGGATATGAATCGTGTAAAAGACATGCTTGTCATTGGCTAGTCCGTCGTCTTCAACTTGTAAAAAAAAATCATTAACCAGACAAAGAGCCTAAAGATTCCGTTACTCGGAACGCTCACGTCAAAAACCGAAAAAACATGCCACGTTCAGTAAATCACGTAGCGTCCAAGGCCCGCCGTAAAAAGGTCTTGCAACTCGCCAAAGGGTACTTCGGCGCGAGAGGTAACGTATGGACCGTTGCCAAAAACACCGTAGAAAAAGGACTTCAATATGCTTACCGGGATCGCCGCAAGAAAAAACGCGATTTCCGTGCATTGTGGATCCAGCGTATCAATGCCGGTGCTCGTATGCACGGTATGAGTTATTCTGAACTCATGGGTAAAATCCATGCGAAAGGTTTGGAATTGAATCGCAAGACCCTTGCTGATTTAGCCATGAATCATCCGGCCGCTTTCAAAGCCGTGATTGACCAGGTAAAGTAAGCCGATATAAACCAAAAAAAAGAGCTCCATCAAATGGGGCTCTTTTTTTATGTCTTGCTTCCTGAGAATGTTATCATACGATAGACCGTGTAGTTAGGAAACGGCCAGAACTACTCCACGCCCATCTCTTTCAAACGTTCTTGAGCCAATTTATAGGCCGGGTAAATAGAAAGTGTCTTGAGGAAATCTCGCTTGGCTGCTTCCCGATTTCCCATCTGATTAAAAGCCATGCCACGATTGTAATATGCTTCCACGTAATCGGGATTGCAACGGATAGCTGCAGAGAAATGTCCAATAGCAGGTGTAGGCTGATTTCGCAAAACCAATTCGATGTACCCGAGATTGTAGTGCGCGTCGGAGTAATTCGGATCTATAGAGAGAATGGTCTGATAATCGGAAATAGCAGCCTCCAATTTACCGTTATTCTGGAAAAACAAGCCACGATTGTAAAGGGCTTCTGTACTGGTGGGTCTCACACGCAGTGCATTGGCAAAATACTGCAGGGCTAAAGGATTGCCGCGCTGACTGAAAATGTTGCCAAGTTGGATATAAGCATCGTAATACTCCGGATCCAATTCAACGACTGTCTGAAAACTGGAAATGGCCCGCGCCGTATCTTTCATTTCCTTGTACACAAACCCCTTTATAAAATAGGGTTTCACTTGTCGTTCATCCGATTTCAAGGCTTCGTTGGCATACTTGATGGCGTCGGGATATGCTTTTAAATAAAGGTTCAGTTCAGCAAATTTAAGATTGGCTTCCCGGTTTGAAGGATCAATCGATAAGCATTTTTTAAATGCTTCTACTGATTTTCTCACTTGCAAACTACGGAAAGCAACATCTGCCAGCATCAGGTAGTAGGATTGATTCATTGAATCCAACCGAATTGCTTGCTCGTAATCTGCAATGGATGCTGGGAATACATCCCTTGCAGCATTGATCTTTGCTCGCTCTGCAAATAGCACGGCATTCTTGGGATCAGCGTTGATCTTGTCATTAATGATTTTTAGTTGATACTCCAAGCGTGTCGTATCGCCGGAAGTGGCATTGGTTCCGTTGTTTTGCGGTGATTGACTGCAAGCAGTACATAGCAGTACGGCTAACAACGCGATATTTTTGCGCAATAAGTGGTAAATCGTCATGACAAAAAAGGCTGCAAGCGTAGTGCTTGCAGCCCGAAATTAGGGTTTCTTTCGGAGATAAACCCCTGAACGCTCCGAAATTATTCCTTAGTATCAGCAGGAACATCCGTCATAGCCGAACGAATCTTTCCCTCCAATTCATCAGCCAACTCTGGATTATCCAGTAATAACTGTTTCACAGAATCACGTCCTTGCGACAGTTTGGTGTCGCCGTAACTAAACCATGATCCTGCCTTCTTGATAATTCCTTTGTCGACTCCCAGGTCAACAATCTCTCCCACTTTGGAAATTCCTTCACCATAGAGGATATCGAATTCGGCCGTACGGAATGGCGGCGCCAATTTATTCTTGACAATCTTCACTTTAGTACGGTTACCAACCACATTGTCTCCGTCCTTAATTTGTCCAATACGACGTATATCCAGACGTACAGAGGCATAAAACTTCAGGGCATTACCACCCGTGGTCGTTTCCGGATTACCGAACATGACACCAATTTTTTCACGCAATTGGTTGATGAAGATGCAGCAACAGCCAGTGCGACTGATCGTCGCTGTAAGCTTGCGCAACGCCTGCGACATCAATCGAGCGTGTAATCCCATTTTGCTATCCCCCATTTCCCCTTCAATCTCACTTTTAGGTGTCAGAGCTGCCACGGAGTCAATGACCAGAATATCAATAGCACCTGAGCGGATCAAGTTATCAGCGATTTCTAATGCCTGCTCTCCGTTATCTGGCTGAGAAATCAGCAAGTCTTCCAGGTTAACGCCTAATTTTTGTGCATACAAACGGTCGAATGCGTGCTCCGCATCAATGAATGCAGCGATTCCACCATTACGTTGACAATTAGCAATTGTCTGAATGGCCAATGTCGTTTTACCAGAAGACTCTGGACCATAAATTTCAACGATACGACCTTTAGGTAATCCCCCAATTCCTAACGCACTGTCCAGTGTGATAGATCCGGTAGAGATGGCCTCTATTTGTTCCACCGCCTCGTCACCGAGTTTCATGATGGTACCTTTTCCGTACGTTTTCTCGAGCTTGTCGATTGTCAGCTGTAGTGCCTTCAGCCGCTCTTTTGCATTTTCTTTTGCTTCTGCAGTTGCCATAGTTTTTGATTTATTATGAGTTTGACTATTTCGATGTTTGACCATGCAAATATACAATGTTTGCAATACAATCATCAAGCATGATTGTTAAACAATCAAATTAGTTATCAACAAATATGGGTAAAGGAACCTTATAAAGTTCGTTTGTTGAGAAATTTCAGCGTTTATTAGGAGAAATCAGAATTTAAAAAATCCTATCCTTTTCGACCAATAAAGATTTTTCGATGGTTAGTTGCTAATGGATTACTGGAAAGTATCGGTGGGAATAAGACATTCTTTTCTATGACTTCTTCAGAAAAAAAAGACGCATCAATGATACTCAACGCAAAACCTGCTTGTTGGATAAGATCTGCAAAATCATCACCATAGATACGCAGGTGGTCACGCTGACCGAATACTCGCTCTCGTTCCATCGGATCCGTGACGGTTTTATCTTCAAAAGTGACTATTAACTGGTCTTTTTGTGGAACCGTAAAGATGCAATAACCGCCCTTACTTAATACACGGTAAACTTCCAGAAGTGCTTTACGATCATCAGGAACATGCTCTAAGACGTCGCAAGCAATCAGGACATCGTAACTTTCAGTTGCTATGGATGGCATGGAAGAAATATCCAGATTAAAATCGATATCGGGATAATAATATCCTTCGGCAAAAAAGTCGGCGGTACGGTAGTCTGAGGCATTCACTCGAATTTTATCCCGTAAAATTTTTTCTGGAGCGAAATGTAAAATTCGCTTACCAGAAAGGATGCGAATACGATTGAATTCAGGATGTTCTATTAATACTTGCATCAGCAGCCGTTGCCGGATACTTGAGCCACAGCGTGGACAAATCGAATATGGATGCCACGTATCACTACTAAGCCGGTCTGCTTTGAACGAACAGACATTGCATTCTATCTTCCCTCCTTTCAACCTGAAATAGGTTTGATGAAAAGCGTAGTAAACCTGTTTGAGCAGTTTTTTGATCGGGATTAACACAAATTGACCTTCTAAATAGTGATCAGCTAAAGGTATTAAAAAAGCGATTTCAACACCCAGCTAGTAGCAATGTCCATTGGACTCACTTTTTACGAACGGAGATTCCGGCACTGTCGATACGAATTACCTCTCCGTCTTCACCATTAACAATAATTCCATTCGAATCAATCTTTACCAATGGCTTCAACTGCGATGTATCCTCACCGATAAATGATTCACTGCCTGAACAATCCAGGCAAGTAAGTTCACTTTCGTTCATCCTCCAGGTACGATCAATCATATCGTGATCGTAAATATTTTGTGCGTTCGAAACATCGTAGAGCACATCGCGCAACGATCCATCCAATTTGATAGATGCGCCGGCAGGTACCTGAAGCACTACTTGCACCCGCTGATTTCGCCATTTATCGTCTGCGCTAATGCTGAAATGCCGGTTGAGATCCAAAATAGAATCACGCTGAACGAATGAGTACACAACCTTCGAAGCATTGGCTTTGGCAATTTCTTCTGAGGATCCATAAGCATACGTTAAGAGCACCAGGTGAAATTGATCATCCGGACTTTTAACGATATCTAAATCTACATTGGAGGAATATTTTTTACCATCCACCGACTCCATTTCCCATTCATCATAAGAATTAGTTATAGCATAATTACCCAATGCATGAATACGATCAACTGATCTTACTACTAAATTACCTGTTGTTGGAGTTGCCAAGTTGCTTTCTCTTTTCACAACATTTTCCTGATTAAACTCTTTCTGTGTAAGCACTCCAATGGTTACTGCTAATCCGATTCCAAAAAGCCAAAGTCCGAGAACTATATTACCAACGGATTTTGGCAATTGCACACGGAATAACATTTTTGCTCCAATCCAAGCAAGCGCTAAAAATGGGATACCGATGGCAAGAGCCACACCCGTGATCATCCAAATGAAATTAGTATTCGAGGCAAATACTGAGTGAACGATCTCTGGAATAGTACTCATGCCGGGAATATTAGTTAGCACTGCAAAAAGCGCTGCAAAAAGTGCCAGTGAAACCAACAAACCGATAAATAGAAATAGAATGGCGAAGATCTTTGAAACGGCTTTGAAGAAAAGTCGAAAAATCTCCGTAATAAAATGTGAAAATCGACGCAACAGCGAACCGCCATGTTGGCTACCGTCCTCAGCGAATTTCTGAGCGCGCATCTTCACTTGCTCCATCTCTGACATAAAATTCTTCTCAATGTTGGAGAGATTCACCGGTTCTCCGCGCATGCGTAATCGGTCGGCAGTAGACTTTGCTTCAGGAACAACGATCCAAAGAATGATGTATAACAATACGCCGGTTCCAAATCCAAAGAAGAGAACTGCAAAAAACAGACGCACCCAGACCTTGTCAATGTTTAGGTAGGCGGCAAAACCGGAGCAAACACCTCCTAAAAATTTATCATCAGGATCACGGAATAAAGCGCGTTGCATCTTGAACTGATCGGTGTTCGAGTGAACTTCACCGCTGCCAAAATCCTCCGGCTGTCCCATTACTTTTACCACCTCTTGAACATCCAAGATGGTAACAACTTGACGAGGATCTTTCAATCGCTCCTGCAACATTTCAGCAATCCGAGCTTCGATGTCTTGCATGATTTCAGCACAACCTTCCGTTCCAGATAGTGAGCGCTTAATGGCATTTAAATAGTTACTGAAAAGTTCATAGGCATTTTCATCCAGGTGGAATACGACACCTGCAATATTGGCGTTTATGGTCTTATTCATGGTTCGTTGATTTTTTTGTTGTTAATGCTACTGATGCTACCAGTTCGTCCCAGGTAACGTGTAATTCGTCAAGAAACGTTTTTCCTTGCGGCGTCAGTGAATAGTATTTACGTGGTGGCCCAGACTTACTCTCCTCCCATCGGTATTGCAACAGTCCAGCATTCTTTAACCTAGTTAGTAACGGATAAAGTGTACCCTCAACTACCATCAATCGGGATGCTTTCATTTGCGCAATGATGTCGGATGGATACACTTCTTGTTGAGAAACAATTGACAGGATGCAAAATTCCAGCACCCCTTTCCTCATCTGCGCATGTGTATTTTCTAAATTATTGCTCATGGTTATCTATGCTTCACTGCAAATGTAATGGCAATAAATAGTATTATGCAATACATAGTACTTTAAAATAACATAAATAGCTGAATTTGAGTACTTTAAAAAAATAATTCATGGAGGGACTCAAAATTTAGTTTAATGCACCCATTATGTACAAAAAAAGCCCCGACTGATTGTCGGGGCTAGCAAAGCACTAAGGATCGTATAATTAATTCTTGCCTTTAATTTCAAGCAACTCTACATCAAAAATCAAGGTAGCGCTAGGACCGATTTTTGGTCCGGCCTGACGATCACCATACGCTAGTTCAGATGGAACATAGAGACGGAATTTAGAACCAACCGGCATTAATTGCAAAGCTTCTGTCCAGCCTTTGATCACCGCACCTACTGGGAATACAGCTGGCTCACCACGATCAACAGAACTATCAAAAACGGTTCCGTCGATTAATGTACCATGGTAATGCGTAACAACGGTATCGGCAGCTGTTGGCTTTGGACCGGTTCCCATTTTAATTACTTCATACTCCAGACCACTAGCGGTTGTAATAACCCCTTTTTTCGATTTGTTTTCTTCGAGGAATTTTTTGCCAACAGCAATATTTGCCGCAGCATCCTTCTGTTGTTTTTCAGTAAGATAGGTTTGAATACAACCTTGAGATTGAGCTTGGTCAATTAATAGTGAATCACCTTTCATGGCAGCAGCCATCGCTGCTTTCATGATGTCAAGATTCAAACTAGTGAGTCCATCTTTTTTCATGTTTGAACCGATAGACACTCCGATACTATAGGATACGGAGTCTTCCAACGTTTTTAGGGAGACATCACCGGATCCACGTTGACCGTTGCAAGAGATAAGCGATACGCTAAAAGCGATTGCCAAAAGAGAAGATTTGATTTTCATGGTTTGTAATTTGAGCGGGCGAAGATAGCAATAAACTGCGATTTGATGCTACCTTTATGGACCCTTCTCACTGAATTCTGTGCCACGCATATTACGCATCATCAATCGATTGAATCTTGGAGGACCGACCTTCAATGCGGCGTTGCTTTCCAAGCATCTGGCACCGGATTACGAAACCCTGCTGGTGGCGGGAACAAAGCAGGATTCGGAAGAAAGTTCATCCTTCATTGTTCAGGAGCAAGGACTTTCGTTCGTGGAAGTGCCTGAAATGAAACGGGAAATAAACCCGATACAAGATTGGTTGGCCTATCAAAAGTTGGTCAAAATTATCCGCGAATTCAAACCCGATATTGTTCATACTCATGCCGCAAAATCGGGAGCGCTGGGGCGATTGGCCGCCATTCACGAAAAGGTACCGGTCATTGTACATACGTTTCATGGCCATGTGTTCCACTCTTACTTCCACCCGCTACAAACCAAGATCTTTCTTGGAATTGAGCGCTATCTGGCACGTCATAGCGACGCTATCGTAGCCATCAGCGACCGGCAAAAGCAGGAATTAGGCATGGTGCACACCGTCTGCCCGGAAGGTAAAATTCGAGTTATACCCTTGGGATTCGACTTAACTCGATTTAAAGAAAATACGAGCGAAAAACGGCGAACCTTCCGAGAATATTACCAACTTGAAGACGACGAAATTGCTATTGGAATTATCGGCCGCTTGGTGCCTATAAAGAACCACACGATGTTTATAGATGCGGCTGCGACTATTCTGCAAGCGACGAAACGTAAAGTCCGGTTTTTCATTGTTGGTGATGGTGAGAGCAGAAGAAAACTATTAGATTATTGCCAAAAACTCCGTCTTGATTTTACGTTCTACCCGGATGAGCCCAAAAAATCAGCGATCACTTTTACCAGTTGGCGACGTGATGTGGATGTTGTGCTGGCTGGATTGGACATTGTTTCTTTAACTTCCTGGAATGAAGGAACCCCTGTGAGTTTAATCGAGGCTCAGGCAGCTGGTAAACCTATTGTTAGTACGGATGTGGGAGGCATTGAAAATGTCGTACTTCCAAATGAGACAGCTCAGTTGGTGGAGACTGGAGATACTGCAGGATTTGCCCAGAAACTGAGTGAAATCATTGAATCTGATTCACGCAGAAACGAAATGTCGAAATCGGGCTGGGATTTTGTAAAAGATCGATTCCACTACACACGATTGGTACGCGACATGGACCTACTTTACCGGGAACTCTTGCGGTCGAATCAACGATGATTGAATTTAGCGTAAAAAAGGGCTTTTAGTCGGTCTTATTTGGGCTCATTCACTTGCTTTTTACCACAAATCGGTCGTATTTTTGCTTACGACCCCTCCCAACATGCGGCATTTACTCTATTTCGTAGCATTGACTTTCCTATTTTCTTGTAAGTCCTTGGCTCCCAACCGTATGTTTATTACACACGACACTTTTCCAATGGCATCCGATTCCATTAATGTAACCGGAAGTTATACCATTTCACCATTCGACCATCTAGACCTTAAAATATTCAGCAACGATGGTTTCAAATTGATAGATATTACCGGCTCAACATCGTCCACCATTGGAACCGATAATGTGGAATATGTATTAAATGTAAACGGAGATGTGAAAATGCCCGTTATCGGAATGGTGAATTTAAAGGGGCTGACTGTTGAGCAAGCAGAACGACTGTTGGAAGGGAAATATGAACGGTATTACAATCAACCTTTTGTGCATTTAAAAGTCTTGAATCGATTTGCCATTGTTTTCATGGGCGATGGTAAAGGACAAGTGGTTCAGTTGACACACGAGAACACCACCTTATACGAAGTATTGGCAATGGCGGGTGGTATTACTGATTTCGCAAAAGCCTATCGAATTAAAATCATCCGTGGCGACTCAAAGAGTCCTCAAATTTTCCAAGCCGACGTGTCTACGCTGCATACTATTGATAGCGGAAACCTTAAAATTATGTCGAACGATATCATCCACGTCGAAGCGGTACCTAATTATGGAGGCAGGCTGTATCAACGATTCTTTCCACTTATTGCTTTAACGACAACTTTCTTGCTCATCTTGAACATTACCCAAAATTAATTCCAGGATGGCAAAGAAAAAGATATCCAATATCAACGAAGAATTCGATCCGAAATTATTTGGCATCATTGCCAAAAAATATGCGTATTGGCTGTTTCTGTTGGTGACCATGTCGATGGTGATTGCTTTTCTTTACCTGCGCTATACGCAACCGGTTTACCAATCATACTCTGTATTAAAAATAGGATCGGTTAACAATGCAAATGCAGTTTTCAATTACCAGAACGCACAAATGAGCGACCTTTTGGGAATGAATCAACTGGCAGGAGATGTAGAACTTTTACGGTCAAGAATCATGTTGGCCCGGGTAATTGACAAGATGCCATTGGAAGTCAGCTACTTTTCGCGTGGGAATGTACTTGACTACGAAAATTACTTAAACAGTCCCTATTACATCGATTATGAGTTGCTCGACTCGAGCATCATTGGTACGAAATTCGAAATAACATTTAGCGAGAATAAGACCTATCGAATACAATTCACCTTTAATGGAAAGGAATATGTAGCCGATGGACATGAAAATACGTGGCTTACCACCAGCGGCTTAAAAATAAACCTGCATCTGCTGGATCTAAATAATATCCTGTCACGCCAAGATGGAATTGACAAGAACTCGTTCTATTTCGTGCTTAACAACCCTGATATTTTACTGGAAAAATACGCCAGCAATGTATTGCTTACCGTCTTAAATCAAAGTGCTCAGACGGTTCGAATTCAATTCCAAGACAACAATCCTGTCAAGGCCGCGGACTTCGTAAACACGATGGTGGAAGAATTTAATTCCTACGACAAAGAACGGAAGTCGGAAGTTTCTATTAGGTCCATCGATTTCATCAATGAAACTGTTAGCAGCATCGACAGTCAATTGCGAATTTCAGAATACTCGTTGGAAGCCTTTAAAAAAGAGAATAAAATTATTGACCCTACGGAGAATGCAACGAATGTACTGGATCACATCAATACCATGATTGACCAACGGGTTTTGTTTCAATTGGACCTAGCGGTATTGACTCGACTTGAAAAAACAATTACTCAAAACAATAAGCTAGACAACCTACTTCCGTTACTGGCCGGCACCCAAGCGGACGATGTAATTAAGAGCTTGGTCCAACAAATTCAAGATCTGGAGAACAAGCGATCCAACATGCGCTTCATGGCAACAGAAGAGAACGCTGCAATTATTGCTATGGATCGGGAAATCTCCGCCAAACGCAAATTACTTTACGACGCCTTAGACAATGCGAGACTGTCATTGGTCGATAAAATTAATAGCATCGATAATCGTATCGATGAATTTGAAGGAAGTTTTGTGAAATTACCCAGCAAAGAAGCGGAGCTTGCTCGTTTGTCGCGTATGTACGAAGTCAACCAAAAGTTCTATCAGCTTTTACTTGAGAAAAAAGTTGAATTCGCCATTTCACGTGCAGGAATTGTATCCAATAACATTTTACTTGAACGCGGAAGGATTTCATCACAGCCTATCTCCCCCAACAGAAAACTAGTAATAGCAAGCAGTCTATTGTTGGGAGTGGTCATCAGCTTCTTATTGATTTTCTTACAATATCTATTTTACAACGAGATTACGTCGTTGGAGGAAATCAATCAATACACGGAGGCCGCTTTGCTTGGAATCATTCCAAAATATAAAAACGAAATTCCCGTGTCGCAGTTATTGGTGGATAAGAATCCCAAATCCGCCATCTCTGAGTCGTTCCGTTCGGTTCGAACCAACTTGCAGTTTATCGATAACGAAGATAAACCCCAAGTAGTGGCGATTACTTCCACCATATCAGGGGAAGGAAAGACCTTTGTAGCTATCAATCTCGGTGGCGTCATTGCTTTTTCTGATAAGCGAGTTGTCATTGTTGACTTAGACATGCGAAAGCCAAAGATTCACCTTGGTTTTAATGTTGACAATATTCGAGGCATGAGTACCATCCTAATCGGCAAGGATGAAATTGATTCATGCATCAACAAAAGCAATCTCAAAAACCTTGATTTCATCACTGCAGGACCAATTCCTCCTAACCCATCGGAGCTAATCCTTAGCAATCGCATGAATCAAACTATTAATTATTTAAAAACGAAATACGACATCGTAATTATCGATACACCGCCTGTCGGAATTGTTACCGACGGCGTTCAGATTATTCAACAAGCGGACTATCCACTGTATATTATTCGTTCACAGTATTCCAAACGAATGTTCATCAACAACATCAATAAGTTGATGGATGAAAATAAGGTTCGAAAATTATCCATTGTATTAAACGGCGTTGAGCAATCACGTTATCGGTATGGCTATGGTTATGGCTATGGTTACGGCTATGGCTATGGTTACGGCTATGGGTATTACGAAGATGAACAACGGAAAGTGCTTTCAAGATGGGAGCGAATCAAAGGATCGGTTTTTAAATCATAGTCGAGAAAGCGAATGAAATTTACAGAAACTCCGATGGAAGGATTGCTGTTGATCGAACCTCAACGGTTTGCCGATGACCGTGGAACGTTCATGGAGGCGTTCAATCTTCGCTTATTTAGAAATCACGGAATCCAACATGATTTCGTTCAAGACAACGAATCCATCAGTAAGAAAAATGTAATACGCGGCTTACATTTTCAAGTTGCACCGAATGAACAGGGCAAACTTGTGCGAGTACTCCAGGGCCGTGCGATGGACGTGGTTCTAGACTTACGAAAAGACTCCAAAACGTACGGAAGATCCTTTTCCGTCGAATTAACTGCATCAGCGTCCAACATGTTATGGATACCTCCAGGGTTTGCACATGGTTTCGAGGCATTAGAAGAAGACACAATTTTTTTCTATAAGGTGACGAACTATTATCATAAAGCAGCTGAAGCGGGGATCCGATTTGACGACCCTGAAATAAATATTCAATGGAAGACCACACAGCCGATTGTATCTGAGAAAGATCGGTTATTACCAACCTTGCGCGAGTGGAGCGCAATGTGAAAGTTAATTGATTATGTTGACAGGGACTACGTATTACGCTCTATTCGTTTTGGGATGTTTTTTCATCGTATCCATCGTGTTTTCCTTTTTGATAAATCGACTTTTCCTACGATTTGTCAGAACGCTTGGTATTCGAAACCAAGACGACACAATTATTCGTTGGGGTTCACAATCAAAACCAGCGGTAGGCGGATTTTCATTCTACATCCTTTTCCTTTTATCGGTAATTGCCTATTCCATTCTATTCGACAGTAACCAGGTTTTTCTAAATAAAAGCTTCATTGGAATTCTGTTAGCTACGATGTTGGGATTCCTACTTGGATTGGCAGATGATGCTTACAACACACGCCCAGTATTAAAATTCCTAACTCAAGTTACGTGTGGCATCATACTTATGGTTACTGGAACTGAAATCTCTATTTCATACCTGGAGCCGATTAATTTCCTGTTTACTATATTCTGGGTTGTGGGTATCATGAATTCCCTGAACATGCTAGACAACATGGATGCCATCACGTCTACTGTTTCTATTTCCATTATACTTTCCTGCTTGACCGTCATGATATTTCGGCAAGAATTCGACTCCGTCTATTTCATCCTCCAAGTTGGAGTGATGGCAGCGCTAATTGGCTTTCTATATTTTAACTGGCATCCTTCCAAAATGTATATGGGGGACACAGGAAGCCAGTTTTTGGGTGTATTCTTAGCTGCTATGGGCATACGATTCCTCTGGAATGCTACCCCAGCCAGTGGAGACCTGATCAGCGCACGAAACCTATTACTTCCCTTGTTAGTTTTTATAATGCCAATCATCGATACTACCACGGTTACTATTATTCGAATGGCAAAAGGTAAATCTCCTTTTATCGGCGGCAAAGATCACACAACGCATGCATTGGTATACCTGGGACTGAACGACCGACTTGTAGCACTGGTTTTCGGCTGCATTTCGTTGCTATCGTTGATAATGACTTTTCTTATTCAAAAATACCTGGTCATCTGGACTCACCTTTACACACTATTATTCGGAGGTTACTTCGTGACCATGTTTCTGCTTTTTTTCTATGCCGCGAAAAGTGTAAAGCAGCAGAAAAAATAATCAAACTTTGAGGTAGTCTTGAAGTTGATGCAATGCCAATGATCGATGACTAAAACTGTTTTTTTCTGATTCAGGCATTTCGGCAAAAGTCCTGTATTGACCTTCCGGAACGAATACCGAATCATAGCCAAATCCATTTTCACCACTTCGAACTGCAGTAATTTCCCCTTTTATTTGGCCTTCAAAGCACACGGTATCTCCCATACCAACCAATGTAATTACGGTCCTAAACCTCGCCTTTCGATTCGCCTCCCCTTTTAATTCCTGAAGGAGCTTGGTAATATTATCTGCTGAAGTAGCAACAGAACCAGCATACCTAGCCGAGTAAACTCCGGGGCGACCATCGAGGGCCTCGACCTCCAAGCCCGTATCATCTGCAAAGCAAATGACACCGTATTTTTCGTGAACATACCGCGCTTTTTGCATCGAGTTGAACTCCAAGGTATCGCCCGTTTCTGGCAAGTCATCTTCGCAACCAATTGACTTCAATGAAACGACATCAAAGCCACCTCCAAGAATTTGTCGAGCTTCTCGCAGTTTATGTAAATTATTAGTAGCAAATACCAAGGTCACACAGGAGGAGCTCATAATCAGCAAAAAGGCAAATAATTATTATCTTTGAAATGCAGCGAATGCATGCGATTCGACGGCACAAACATAGGGAATAAGAATAGATCAATGAAAATAGCGCTTATCACAGGAATAACCGGTCAGGACGGAGCTTACCTTGCCGAGTTTTTACTTGGAAAAGGATACATGGTCCACGGAATCAAGCGACGCAGTTCGCTTTTCAATACCGATCGAATCGACCACCTTTACCTTGACCCACATGAAAAGAATGTCAACTTCAAATTGCATTACGGAGACCTCACCGATAGTACCAATTTGATTCGTGTGATTCAAGAAGTACAACCGGATGAGATTTACAACCTAGGGGCGATGTCTCATGTCAAGGTTAGCTTCGAGACGCCTGAATATACGGCCAACGCAGACGGAATCGGAATCCTTCGCATTTTAGAAGCTGTGCGTCTATTAGGCTTAACAAAGAAGACCAAAGTGTATCAAGCGTCTTCTTCTGAATTATATGGATTGGTACAACAAGTTCCGCAAACCGAGAACACACCATTTTATCCCAGATCTCCGTATGCCGTAGCAAAATTATACGCTTATTGGATTACGGTAAATTACCGTGAAGCCTATGGCATGTTTGCCGTAAATGGAATCTTATTTAACCACGAATCTCCACTTCGAGGTGAGACTTTCGTTTCCAGAAAAGTCACTCGAGGTGTGGCTCGCATCGCACTTGGTTTGCAGGATCAATTGTTCATGGGAAATCTTGATGCCAAAAGAGACTGGGGGCATGCGAAGGACTATGTAGAGGCCATGTGGTTGATGTTACAACACGATACTCCCGAAGATTTCGTCATTGCTACGGGTACAACCACCGCAGTTAGGGATTTCATCAAGTTAGCCTTTGAAGAGGCCGGAATTGAAATTGCGTTTGAGGGTTCAGGAGTGGATGAAAAAGGAATTGTTGTATCGTGCAGTCGGCCGGATTGTAAGCTTCAAAAAGGCAGTGTTGTGGTACAAGTAGACCCCAGGTACTTTCGACCAACAGAGGTTGAACTATTGCTAGGGGATGCTACCAAAGCTTTCGAGAAACTCAATTGGAAGCCTCGTTACGATCTTGCTGCATTGATAAAGGAGATGGTGGCATCCGACCTTGAACTTTTCCGAAAAGACAAATACCTGAAAGAAGGCGGACACAAAGTGTTCAATTATCATGAATAAAGACGCGCGCATTTTTATTGCCGGTCATCGTGGAATGGTAGGGTCCGCCATCTTGCGCAAACTACAGCAAGAGGGTTTTAGCCAATTGATCACACGAACCTCCAGTGAATTAGACCTTCGCGACCAGTCAGCAACCTCAGTGTTTTTTGAAAAGGAGAATCCAGAATTTGTTTTTCTGGCTGCTGCTAAAGTGGGCGGTATTCACGCCAACAACACGTTGCGGGCTGATTTTATAGCCGACAATCTTTCTATACAATTAAATGTTATTCAAGCATCCCATCGTAATAACGTTAAGAAACTTTTGTTTCTCGGCTCATCCTGCATTTACCCCAAAAATGCACCTCAGCCCTTGAAAGAGGAGTCTTTATTAAGCGGATTCTTGGAGCCTACCAACGAGCCCTATGCCATTGCAAAAATCGCTGGTATTAAAATGTGCGAAGCTTTCAGGGATCAGTATGGTTGCAATTTCATTTCGGCCATGCCAACCAACCTTTACGGACCGAACGACAACTACGATTTACAGCAATCACACGTTTTGCCAGCCTTAATTCGCAAGTTTCATGAAGCAAAAGTCAAAAAGCTGCCAAACGTCACCATTTGGGGAACTGGTAAACCTTTACGAGAATTTTTACATGTCGATGATTTAGCGGCGGCGTGTCTTCACTTGATGCACCATTACAATGACCGTCCATTCGTAAATGTCGGTTTCGGGAGTGACGTCAGTATCCTGGAGCTCTCCAAACTGATCGGCTCCATCATCGGTTTTAATGGAGATATTATTCACGATTTGAGCAAACCCGATGGAACCTATCAAAAACTTATGGACTCTACTCGCGTCCATAATATGGGATGGAAACCTACCATTAGTTTGGAAGAAGGTATTAGCGCAACGTATAACGCCTATTTAAAAACTCTTAGTTAGCCCAAAGCGATTGCATAAAACCTGTTTGCAAAGGTTCAGCCAAAGTCGTGGGGATTAGAACCAACCTTCCATCGAAAATTTCATAGTTGTATTTTCTCCTTTTTAGGAATGGAGAACCTCTAACAAGCAGATGATACAAGCAGATTGAAATCAGAAGTGTAAAACGATACCGATAGTTCCGGTCAACTACGACTTCTATTAGAGCTTGACGATTAGAAATTCTGAAACAATAGATTTGAATAACCATTCTAGTCTGAGTAGAAAAAAACGCCCAAGTAATCAATTCTTTGATGTATTTAAATTGTTGACTTTTAATTATTTATATTAATTTAATTAAATCTTATCTTAAGATATATAAAGCGTCATTTTATTAAGCAAAATCGGCTAATTCTTGTAAGTTTGTAAGGACTTATGGAGTACATCATTCGGCCGGTTGGGAGACTTTATTTGGGAGTAAAAGAGCTCTGGGAATACCGGGAGTTATTTTATTTTTTCACATGGAGGGATATAAAAGTCCGTTACAAGCAAACCGTTTTAGGGGCAGCGTGGGCGATTGTTCAACCACTGTTAATGACACTTGTATTCACCTTGTTCTTTGGCAGAACACTAGGCATTGATTCCGGGTCTCTGCCCTATCCCTTATTTGTATTTCCGGGGATGATGATATGGACCTTCTTCTCCAACGGTTTAACGAATTCCAGTGGAAGTATGTTGAGTTCGGCGAACATCATCAAAAAGATTTATTTCCCACGTTTAATAATTCCTATTTCATCGATACTAGCTGCAATGGTAGACCTCATCATATCCATGGCAATATTGATAATTCTATTAATCTATTACGGCTTTACAAATAGTTTACCCTCCTTACTATTGGCCTTACCATTCTCCTTGGCGTTGACGCTATTGACACTCGTCGGCTCTGGTTGTTTTTTCGCCGCGCTAAATATTAAATACCGAGACTTTCGATATGTCATTCCATTTCTTTTGCAAGTGCTTTTTTTCATGACACCGGTTATTTATCCTGCCCGGCTAGTGCCTATTGAATGGGTACGATCAGTATTGCAACTAAATCCCGTGGGAACAGCCATCGATTTGCTTCGACAAGCACTTTCAGGAGGAACGCCCCCGTTGGATACCTTCCTACTTAGTTTTGCCATTGCAATCACTTTTTTCCTGAGCGGCATTTACTACTTCCGTAAAACCGAATATTATTTCGCTGACCTTGCCTGATGAGACCCATTCTAGAAATAAATGGGATTACTAAAAAATTCCGCCTGACACATGAACTTCATCCTTACCTGAGTTTCAGGGATCGGATTGAACAGTTAGCTCGTTTTAATAAAAATAAATCACACGAAGAGTTTTACGCACTGCACGATGTCTCTTTCAATGTTTATCCAGGAGATTGCGTCGGCATCCTAGGAAAAAACGGAGCCGGTAAATCCACACTGCTCAAAATACTATCACGAATTACTCCACCCACTTCCGGCACCATTCTTTCTCGTGGCAGGATAGCGAGTCTACTCGAAGTCGGCACCGGGTTCCACCCCGAGCTAACAGGTCGTGAAAACATCCTATTGAACGGCTCCATATTAGGAATGAAGCAACGGGAAATCATGTCTAACTTTGATGCGATTGTCGACTTCTCCGGCATTGAACGGTTTCTTGATACGCCACTCAAACACTACTCCTCGGGCATGCAACTTCGACTTGCTTTTGCAGTTGCTGCCTTTTTAGATCCTGAAATACTAATCATTGACGAAGTATTAGCAGTTGGCGACGCAGAATTTCAAAAAAAGTGTATCGGAAAGATGAGTGAAGTTGCTCACAGTGGTCGCACTATCCTTTTTGTCAGCCATAACATTCAAGCCACGAAGAAGCTTTGCACCTCCGGACTTTTGCTCCAAGCGGGTAGTGTCGCATTCAAAGGTACCGTTGACGATACGATTGATTACTATTTGCACGTCGGCAGCGAAGCTGTAACCGGCGAAGATGCAACCTTAAATTTCCCTTCCTCCAACGCTGACATGCATTTTACGGGTGGCAAAATATTCTGTCAAGAGAAACCAGGTAAAACTTTGAACATGGGCGAAACCATGAAATTCGAGTTTGACATTTCGTGCAAGGTTCCTACCCACGACATCAAGATCGGTTTCATCATTCTCAATAGCCAAGGCGACACCATCCTGAACGCCAACAACCGATACCAACCTTCAGTTCTGCAACTAGCTCAACCTACCGGAAATTTCCATATCAGTTGTGATCTTGGAAAAATCTGCCTCAATGAAGGTACATACTATGTAAATCTGTATCTTGGAGACTCCACCCGCGATTATTCAAGTGTAGAAAACGCCTTTTCGTTTCACGTATGCCCGTCGAACATGTTCGGCCTTGGCATGCCTCCAGGAAGTGACACTTCACTGCTTTGGTGGCCTA
>CANIAS010000043.1 GCA_947465495.1 Candidatus Pollutiaquabacter sp. | reverse complement strand
CTGTAGGAACATCGATGATGAAGGCGCCTGCTGCTTTTGGAAATACCGAATCAATGATCAATTCCGCACAGGGTGATAGTGTGCTTTCGGTCGATCATCAGTCATATGGTGCCACAGCCGAGAAAGTAACTACCATCATATCATCCATAAATTTTCCATTAATGATTGGGATGTTTATTTTTTATTTCCTAGGTGGTTATCTCTTGTATAGCGCATTGTTTGCCGCAGTCGGGGCGGCGGTGGATGCTGAAACGGATGTTCAGCAATTCATGCTGCCGATTACCTTGCCGCTGATTATATCGTATGTGGCTGCCATTAATGTCCTGAATAATCCCCAAGGAAATATTGCGTTTTGGTTTTCAATAATTCCGTTCACTTCACCCATTGTCATGATGGTTCGATTGCCATTTGGTGTGCCTATAGAGCAGATTGTACTTTCCATGTTGTTGCTTGTTGCTGGTTTTATTTTCACCACCTGGATAGCTGCAAAAATTTATCGCATAGGTATTCTGATGTACGGTAAAAAGGTCAATTACAAAGAGCTTTGGAAGTGGATTCGTTATAGCAATTCATGAAGGCTGGGCATCTTTCTTCTCGCCAATTTGCGGTGCTTGACTTGGGTACCAACACTTTTCATTTGCTAATTGCCTCCACGGATGGCAAGGGTGCTTGGAAGTCTATCTATCGTACCCGTAAAACCGTCAAACTTGGGGAAGGTGGATTTGGAAAAAAATTGATTGCGGAGGCCCCTTTCCTTCGAGGAGTGAACGCGATCAAGGATTTTAAGAAGAAACTCATATCAGCGGGTGTCACTGAGGTTTATGCGTGCGCCACATCAGCGATTCGAAGTTCGAAGAACGGTGTAAACTTTGTGCGTCGTATTCGACAAGAAACAGGTATTCGCATCCAGGTCATCGATGGTGAGCGGGAAGCCGAACTCATTGCTGCCGGAGTAATGCAAACCCTTCCCCAAAGCGATCGTCCTATACTTATTATGGATATTGGCGGTGGCTCAACGGAATTTATTATTGTTCGCTCTGGTGAAATTATTTGGAAACGCAGTTTTGATATTGGCGCAGCTCGATTATTGGAAAAATTCAAACCAACTGATCCGATTCAATCCTCACAAGTCCTTTCTATTCGGCGATATCTTGTCCGACAATTGGAGCCATTGGAAAGAGCTTTAAAACGTCATCCGGTCAAGTTGTTGGTTAGCGCATCGGGATCCGCTGAATCGTATGCTAAAATGATTGGTTATCGACACCGTGGAATTAATCCGATTGCAAGTAGGAAAACATATTCTTTTGACTTAATGGAATATGGTGAACTTCATAAGGATTTACTCAGTTCCACCACGGCCTTAAGAAAAACGATGCCTGGATTGGTGCAAATGCGTATAGATATGATTGTGCCGGCATCAATTAGCACTTACTTGGTTTTAAAGCGTTTTCGCATACCTCAAATGATGCTTTCCACCTTTGCGTTGAAAGAAGGTGTTGCCGGGGTTGTTGCTGCCGGCGGAAGAATATGATTGGTGTCCTATTCTTAGGGATTCGTATCTTCGTTTAATCAATCTAGTATACTGTACGCATGCCAAAGATTCTAATCATCGACGATGAAAAAGCCATTCGTAATGCGCTTCGAGATATTCTCTTATTTGAAAAATATGAAGTCGAAGAAGCTGCTGATGGGGCAGAAGGATTACGTATGGCAGAAGCTACTCCTTTTGATCTGATATTGTGTGACATCAAGATGCCGAAAATGGATGGGCTGGAATTGCTTTCGAAATTGCAAGTGTCGAATCCAGATGTGCCAATCGTCATGATTTCTGGACACGGAACGATTGATACTGCTGTTGAGGCGATTAAAAAAGGGGCGTATGATTTCATCGCTAAACCGCCTGATCTGAATCGTTTGTTAGTGACTGTGAGAAATGGACTCGACCGCAATTCGCTGGTCAAAGAAACAAAATCCCTTCGCAAAAAAGTTTTTAAGTCGCGCGAAATGATTGGGGAATCAGACGGTTTGAAACAAATTCGTGAAATGGTTGATCGCGTGGCTCCTACGGAAGCACGTGTTTTGATAACGGGCGGTAATGGAACAGGAAAAGAATTGGTGGCGAGATGGATTCATGAGAAAAGTCAACACGCTTCAGGTCCAATGGTTGAAGTTAATTGTGCTGCGATTCCCTCGGAGCTTATTGAAAGTGAATTGTTCGGACACGAGAAAGGGGCGTTCACCTCTGCGGTCAAACAGCGTATTGGAAAGTTTGAGTTGGCTAGCGGTGGTACGTTGTTCTTAGATGAAATTGGTGATATGAGTCTTTCTGCTCAAGCAAAAGTGCTGAGAGCACTTCAGGAGAATAAAATTACCAGGGTAGGGGGTGAAAAAGAATTACAGGTTTCACCACGTGTTGTTGCTGCCACTAATAAGGATCTTAAGTTGGAAATTACTAAGGGGAATTTCCGAGAGGATTTGTATCATAGGCTGAGTGTAATTTTAATTCATGTTCCTGCGCTTAATGATCGATTGTCGGATATTCCATTATTAGCCGATCATTTTGTGAAAGAAATATGTGAGGACTATGGAATGCCTGCCAAGACGTTTACCGTCGAAGCTTTTAAAGAATTGCAAAAGATTGATTGGACTGGAAATATCAGGGAATTGCGAAATGTAGTCGAACGACTAGTCATTCTCAGCGACAAAAAGATTTCTGAAAAAGAAGTAAAGCAGTATGCTTCAAAGCAATAATATAGTCCTATTACGATAATAACATTTTCGATGTCAGATAACATTAAAACCATCCGTCGATTTAATCAGCAGTATAAATCATTTAGTTTTTCTGAATTGATGAAGAAGGCCGATGATGAATACTTGGAGTTGGTAGTAGAAATGGACTCGCAAGGAAATGTCGTGCGTGAATCTAAATTCAGTCCTCATGGCGAATTGGAGGAGCGTAGTGAGTACGTTTATTCAAAGGGCGGAAAATTATTAGAACATACGCTTCTCTACGCCATTGATGATGTGACCGAGCGAAAGGCCTATACACGAGATGATCAAGATCGATTATTGAGTGAAGTCAAATTGTATGGAGAGGATGCTGGTGAGCGAATGGAATATCACTATGGTGCAGGAGATAAGGTTAATGCCATTGTGCGTCACGACGAAGAAGGAGAGTTGGATTATAAGGAAGAGATTACCTATGATGAAAAAGGAGAGTTGGCTTCTCGAAAGAAATATCACCGAGAAGGCAGTTTGATTTATTCTTTAGAAGTGAAACGGGATGTTGGTGCGACCATTGAAGAACATGAATTCGAACTCGATGGAACATTAAAAGCTGTGACAATTACAGCGGTCGACGCTGATGGTAAGGAGATCTCTTCGGTGCAACAAAATGACAAAGGTAAGTTGATTTCGGCCGTGTATTCTCGGTATGATGATCGTGGAAACCTTCTGGAACGTAATTACAAGGATTTTTATTCAAAAACCATTCGCTACGAATACGACGAGGCAAATCGAATGTTGACTCAGGAACTCTTTGACAGTACCGGGCTTTTATTGCGGAAGAATATTTATGAATACGATGAAGCCGGTCAATTGGCTGTCGAACAAGTATTCGAAATTGATACCTCACGAGGCGGACGCGATAAGCATTATGGTAATCGTTATGAATACGATCGCTTTTGATTCATAATGATATCCTTGTCAATTTTTTTTAGTACCTAGTTCGTAGTGGTTAAAGTAGTGGAGGCTACCCTTACATGGATTGGCACGAGAATTGGTTGGTGGATCCCATCTATAATTAACATGGAGGATATACTATGAAAACCAAACTATTTTTCGCTCTACTTTTTTTCATCGCTATTCTGAATAAGGTAGGAGCACACGGTAATCGTTCTGAATTCCATCTGAGTGTTTTCAAGAATGGCTTATACACTGTGATGATGGATCAACAGTGGGTAGGTTACCCAGGTACTACATTCAAAATTCATGATCTATCTCCTGGCAGACATCGTCTTCGTGTTTTGCAGGTGATGGATGGGCATCGCACCGGGGGTAATCGTAAGCAAGAAGTTTTTGATGGATTTGTAATAATCCCAAGGTCAGCGGAAGTCCATGCATTCATCGATAGGAAAGGCGTACTACATATCGCGGATGCTTATTCTCTGGACTATGATGTAATAGGTGAAAATGCAGCTCAATTTCAACTGCTTTTCCCTGAATTACCAGTCAATGAAATTGACTTTTCTAATTTTTATCGTGTAGTTGAAAGGCAAGCCTTTGAAAGCACACGAATAGAATTGGTAGAAGATTATTTACGGGTACATTATGTAACCACCGAACAGGTTAATCGATTGCTGGGTTTGTGCTGCTTTGATTCAAGTCGATTAGAAATCGCCAAAACAGCATATCTACGTACCGTCGATCGTGAGAATTTCCATCTGGTTTACCTCGCTTTTACTTTTGATAGTTCTGTTCGTGAGTTGGCAGCATACATTGTGAACGTTGGTTGAGAATTTGCATGAATTAAAAAAGCCATCTATTTTATCGATAGATGGCTTTTTTTTGGAAGGGGTTAAGACTAAAATAGTCCGTTGATTTCTCCGTTGATCTTGTTAATGACCTTACCAAGATCCTCTGGATTGTCGGCGTAATTCAAGTCGTCAACGTCAATAATTAGCAGTTTCCCTAGTTCATAGGTAGAAATCCATGCTTCATATCGTTCGTTTAGGCGTTTCAAATAATCGATACGTATGCTATTTTCATATTCCCGTCCGCGTTTTCCGATTTGGTGAACTAAGGTCGGTACACTTGCACGGAGATAAATAAGCAGATCAGGCGGTGAAACAAATTTGGACATCACGCTGAAAAGCGATTGGTAGTTGTTG
The DNA here is from genome assembly GCA_947465495.1 of Candidatus Pollutiaquabacter sp. GTDB lineage: Bacteria > Bacteroidota > Bacteroidia > AKYH767-A > 2013-40CM-41-45 > Pollutiaquabacter. The sequence continues at coordinate 16,034 of CANIAS010000043.1, read as the reverse complement.
AAGTCACGGGTGGTCATCAAGCCCATCGAGTGAAGATTTGGCGCGAAGATGTGCGCATCTTCATAGATCGTTCGATCCTGGATGATGGTTTTGCCTGATTGACGAATTTTAGATACTTGCTCGAAACGTGAATTCAAGAAATAGATTTGCAAGTTGAAGGACCAACGTTGCATGTCTTCGTAGAAATCATTCAAGTACGGATTGTCATCGACATCTTCAAAATGTGGCTCCCACTTCATTTGCTTGGCTAATAGCGTGGTCAGGGTTGTTTTTCCTGCGCCGATATTTCCTGCAATGGCGATGTGGAGTGGGTTTAATTGTTTGCGTGTCGGAGCGTATTTTTCGGTCGCTTTTTTGACAACAGCCGTGCGAGAGCTTTCTGATTTTGAAGGGACGGCCTTCGAACCTGATTTGGAGGAGCTCTTACGTAGAGTTACTGTTTTTGCGGGCATTGTGGTGTGTTTTGAAAAGAAAAAATTGACGAACGCTAATTTAATAGGAATAGATATTCAGGGAGTCGTTTGTTAATAAATAAAGTTGACGTTCTGATATACGTGCTGCTTTTAGACCACGTGAAGCGGGAATAGAAATATCCCTTTCATTCATAAGTTTCAAATCAATTGCTTTCAAGGCGCCTTGATTGATGTATAATAATTCGTTTCCGCGAATTTGGAAAGAACGCAATCCGAGAATCGGGATGTTTTTAAAGTACGTTCCGAATTGATCGAAAACCATTACACCAGTCAGTGGGTCGTTTAGGTAAACTCGATGGTCAGCCTCCAGCAGGAAGTTTGGCAATAATCGTTTTCCAGTAGTTTGCATCAGATTGCCACTCTGAAATTGTAATTGAAGATTCAGGTCAAGTTTTTTTAGCTGGAAATCCTGCATGTCGTATATCCAGTATCCTTCATTCATCGAATTACAAATCAAGGTGGGTTGTTGGATCCCAATATTACGGAGCTCAATGGATGATTGAACTGAAAACTGCGTGCCCAGTATGATTATCCGCGCCATATCTGGATAAAAGAGCAGTAGCTTCATGGGATTGCCGGCATCTATCGATCGTAACTCTCCGAGTTTGGAATCACTGAAGTTCTGTAGAGGTTTGCCGTTCGGACTAAATTTCAATAATTGATTTTCTGCAACCGTGTAAACATTTCCAATTTGGTCGGTAGTAACAAAGGTAGCAGATGGAAGTGGCAAACCACTTACCATGCGGTACTCTACCGTTTGAAAGGCTAGGCAGAAGATAGCCATAAAAAACCAGGCCAGATTTTTCATGTTCATCAGGGAGTTGTACCTTCTTTTAATAATGCTAAAATCTCATTGACGAATTGTCGATCATTGCTAAGTCTTGGTACTTTATGCTGACCACCTAATTTGCCTTTTTCACGCATCCAATTCAAAAAAGTACCGTTGGGTAGTTTTCGTACAATGGGTAAACGTAATGCCAGGTCTTTATATCGCTTCGCTTCGTAGTCAGAGTTTAACGACTTAAGTGCATTGTCCATTACTTCGGTGAAATAATCACTGTTGGATGGAGGGCGTTCGAATTCTATCAGCCATTCATGTGCTCCGTTTTCCTTTCCTTTGAAATAGACTGGAGCCATGGTGTAGTCACGTACTAGACTGCCTGTCTTTTCGCACGCGATACGAATGGCCTCATCAGCATTTTCGATAATGACTTCTTCGCCAAAAGCATTGACAAACAACCGGGTTCTTCCGGTGATGCGAAAACGATAAGGCGCAAGTTCGGTGAAACGAATCGTATCGCCGATCAAGTATCGCCATAATCCAGCATTGGTGGAAATAACCAAGGCGTAATTCTTATGCAACACTACTTCATCCAGTCCGACCGTACGAGGCTGTTCTTTTCCATACTCTTCCATCGGCATGAACTCATAGTAGACTCCATAGTCCAACATGAGTAGCATTTCTTCGCTATTGAGTTGATCCTGGATGCCAAAAAAACCTTCCGATGCATTGTACGTTTCCAGGTAGTTGAATTTATCGGAAGGGATCAGCTCGCGAAATTGTTCGCGGTAGGGTGTGAAACTGACAGCTCCGTGAATGAACAATTCCAGGTTGGGCCATATCTCCAATAAATTGGATTTACCGGTAACTTCAAGTGCACGTTTAGCCATCACCATCGTCCAGGTAGGGACGCCGCTGATAGAGGTAACGTTTTCTAGCAGCGTGGTGGAGACCATCCTTTCTATTTTTTCTTCCCAATTATCCATCAACGCAATGGATAAGTCGGGCGTGCGAATCATTTGCGCCCAAAAAGGAAGATTTTGCATAAGTACCGCAGAGATGTCGCCATAAAACGAATCGCTTCCAGAAGTATTCGTGTGATGACTACCGCCCAGAGTCAATCCTTTTCCAGTGAAAATTTTGGTTTCGGGATTTAGGTTGCAATAAATGGACAAAAGGTCTTTGCCGCCTTTGTAGTGACATTCTTCCATCGCTTCTTGTGAAACAGGAATGAATTTACTTTTCCCCGCGGTTGTTCCCGACGATTTAGCGAACCAACGTATTTCTGTGGGCCAAAGGATATTCTGTTCTCCACGTAATGTTCGGTCTATGTATGGTTTCAGCGAATCATAATTATGGATTGGCACTCGTTCTTTGAAGTCGGCGTGAGAACGAATCGATTTGAAATCGTATTGTTGCCCCCATTCGGTGTTTCTGGCGGTGTCTACGAGCCGTTTCATCCATTCTTGCTGAACTTCTTCCGGATACTTAAGGAAGAGTTCAATCTGGTGGATTCTTTTCTTCATCCACCAGGTCAATATTGAGTTCAGCAGCGCCACGTAGTCAGGTTATTCTGTAAGTCCTCAAAGTAGTAAAAAAAATCCGTCGCATTATCATGCTTGATACAAGCACAGAAACAATAATGAAATTGCCTATGACGCATTAGAATCAAGCTGAAATCGCTTCCAGATCCTTGTTGATTTTTTTGACTAAACCTTGTAATACTTTTCCTGGACCAACTTCGATAAAATTGGTGGCTCCATCGTTAATCATATGTTGCAAGGTTTGTGTCCACCGTACAGGACCTGTCAGCTGTGCGATAAGGTTCTTGCGGATTTCAGTTGGATCGGAAGTTGGTAATGCATTGATATTCTGGTATACGGGGCAAATAGGAGCAGCAAAGGAAGTGGATTCAATGGCATTGGCCAGTTCTGCACGAGCCGGTTCCATAAGTGGCGAGTGAAAAGCGCCACCAACAGGCAATACCAATGCGCGTTTAGCGCCCGCGGCTTTCAATCGTTCGCAGGCTTCATTGATGCCCTCAATCGATCCTGAAATAACCAATTGGCCGGGGCAATTGTAATTGGCAGGCACTACTAATTTGCCACTCAATGAAACCTCGTGGCAAATGGCTTCAACGATGGCGTCATCGAGATTTAAGATCGCGGCCATGGTGGAGGGTTGCATTTCGCAGGCTTTCTGCATGGCTAGCGCTCGTGCCTGAACCAGTCGTAATCCGTCCTGAAAAGAAAGTGATTTATTGGCTACCAGCGAAGAGAATTCACCCAAGGAATGTCCTGCTACCATATTTGGTTGGAAACCATCACCCATGGTACTGGCCAAAATGACTGAGTGTAAAAAAATCGCGGGCTGTGTGACTTTGGTTTGTTTCAATTCGTCTTCTGAACCACCAAACATGATGTCTGTAATTCGGAATCCAAGTATGTCGTTAGCCTCTTCAAACAACGAACGAGCGGATGGATTCTGGTCATAAAGTTCTTTACCCATTCCGGTAAACTGTGATCCCTGGCCGGGAAAGAGATATGCTTTTTTCATGTTTGTTCTTTGTTTATGACTCAAAATTAGAAAAATCCAGAATTATAAAGACATAAAAAAAGCCCGGATTGACCGGGCTTTACTTGGATAAATTTCAAGATTAGTTGCGGCGGTTGCCAAAGAGACGGAGAAGCGCCAAAAAGAGATTGATGAAATCCAGATACAATGTCAATGCACCGAGTATGCTGAGTTTTGCGGTTGATTCTGTACCGTATTCAACGCCGGCTCCGATGTTTTTTAGTTTTTGTACATCATACGCAGTTAGGCCAGTGAAGACTAAAACAGCCACGAAGCTGATAAGATAGTCCAGCTGACTGCTGTGCATGAACATGTTGATCAGGCTGGCAACGATGATTCCGATTAACGCCATCATCATGATTGAACCGAATTTGGTTAAGTCTGTTTTTGTGGTGTAACCCATCAAGGCCATTACACCAAACATCGCGGCAGAAGAAATGAACACTCCAACAATCGACCCCATGGTGTAGGCTAGAAAGATGAAGCTTAAGCTCATGCCCATGATGACAGCGTAAACCAAAAAGATGCCAGTTAATGCGGTAGATGATAATTTATGGAAGCCTAATCCCATAAGAAGTACAAAGCCTATCGGAGCGAACATGACAACATAACCGAATACAGATAGGCCTCCAGTTTGTGTGTTCACTAGATAAGACATGTAGGATGCGTCTGTTCCGAAAACATACGCGGTAAGGGCTGAAATTCCGAGAGCGATTCCCATCCAGGCAAATACACCGGAAAGGAAGGAGCGGGTAGCTGTTTGAGCAGGAGCTGCTTGCTGCTGCCAAGAGTTGATGTTGAAATTATTGTTGTCCATAATTGATGGGTTTGAAGTTCAAATATATTCTTTTAGTTCAATTTTTCTTGCGTACGCATCACGTGGTCAAAAACCTTGCCGTTTGCTACTTCATGAAAGATTGGCAGAAATTAAACGGATAAATTCGGCACGTGTTTTTTCGTTTTCGAATTCTCCGGTAAAAGCAGATGATGTGGCTACTGAATTCTGCTTTTGAATGCCTCGCATCAACATGCACAGGTGGCGTGCTTCAATGACCACTGCAACGCCAAGTGGCTCGAGGGTTTCTTGAATGCAATTCAGAATTTGAGTCGTTAGACGTTCTTGAACCTGAAGCCGTCTAGCAAATGCATCAACAATGCGAGGAATTTTACTCAATCCTACGATTTTGCCGTTTGGAATGTAGGCGATATGAGCTTTTCCAAAAAATGGCAACAAGTGGTGTTCGCACATCGAGTAAATTTCAATATCTTTTACAATGACCATTTGTTTATAGTCATCGTGAAAAAGGGCTGATTTTAAAATCGCGGCCGGATCCAAATCGTAACCGTGAGTCAGGAATTGCATCGCTTTGGCAGCCCGCTCAGGAGTTTTTAGCAAGCCTTCGCGTGAAGTGTCTTCTCCAATTTTCTGGATAATATCGGTGTAACTGGATGCAATGGATGCAATCAGTTGCGGGTTGTACTGATCGATTTTGGAATAACCATCCATCTCGTTATCGTCGACCATGTCATTGTTCGCCATGATTTTTAGTTTATTGGCAGTTTATCACCCGAAGTATTCTACGTAGTTTTTTTCAGTCTCCTGCAATTTGATGCAGTGTAACGTACAGCCTAGCGCATTTATAGATGCTTCAAGTTGTTTCCAAACCTCGATAGCCAGTATTTCGGTTGAACTGATTTTACCTTTCATGAAATCCACGTCTAAATCCAAGTTGCGGTGATCTACTTTGTCAAGGACGTTAACTTTGATCAGGGTGCTGATTTCGGCCAGATTGGCGACGAAGCCTGTTTCAGGATTCACTTCTCCTTTAACGGTCACCCACAGCGTATAATTGTGTCCATGCCAGTTGACGTTGGAACATTTGCCGAAAACTTCCCGGTTCTTCTCTTCCGACCAGTCCGGACGAGCCACTTTGTGAGCTGCACAGAATGACTCTTTGCGAGTAATATAAATCATGGCTCAAAGTTAGCGAAAAAGGCTGCATCTACGGGTATTTACCTGCAGTTTCCGCAGGCGATTTTAAGCACTGTTGGCGTTAAATACCTAATTTTACCGTATGAAATTCCTGCTAGTAGCCGCTACAGAGGGAGAGTTGTCCGCACTGCGTGAGCAGATTGGAAGAGAATCAATGGAATCTAGTGTTGATTTTTTAGTAACGGGTATCGGTATGGTGGCAACCACACATGCATTGACAAGGCATTTATTGCATCGTTCTTATGATGTGATTTTGAACATCGGCATTGCGGGGGCATTGGATCATTCCTTGGCACTTGGTACTGTTGTCGTAGTGAACTCCGATTCGATTTATGGGTTGGGAATCGAAGACGGAGAACGCATATTATCGCTACAAGAAGCCGGACTACCAGGTGATGAATCGGTGGTGCCGGTCCGGCTTTTTGAAAATTCCTTTACGTCTACATTGCCGAAAGTGAAAGGGCTTACCGTCAATACCGCTTCTGGGCATGAGTCTTCCATTTCCTTGATAAAATCCCGTTCCACGGCCTCGGTGGAAACAATGGAAGGTGCGGCGTTTTACTTTGTTTGTAATCAAGAGGGTGTTAGTGGTGTTCAATTGCGGGCGATTTCAAATCGCGTCGAACGCAGGAATCGATCGGCCTGGGACTTGGAGCTAGCTGTTAGGAATTTGCAGGAAGCGGTCATGTTATTTATAAAATCCTGCTAAGTATGCGACAATTTGCAACTGGTGAAATCGTATTAAGTATTGGTTTTTCGCCTTGTCCGAATGATACCTACATCTTTGATGCACTGGTTAATGGAAAGATTGATACTGGAAATCTTCGATTTGAGCCATTGTTAGAAGATGTGGAACAGCTGAACCGATTGGCTTTGGAAGGCGAATTAGACATCACGAAGTTGAGTTTTCGCGCGTATGCAGAATGCAGTAATTCATACGTGTTATGTGATGCAGGAAGTGCATTGGGATTCGGTGTTGGCCCACTAGTAGTTACTGGTGAGCAATCATTAAAAACGCTCACTAAAGAACATAAGGTGGCTATTCCTGGTAATCACACCACAGCTAATTTCCTGTTCCGGATGTTTTACCCCCAGGTAACTACTTTCCGTGAACTATTGTTTTCTGATATCGAAGATGCCGTTGTGAATGGTACAGTAGATGCAGGTGTGATCATACATGAGAACAGGTTTACCTATACTCAAAAAGGACTATTCAAGGTGGTTGATCTTGGTGCGCTTTGGGAATCAGAAACAAGTCAGCCTATTCCGTTGGGAGGGATTGCGGCCAAACGGCAACTTTCCTCGGATCTTTTGCGGAAGGTTAATCAACTAATTTACGATAGTTTGGTTTTTGCAAATGCTCATCCGGCAGGCACTGATGCATATGTTGCCATGCATGCACAGGCGATGGATGATCATGTTAGAAAACAACACATCGCCTTGTATGTGAATGATTATTCCCTGGATTTTGGTGATGGCGGACGCAAGGCAGTTCGTTTTTTTTATGATAAAGCAATCAGTGCTGGTGTAATTACCAACAAGCTGGCAACACCCTTATTCGTCAGTGAGCTTGAGGATTGATTTTCGGGCGTCGCTTCAATTGAATATCTTTACATCACAAGCATTTAATTCATGATCGTCATTACAGGTGCAGCCGGTTTCATAGGTAGTTGTTTGGTCCGAAAACTGAACGATGAGGGCTATTACGACTTGGTTCTCGTAGATGATTTTTCTCGGGTTGACAAGGATCGCAACCTGGAAGGAAAGCGGTTTACGTCGAAAGTGAATCGTGCTGATTTTTTTGATTGGTTAGATCGCGAACATCGGTTCGTACAATTCATTTTCCACATTGGAGCAAGGACGGATACCACGGAGTTTCGCAAAGAAATCTTCGACGACTTGAACCTGGAATACAGCAAGAAAGTTTGGAATGCATGTGTGCGTTTTGGATTGCCTTTGGTTTATGCTTCATCAGCGGCCACGTATGGAGCCGGCGAACTAGGTTACAAAGACGATCATGCCTTGGTGCATCAGTTGAAGCCTCTTAATCCGTATGGGGATTCAAAAAACGAATTTGATCGATGGGCCTTGGAGCAACAGCAATCGCCTTATTTTTGGGCAGGCCTGAAATTCTTTAATGTGTACGGCCCGAACGAATATCACAAAGGTAGAATGGCGTCGGTTATTTTTCATGCCTATCATCAGATTCAGAAAAATGGTACCATGAAATTGTTCCGTTCGCATCGACCTGATTTTCGAGACGGAGAACAGCTTCGCGATTTTGTATACGTCAAGGATGTTACAAGTGTCTGCTTTTTTCTACTGCATCATCGCAAATATTCCGGATTGTATAACCTTGGTTCAGGGAAGGCTCGAACATTTCTGGATCTTGTTAAACAAACGTTTTCAGCCATGAATCACATGGAAGATATAACGTTCATCGATACGCCGGCGGACATTCGCGATAAGTACCAGTATTTTACAGAGGCGGATATGTCCAAGTTGGTGGCTATAGGATACGATATTCCGTTTACCTCATTAGAACAAGGTGTGGAAGATTACGTAACAAACTATTTGATTCCAGACAAGACCTGGTAAGGTATAATAGTTCAGCGGCTGCTACTGCCAACGTATTTCCATTTCATTAAACAAGCGACTGTCATTTCCGATTTGATCAATCACAAAGAGGACATATCGTATGTCCACAGAAACGTTTCTACTAAGTGACGGATTGAAATATAAGTCGCTCATTACTCCTTCCCAAATACGATCAAAGTTAATACCGATCAATTCGCCCTTGGCATTCAGTAACGGACTTCCGGAATTGCCTCCTGTGGTGTGGTTCGAAGCCAAGAAAGCTACGGGTAATTTACCACTGGTTGCATATCTGCCGAAATCCCTCTTTTCGAAAATGGCGCTAATATTAGGCTGTAGAATGTAATCTGAATTGCCAGAGGCTTGTTTCGCCAGGATTCCATCAGAAGTAGTCATGTAGTCGTAATGCACGCCATCCGTGGGTGTCATTCCTTCTACTTTACCATACGAAACCCGAAGCGTAGAGTTGGCGTCTGGGGCTATCATGCCTCCATGGTCTGATTCCAAGATATAGCCTATGTAATCACGTTGCAATCGGTTTATTTTTTCATTGCAGTGAACTAGGACGTTGTCGATTCTGCCAGATCTCATGGTTGATAGTTCAATCGCGGCCGAATAAGCAGGATCATTAATTATTTTATTAATTTTTCTATAATCGAAATCAATCAAGAACCCGCGAATCTTTGCTTCTGCAGTAAATAGGGAGTTCGAGAATAATTGACGCAGGTATTTATCAGGATTCTTTGAAAATGTTCTTAGGAATTCCGGCTGGAAGTCTATGGTAAGCTTAGCGGAACAGGTAAGTAACATGGTTCGGCATACTTGCTCATCCAGAAGTGCATTGTAGTTTTTATAAAAGGATTGAACTTCTTCGTTCAGTTTCAAAATGGTAATTCGTATAGCGGCGGTGTCGATTTTTTTGCTTTGACATTGATCTACCAGTATTTTGAATTTTCCTGCAATGGCGTAGAGTTCAATGGTGTTCAGTCCCTCTGTGTAATAATCGTTGATGAAATTTATACTTCGGGAACTATCCACTGCTTGATTCAGCAGGCGGATCAGCTTTCTGCCTTTTTCGTCAGTGATTAATGATTCTTCTGTCTTTTTGCGCTTAACAACATCTTCGCTTTTTAGTCCGATGAGTTCCCCTTTCCAACGCTTATAAGAATTAGCAAGGGATCTAAATTTACTAGCATATTGTAATTCCACAGTGTCGTTGGTTTCCATGCCTTCCCTCCAGATGTTCATTCGGATATCGCGCAATGCTATGCGATTTGGGTTCGTTTGTTGCTCAATCAAATCAATAGCACTAGAGGAAAGGAACTGTTGGGTTCTTCCCGGAAATCCATAAACCATGGTGAACTCGTTCTCTTGAAATCCAGTCATGTTAATGGTCAGTGAGCGACTTGGTCGGTAGGGGATGTTTTCTTTGGCGTATTCAGCAGGTGCGTTTTCTTTGTTGGCATAAATGCGGAAAATGGAAAAATCGCCAGTGTGTCTTGGCCACATCCAATTATCTGTTTCTCCTCCGAAATTTCCGATGCTGCTGGGAGGTGCGCCTACGAATCGGATGTCTTTGAAGATTTCGGTTACGAAAGCGAAATAGCGGTTGCCTCCAAAGAAGGGACGTATTAAAATCTTGCGACCTGGCAGCGACATTGATTTTTCCAGGCTATCGCTGATTTGTTTGACTTTTTTATCGCGATCAATTTCGGACAAATTTTGGTTCAGGGTATATTGAAAGCTTACTGTTACCTCTGTGATCTGTCGGATAAAAGTGACGGTGAGGCCGGGGCAAGGGATTTCTTCGCTGTCATTTTTGGCCCAATAGCCATCTTCCAGGTAATTGTGTTGCATCGTGCTAAGCATCTGGATTTGGCTAAAGCCACAGTGGTGATTGGTAAAAAGTAATCCACGGTTGGAAACAATCTCTCCGGTGCAGCCGCCGCCAAATTGCACAATGGCATTATTCAAGCCTGTGCTATCGTTCCGGAATAATTCTGCTACTGGAAGTTGCAGTCCCATTTTTGCGAGATCAGTTTCGTTGAGTTCTTTTAGCAACGATGGAATCCACATCCCTTGGCGTGCGTACGAAAAATGGGTAATAGTAAGTGACAACGCAAGTACAAGAAGATTACGTTGGCGCAGTGTTAGTTGATTTTTTTTCATCGGTAGTGAAGGTGGAGAACAAAAATAAAAAAAGCCCGCTATTGCGGGCTTTTCGTGATAAGTAATAACTCGATTAAGAGTGAATCATCGTGTTTATGTCTTTCTTAATCTCAAGCAATGTGTTGCGGACTTTTTCGAGCGAATTCCGAATAGCAACGCGGTCAACATAGTCTTCGCTAAACAGTTGATTCATAGCCGGGATAGCCGATGCTTGATCAATCGGGCCGAGTGAAGGAGTAGTTTCCATCAACGGAAGTTCGGCCACTAATGTATCCACTTCGTGGTGGACCTGCTCTTGCTCAGCAGGTTTGTTTTTGTTATCGCGTAATTCTGTTTTTGCACCACGCAAGGTGTATCCTTTTTCTTTTACTAAATGATAGATTTTGTGAAAGTTGTTAATGTCTTCCCGCGTATAGAGTCGGTTTCCCTTCTTGTTCGTAGCTGGGCGAATTACATCAAATTCATTCGACCAAAATCGGATGTGTGAAGTATTCACACCGAACAATTGAGCTACTTCACCGATGGTGTAGTAGAGCTTTTCGATTTCTTTCTCTTTGTAAGGCATAACGTTACGCTAGTTCGGGTACTAAATTATGACAATTAATCTGATTTGCAAGGGAATGTAGTCGGATTTATACACAGGAAGCTACATCAAGCAGTGATATTATCAATCGAAGGATTGACCGGTTTTCGAAGACATTTCCACCATCATTTCATACTCTTCTGGCGTGAGATCGTTGTAATAGAAGTTAATTGGATTGACAGGATTTCCTCCACGGTGCACTTCATAATGCAGATGTGGACCGGTCGATGTTCCGGAATTTCCAACATAGCCAATCAAGTCTCCGCGACTGACTCGTTGACCTGGTCTAACCATCATTTTGCTCATGTGGCCATACAGGGTTTGATATCCGAAACCATGATTAATGATGATGTTATTTCCGTAACCTCTTCCGTTGTATTCTACCCGTGCTATTATGCCGTTTCCGGTGGCATGAATTTCGGTACCCACAGGGGCTGTGAAATCCATGCCGGTGTGCATCTTGAATGTCTTGTAGATGGGATGAATGCGCATCCCATATCCAGATGCCATTCTTCGTAAATCCTTGTTAGCGACAGGCTGAATTGCCGGAATTGCGGAAAGCATTTGGGATTTATTTTTTGCTAGATCCCACACTTCGTCAAATGACTTTGACTGAACGTATAACTGCTTTGATAATTTGTCAAATGTCTTGGTTACGTCAGTCACCAGGTCGGCATTGTAAAGGTCTCGGAGGGAACGATACCTGTCTATGCCTCCATAACCCGCTTCCCGAATAGATTCAGGGATAGGCTCGCTTTCGAAGATTACACGATAAATGGTATTGTCACGTTCTTGCAAGTCTCTTAAAACTGCTTCGACTTGTTCAGCCCGTTGTTTAAGAATATCTACTTGGTAAGAGGTTTCTTCCAGCTGTCGGCGTAATTGCTTCTCTTTTGGGGAGTCGAATAAATTATAGGAGAACAACATGATGATGGCGCCAAAAACAACGGCCGTTGATAACCAGCCAAGTATTCTCAGTAGCCGTTTCTTCCAGCCAATCACTACCTTCTCATATTTGAGTGAGGAGGTATTAAAATGATATTTGACTTTCGGCATATTCCCTGATTTCAGCGAATACTACTTATCTTCGCTTTTCGAACTTGTTGCAAATATAAGACGGAACCCCGTATTACCCAATCAACCTGAATGCCAATGACATCAATAGAGATCCGTGCTGCTTTTTTGGACTTTTTCCGCGGAAAAAGTCACCAAATAGTCCCTTCCGCCCCAATGGTCGTAAAAAACGACCCAACGCTGATGTTTACCAACGCGGGCATGAATCAGTTCAAAGATTTGTTCCTAGGGAACGCTCCCATTAAATACAAGCGGATTGCCAATACTCAAAAGTGCCTTCGTGTTTCTGGCAAGCACAATGATTTGGAGGAAGTAGGGATCGACACGTATCACCATACAATGTTCGAGATGCTTGGTAACTGGTCGTTCGGTGATTATTTCAAGAAAGAAGCGATTGCCTGGAGCTGGGAGTTATTGACGGAAGTATACAAGATGGACAAAGACCGCTTGTATGTGACCGTTTTTGAGGGAGATGCCAAGGAAAAGCTCGCGTTTGATCAGGAGAGTTATGATTGTTGGAAAGCTGTCATTGCTGAGGATCGTATTCTTCGCGGCAACAAAAAGGATAATTTTTGGGAAATGGGAGACAGTGGTCCTTGTGGTCCATGCACCGAAATACACATCGACTTACGTTCTGCCGAAGACCGTAAAAAGCTAGATGGAAAATCATTGGTGAATGCCAGTCATCCGCAAGTCATTGAAGTTTGGAACAACGTTTTCATGGAATTCAACCGTAAAGCGGATGGTTCCCTGGAGCCGTTACCATCACGCCATGTCGATACAGGGATGGGATTTGAGCGACTTTGCATGGCGATGCAAGGAAAGACTTCCAACTACGACACTGATGTTTTTCAGCCCTTAATCCAATATATCGCGACACGTTCAGGTGTCAAATATGGTGTTGATGAGAAGACTGATATCGCCATGCGTGTCATGTCTGACCATATTCGCGCCATTGCCTTTGCCATTGCTGACGGACAATTACCATCTAATAACAAAGCAGGTTATGTAATTCGCCGGATTCTTCGTAGAGCTGTTCGTTACGGCTTTACTTTTTTAAACTTCAAGGAGCCATTCTTGAATAAATTGGTACCGATACTTTCTGAGCAATTCGATGGTGTTTTCCCTGAAATGAAAGCGCAGCAAGATTTTATCATGCGCGTGATTCAAGAAGAGGAGACAGCTTTCCTGCGTACGCTTGAGACCGGTATTCGTAAATTTGAAGATCACACCGGACAATTAGTTAGTGGTAAATTCGCTTTCGAATTGTACGATACGTTTGGGTTCCCAATCGACTTGACACAGTTGATGGCACGAGAAAAGGGTATGGAGGTCGACATGGATGAATACAGTAAATGTTTGGAGGAGCAAAAAGAGCGTTCACGCTCCGCTGCTACAGTCGATACGGAAGATTGGGTGATACTGCGCAGCGGTGACGATGCGGTTGAATTCATTGGTTATGATGAACTAGAATGCGATACAGAAATCATCAAGTATCGGAAAGTAACCACAAAAGGTAAATCCAGTTATCAGTTGGTTTTAAGCAGGACTCCTTTCTATGCTGAAAGTGGTGGGCAAGTAGGTGACGTCGGTATGTTGGTTTCGGAAGGGCAGCAGGTAAGAATCCTGGATACGCATAAAGAAAACAACCTGATTATTCATCTATGCGATAAGCTGCCTGCTGATCCATCGGTGATCTTCCATGCAACTGTCGATGCATCGCGCCGCAAGAAAATTTCCAGCAATCACTCAGCTACGCACTTAATGCACAGTGCACTCAAACAGGTGCTTGGTGCGCATGTGAATCAGAAGGGTTCATTGGTCAATGATCAGGTGACACGATTTGATTTTTCTCATTTCTCCAAGGTAACCGATGAAGAGCTTGCCCGTATCGAGCAATTGGTGAATGAAAAAATACGCGAAAATATAATGTTGGACGAGCGACGTAACGTGCCTGTTCAACAAGCCATGGAGATGGGAGCTACGGCCTTGTTCGGAGAAAAATATGGAGAGTTTGTACGTATTATCACTTTTGACCCCAATTATTCCAGGGAGTTATGTGGGGGTACTCACGTTCCATCCACCGGTCATATAGGTTTATTTAAGATTGTTTCGGAGGGTGCCGTTGCCGCCGGAGTGAGAAGGGTAGAGGCCATCACGGCTGGTGCTGCTGAGGACTACTTCAACGCGGCATTGTCTAAATTGAATGAATTAAGAGAGTTGCTTAAGCAACCCAAGGATGTTCTAGAAAAAGTAACTGCATTGATCGACGAGAATGCAGCCATGCAGTCCAAGATTCAGTCATTGATTGCGGAAAAGGCGAAGCTGCTCAAAACAGAACTCATCGCGAAGGCAGAGACTGTGAATGGAATTCGATTGATTGCTCAAGTAATTGATTTGCCTTCAGCAGATGCAATTAAAGACCTCTCCTTTGAATTGCGCAATCAATTTGATGATTTGGTTTTCCTAGCTGCTGCTATCGTCGATGGGAAGCCATTTCTTTCGTTGATAATTTCAGAAAAGCTGGTCAAGGATAAGAATCTCAATGCAACTGCGATGATACGAGAGTTGGCAAAAGAAGTGCAAGGTGGTGGAGGAGGACAGCCTTTCTATGCAACGGCTGGCGGCAAGAAACCGGAGGGGATTACAGCCGCGGTCGCTAAAATCAGTGGACTGATTGGTTGATTTTTTTTTCGCCCTAATGCCTATTTTGTTGACCCTACTACATCATAAAATTCATTTAATCATTCAATAAATTATCATGGAAAAGCAGAAATTGGTAATTGTCGCCATGGCTATTGCAGCTATTTTTAGTTCTTGTAGTAAAGACGATGACACTAGCAGTTCATCGCCAACCGCAACTAAACTCCAATTATTGACTGCTCACGGATGGAGATTGACCACTTTCTTAGAGAATGGTGTCGATATGACTAATGCTTACTTTTCGGCCTGTGAGCTTGATGACATCTACACTTATTACACCGATTCCTCGTATTCTATTGACGAAGGTCCTACTAAGTGTGATCCGAACTCACCTCAGATCATTGAAACAGGAACATGGGCATTTGGAAATAATCAAAACATGGTGATTCTTGATCCTGGACCTAACGAGGCGGATCTGGACATTCTGCAATTGGATGCGAATAATTTTAAGTACCAAGAGTCCTACTTCGATTCTTCAGCAATGGTAAATGTGACATACCGCGCCTATTTCGTTAAAATATGATTGGAAACTTCAGTGTTTTTAATGGCTGTCCGTCGTTGGACAGCCATTTTTTTTGGAACCGTTATCCTGGCTGACGACTATCATGGGTTAGTATTTAATTTGGCATTACTTTCCAATCAATATGTTTGCATTTGATGGTTGGCTCTTTGTCGCTGGATTGTCGCTTTTTATTTATGCTATACGCTTGCTGGAGGAGTCTTTAAAGGCATTAGCTGGACGACCCTTCAAAAAGTACCTGCAACGACAAACGGCTCATCCACTTAAAGCTATTGCTGGTGGAGCCATCGTCACAGCCATCCTCCAAAGCAGTTCAGTCGTGCTGTTAATCACGCTTTCATTCGTAGGGGCCGGGGTGTTATCCATGCGTAATGCGTTGGCCTTTGTGCTGGGTGCGAACCTGGGGGCTACGTTCGACAGCTGGATCATTGCATGGCTGGGATTCCGCTTTGATATCGGTGAGTGGTCATTTCCTTTATTGGGGATTGCACTTTTAGGCCTATTGTTCCTTGACAAAAATCGGATTGCTAGTTGGTGGACGCGTTTCCTGATTGGGTTCTCGCTACTTT
>CANIAS010000042.1 GCA_947465495.1 Candidatus Pollutiaquabacter sp. | reverse complement strand
GGACAAATGACGCCGGTTGGATTAGCTATTAGCTGCACATCCAAGGGAACCGGAGCATTCACCTGAACTAAGATTGTAGAATCCGCCACGCAAGAACCATTGCGAAACTCCATGGTAACAGGATATTGTCCTGGAAGCGTATACGAAATGGCTGTAGATGTTGCACCATCAACAATACCAGCAGGTGCACTAGAACCCGGAACTACCCAGTGGTAGGAAGTTGCAGGAGATGCACCGAACGCATTCAAAGTAATTGATTCATTCGTACAAACACTGAATGAACTACCTGAAAAGCCCGGATTGATGTTACTAAGTACTGTTACCGTTGAAGTGGCAGTTCTTGTAACACCGCAGGCATCATTAACGACCAGTGTGTAAGTAGATGTAACGGCAGGAGCTACAACAACGGTATCATTACCAGTCCCAAGGGACGACCAACTAAAACCATACGGCGCGATGCCAAATTGCGGTACAGCGGTAAGCTCAAGTTCATCACCGCTACATATCTGCGCATCGGGTGTTACAAAGGGTAGTTCCAAATCACGACTTTCCAAGGTAATGACCCATGGTTGGGAGGCTCTAATACAATTTTCGGAACAATTCGGATCTGGATCATTATTACAGTGAAAAAAATGCAAGGTGAAGTTTAAATTTTGTGAAGCACATTGATCCGGTGGTAGGCAGGAAGCTATGTCTGGAAAAATATCAACGTTAGTGGCTGCGCAATAATAGTTTGTTTGCGGCACTGAACAAGTAAAGACACCCGGTACAGCAGCAGGAGCAACACAAGAGCCAGACTGAATACTGTATCCACCGTCCTGAGCCTGGCACAAACCAGCGACGGCATAATACTCAAAAGAATTCAACACGCGCACCAATTGTGCATTGGCAGGAGTTGAGACTGTTAGATTATAATCACACCCGTTGGTCCAGCACGTAGCTGAATATTGGCTGCCGCTAACACCTCCCGCTCCGTTGTTTAATACGCCTTGTGTTGAAAGTGTTGGATCAATCAAAACTGGATATTTCCGTATTGGGTCATTTAGCCAGGCCATTGGAGTAGCTGCTTCAAATGTAGCTCCGTCCAATGATGTACTAAGGGGAAGCAAAGCAGGCGTCTCCGCATTGTCATATGCAAAACATGGACGTATAGAAGCAAATGCATTATTCAATTGGTCGTTAATCATAAAGCCTGAATGCAAAGATCCCGGGCGAATTGATGCGCACGAAAACCCGGGCGGAATACCAAGGCCGCACGAAAGCACTAACTCACCATTGGCAAACGGCAATCGACGCTTAATCAAGAAACCAGATTCAAGTTCACCCCGACGAACCATTAAAACTAAGTCCACGCCTGGATAAAATTCCGAAAACCGTATTCCATCATCTCCCGCGGTGAAGGAACTCCAATTTCCAGAACCAAGATCCGTTTCATTTCCATTATTATCACGGTGTAACAAATGAATGTTTCGATTGAAGGTGATGCGATGTCCTTGATAGCTAAGGCTCGTTGCCCTATCGACTGTATGTATAGTAATCGAAACAGGTTGACGATCCGAAATGAAAACACCCGATAAGGTATCTGGTCTAAGGCTTGGATTTATGTCCCGCCAAAATCCGTTTTCGTCCTTATAGTTGATGGCCCCAACTGAACGTTGAGTGAAGATACTTTTCCCACTCGCTCCGAGCCTGACAAACGTGCGAGCATTTTCCTGACGCTTGGAAAGGACTTCAAAACAGCTATCACAAGGCAAAGAATAAAAAGGCAACCTGCCGTAATCCGGATGTAAATCCGAGGAATCAAGACTTGACGGTATTGCCGCTACTGGCAACGTGAACGAAGTAAGATTTAATGACTCAACACTGGAAGGTTGCGCCTTCACCGTCGATACGACATACAACCACAATACACCGATGAAGCAAGTCGACTTGAACACATTAGACACTTCAGTGCGGAGTTTCACTTGATGGAGTATTCTACGAGTTAGAATAGCGAAAGGAATTCACGGGATGTGCGAATATCCTCATACATTACGCGATCTGTTTCAACAAACTTAACCTGCTTACGGAAAGTAGTGAAAAAATTCTCCACGACTGGTGAGCTTTGCTGCGGCCGTCTGAATTCAAGGCCTTGTGCTGCAGTCATCAACTCAATAGCTAGAATAGTTTGGAGATTGTCTGTTACCTGCCACAATTTGGTAGCAGCATTTGCGCCCATGCTAACATGATCTTCCTGCCCATTAGAAGAAACTATTGAATCCACCGAAGCAGGTGTACAATATTGTTTATTCTGACTAACGATGGAAGCAGCTGTATACTGAGGAATCATGAAACCAGAATTGAGTCCGGGATCAGCTACCAAAAAAGGAGGCAAACCACGTTGTCCGGAAATCAAAAGATAGGTGCGACGTTCAGAGATATTGCCTAACTCAGCCAAGGCAATTGCCAGGAAATCGGCCGCCAACGCCAATGGCTGTCCATGAAAATTTCCACCCGACAAAATCTTATCCTCTTCTGGAAAAATTGTAGGATTATCAGTCACTGAATTAATCTCCGTTAAAACCACACTGGCTGCATAGTGAATAGCATCGCGCGAAGCGCCGTGAACTTGAGGAATACATCGGAACGAGTATGGATCCTGCACGTGCTCCTTCTTACGCTTGATGAGCTGACTTCCCTTCAAGATGTTTCTGAAATTCTCAGCCACATCCAACTGCCCTTGATGTGGACGAATAACATGTAGTGATTTGTCAAAAGGTTCTGGGCGGCCATCGTAAGCCTCAAGAGACATGGCAGCAACTACATCCGCCAATGAAGCCAAATGAAAGGCGTGCATTAAACTATATACCATCCAGGCACTCATGAACTGAGTTCCGTTGAGCAGCGCTAATCCTTCTTTTGACTGCAACTCAATCGGCTTCCATCCATTTTTCTTCAACACACTTTTAGATGTCTGTCTTTTGCCTCCTACAACAACTTCTCCTTCACCAATTAAGGGCAAACACAAATGCGCCAACGGAGCAAGGTCACCGGAAGCACCCAATGATCCTTGCTTATAAACTACTGGAAGAATACCATTATTAAAAAAATCAATGAGCCGTTGAACGGTAATTAGCTGCACACCAGAATTTCCGTAGGAAAGTCCCTGTATTTTTAGCAGCAACATAATGCGAACGACATCTGCAGGCACCTCCTCCCCTGCACCACATGCGTGAGAGGTCATGAGGTTCCATTGAAGCCGTCCAAGGTCTTTTTCAGAAATCGAATGATTATACAGTGCGCCAAATCCGGTATTGATACCATATACTGGCCCCTGAAATTCTATGAGCTTCTCATCCAGGTACTTTCTACCTGCGCGAATCCGTTGTTTAGCCTGCTCACTCAACACAAGCTTTGTGCCTTCCCGGAGGATCGTCTCGATTGTTTCAAAGGTTAATTCAGCAGGTGATATCTGGTAGGTTTTCATCGAAAATTAGTTAACGTAATACGTGTAATAATTCATCCATCGTTAGCTTTGATTGCTCGCCGGTGGCAAGGTCTTTAACGGCAATCTGCCCAGTTTTTATTTCATCGGTGCCAACCAACGCGATGTATGGAATTTTTTTGGCATCCGCATAGGCGATTTGTTTTTTCATTTTTGCAGCATCGGGATATAATTCAGCATTGATGCCATCGTTACGCAACTTGGTAATTAGCCCAAGACAGTGTACAGCCTCATCATGACCAAAATTGACGAAAAGAATTCGGGTAGCCGCATTACTTAGGTCTGGAAAACCTTTGACTTCTTCCAACACATCGTAAATACGATCCGCGCCAAACGAAATTCCAACACCAGACATGCCTGTGAGTCCAAAAATCCCAGTAAGGTCATCATAGCGTCCGCCTCCACAAACTGAACTAGTAAAATTAGAGCGCGAATCGCTCACTTTGACTTCAATAATGGTACCGGTGTAGTAATTAAGTCCGCGTGCAAGCGTAACATCAACCTCAAGCGAACCCCAAGAACCTCCAAGCTGTTCCAACACAGAAAGCACCAGGCGCATTTCTTGTAATCCTTTTCGACCAATCTCGCTCTCCGCGAGTAATTGATCCAGCAGCTCTAATTTTGTTCCGTTAGAACCACTCATTTTAATAATCGGTTGTAGCCGATGAACTGCTGATTCAGATAAACCTTTTGCCAGCAATTCGTCATTCACCTTGTCGATACCGATCTTATCAAGCTTGTCAATTGCAACTGTTATGTCAATTATCTGATTGGAAGCTCCCAAAATTTCGGCGATGCCACTCAAGATCTTTCGATTATTCAATTTGATGGAGACTCCAAGTTTCAAGGTGCTAAAAACATCCTGTATCACTCGAATAAGTTCTACCTCATTCAAAAGCGAATCACTGCCAATAACATCTGCATCGCACTGGTAAAACTCTCTGTATCGACCCTTCTGAGGTCGATCAGCACGCCATACGGGCTGTATTTGATATCGCTTAAAAGGGAAATTTAATTCATGTTGGTGCATAACAACATACCGCGCAAACGGCACGGTAAGGTCGTAGCGCAATCCTTTTTCCGTCAGGTCGGATACTTTAGGATCAGCGACCGACCGCAAGCTATCCATTACCGGACCTGAATTCAGGACGCGATACAACAGCTTATCGCCTTCTTCACCGTATTTACCCTCGAGCGTGGAGAGATTCTCCATGGCTGGTGTTTCGATTTCGAGGAATCCATAACGTTGATATACGTTCCGAATCACCTCAAAAATATAGTTGCGACGAATCATCTCCTCCGGAGAAAAATCGCGCGTTCCTTTAGGAATGGATGGCTTCATCTTGATTGCTTAAAAATAGGTTTTAGCCCGATTGCAAAGGCCACAGATTATCGAAAAATGTTCACAATCTGTATCGGAAAACAATCATTTTGGGAGTTTTTCACCAGGTCAATAGTAAAGCCGACCAACAGGTTGAATTCCTGATGTTAGATGCCTTTTTATAGCCAGCCAAAAGATATGTACAAACAAGAGGACCAGACTTTCCACTTGTACTCAAGGTGTTAAATCTGACTTTTTAAGCGGCTCTCGCCAGAATACTGCCACCGCAGCCCAAATAAACAACACGATTACTGTTCGAAAGTCTAAGGAGGTGAATCCCAATGCCGATTGAATCGGAATAATTGTTAGGAATAAACCCAAAAACAGAAATGTTATCGAAAGCACCCAAGGAATTAGTGCATTATGTCGTAAAAGTGTTACCCAAACACCTTGCTCGGTGCTGCGCCCCGACAAAGTCAGAAAGACATTACAAAACACCAACGTAACGAAAGTAACCGTGCGCACTTCCAATTCCGTTGATCCGTTAACCATATAATGATGGGCGGCAACAAGCACTGCAACAGCAATGACACCGCCTTGCAACAAACTAAAAGACAACTCCCTCCAGGTAAAGAAGGCGACCGAAAATTTACGAGGCCTTCTTTTCATCAAACCAGGATCCACAGGTTCGTTTTCGAAAACTACACTACATGTTGGACCCATGACTAGCTCCAAAAAGATTACATGTACTGGAGTGAATAGTTGAATATACTTCCACCCAAGCACTAACGGAATCACGACCACGGCAAGAATAGGCAGGTGAATCGAAATTATATAACGAATCGCTTTCTTAAGATTTGCATATATTTTCCTTCCTGCTTTAACTGCTTCAACCATTCCAGATAGATCATCATCCAGCAGAACCAGTGATGCTGATTGTCGGGCCACTTCGCTTCCGCGTTTTCCCATAGCTATACCAATATGTGCTGCTTTCAGTGCTGGAGCATCGTTCACACCGTCACCAGTCATAGCGACAACTTCGCCGCGATCCTTCAGCGCTTTAATGAGTTTCAATTTAGTTTCTGGCATAGAACGAGCAAAAACGTCCACTTCGGCAACAGCTACCCTCAACTCATTCTCCGTCATTGCATTAACCTGCTCCCCTGTCAAGAAATGATTAGGATGAGGAAAACCCGCCACCGCTGCAATGTGACAGGCGGTCAGGGGAAAATCACCCGTTATCATTTTAACATCAATACCAGCTTCACGGAATTCGCAAAGTACTTCCGGAATATTATTCTTTACCGGATCACTGAAGGCCAGAAGTCCCATAAAATTCCACTGAAACGCTTGCTGACTTTCAGGCAAGCTTTCTATATCAGGCCAGAATGAATCCGCTACTGCTAAAACCCTGAAACCCTTTGTGGCTAATTCAGTAACTTTTTTTTGAATGCGACTTCGCCCTTCAAAATCCAATGTCGAATTCAACAATATGCCTTCTGGAGCCCCCTTGACCGCTGCTATCACCTGATGATTAGGATCCCGATAGACATGAGTCATCATCGGAAATTTTCCGGATAAGGGGTATTCCAATACTACTTGAAAACCATCACGAAAAACTCCTTCAGCATGCGCCACAGATTCAATGGCTTTTTCCATCGGATCAAATACTTCCGGCTCACTTGCTAGCAACGCTCTATTCAACAAGATTTTCAAGGGACCAAAGCCATTCGCTTGATCTATCAGGACATCAGACGTGGCATCATAGATTGCAGCAATCGTCATTTTATTTTGCGTAATGGTTCCCGTCTTGTCAACACAAATGACGGTTGCTGAACCAAGCGCTTCGACTGTTTGCGGATGGCGGACAAGTACATTTTTTCGAAACATTCGATAAGCCCCTAATGCCATAAACGTAGAAACTGCAACCGGTATTTCTTCTGGAATCACTGCCATCGCCAACGTTAATCCATGAAATAAACTATGCATGACATCGCGAGTATCTAAATAATGGTAGATCCAAACAAAGATGAATGCACCCACGCCGGATATGGCCATCCATCGAACAAATCGGCGCACTTGCTGTTGCAATTGTGTCCTAATATTTTTTTGAGCCTTAACACTTACACCGATGCTTCCAATACGACTGGAGGGCCCTACTGCTGTAATCCGAAGTATCGCCGCACCAGCCAATACATAGGTTCCAGCAAACACCGGCAATTGAACGGAATCCTTTACAACTGGAAGCGACTCGCCCGTGAGCATTGATTCGTCAACAGTCAAGTCATTCGCCTGTAATGTTACTGCATCAGCAGGAATTCTATCCCCCTCTGAAATACGCACGATATCACCTACAACAACTTCTTCGCAACGGATGGTAACCTCACGACCTTCACGAACTACACGCACAGCAGGATCGGTGAGACTTTTCAATGCCCGCAATGCCTTTTCGCTGCGAAGTTCCTGGTAGATAGAAATCCCGGAAACCATACACAACGCGAAAAACATTATAATTCCCTCCTGATGTTGCCCGGTAAAAAAGTAAAGGGAACACGTAACGACAAGCAGCAGGAACATTGGCTCTAAAATCACATCCGAAATAATACGAAATGCTGGGCGCTTGTCAAGTGGGAGCTCATTCCTACCCAGCGAAGACCGCGCGAGAAGCACTTCCCGCTCCGACAATCCCTTAAAATTCGATGTTGCTACTTGCTGCATTTGATCAAAATCAAACAGATAGCATTCTGTTGATTATCTTTGAGCGTATTGACCATGTAAATTTAGCGATTCATTCTCCCAACCACTATGAAATTAATCATGACAAATGTCATTCATTTGATTAAAAAAAGTAAAATCACATGCATGCTACTAGGGGCTGTATTAGCCTATTGTTATATGCCAAGCTTGCAGGCTCAATTACCTACAGGACAACTTCCGTCTGGTGAATTACAATTGAAACTTCAAAAACTCAATACACTCGGTTCAGTTTTATATATTGCCGCTCATCCTGACGATGAGAACACCCGTCTTTTATCGTACTTGGCCAACGAACGCAAACTGCGAACTGGCTATCTTTCACTTACACGTGGCGACGGCGGACAAAATCTAATTGGAAAAGAACAAGGAGAATTGCTTGGGCTTATTCGCACTCAGGAATTACTTGCTGCCAGAAATATCGATGGCGCCGAGCAGTTTTTTACACGAGCATATGATTTCGGATATTCAAAAAAGCCAGATGAAACTTTGCAAATCTGGAACAAAGACAGTGTATTATCAGACATGGTATGGATAATACGTAACTTCCGACCGGATGTAATCATCTGCCGATTCCCTACTACAGGAGAAGGAGGCCACGGGCATCATACCGCCTCTGCACTATTAGCGGCAGAGGCCTTTGATGCAGCAGGAGATTCAACCAAGTTCCCCTGGCAACTGGTGTACACCAATACCTGGAAAACCCGTAGGCTTTTTTGGAATACGTTTAATTTTGGAGGCACTAATACTACCGCATCCGATCAATTAAAAATTGATGTCGGTGTGTTCAATCCACTGCTTGGAAAAAGCTACGGAGAAATCGCAGCGGAAAGTCGATCGAATCACAAGAGTCAGGGATTCGGTTCGGCGAGAGTCCGTGGCAGTATCATCGAGTATTTCAAACAATTAAAGGGTGATAGTGCATCCGCTGATCTCTTCGAAGGAATTGATATGACATGGGGGCGAATTGGGAATCCATTTTCACTTGGTGACAGTATTGAACATGTGCTTCAATCCTATGAACCCATGACTCCGGAAAAAATCACCACTAAATTACTAGAAATTGATCGTAGTCTTCGCCGTTTACCAGAAACAGATCCGTCGGTACGATACTGGAAAACACAAAAAATACTAGCCTTAGAGCCGCTGATAGAAGGTTGCAGCGGCCTATGGGCAGAAGCTACGTCTAATGATCCAACAATTATCGTTGCAAAGCCATTTGACCTTTCTCTTCAACTTGCGAACCGCGGCAAAAACAGTATGAAACTCGAACGTGTTCGGTTTTCAGATGCCACGGATAGCACCTTGGGAAAAGTAATTGGACACAATGAATTATTGACTATCAGACATGCTGCCACTGCCGATGCTTTTTTACTTCCATCTTCACCCTATTGGCTAAGCGCTCCTCATCCTGCCGGGATTTTCAATATACCCACACCAGCGCTGATTGGCAGCCCGCAGAATCGACCTCCACTATCAGTAACATTTAATCTCAGCATTGAAAACTATGCTTACTCCATCACTCGACCTGTAACGAATAAATTTACAGATCCTGTAAAAGGTGAAATCTATCGTCCCGTTGAAATCCTTCCGCCAGTCACCTTCACCATTCAAGAAAAAAATATTTATGTAGTGAACCAAAAATCACAACACCTCAAAATAACACTGCACGCAAATACCAACCAACAAGCGGGATCACTCAGTATAAATCCTCCTGATGGTTGGCGCGTGACCATCGAAGATACCACTTTCCTTTTAGTAAAGAAGGGTGATGAAAAGTCGTTTGAGATAACGCTTGCGGCCTCCAGCACTCGTCGGGAAACCCCAAAAAACACTCTCGAATTTTCCGCTAATGTTGACGGCAAATATTACGACTTACAAATGGAAAGGATAGATTATGATCACATCCCCTTACAATTTAAACTAAGCAAAGCAGCGGTTAATCTTCACGAAATAGAACTTAAAACAACAGGGGTGAAAATTGGATACATCGAAGGCGCCGGGGATGCTATACCGCAATGTTTGACGCAATTAGGCTACGAGGTTCATGAATTATCCGACAAGGAATTAGTTAGCAGTGACCTATCGATCTATCAGTCGATAATCACTGGTGTAAGAGCGTACAACATGGATGACCGAATGCAAAAACACTACGATCGTCTGATGGATTATATCCAGAAGGGGGGCAATCTTCTAGTACAATACAACACCAATAACCGCATTGGCCCTGTCCTGGCGAAAATCGGACCTTATCCCTTTAACATTTCCCGTGACCGCGTAACGGATGAATCTGCTGCTGTAAATCTTTTACAGCCAGAGCACCCGGTGTTCAACACGCCAAACAAGATCGTCAAACAAGATTTCGATGGATGGATTCAAGAACGAGGCATTTACTTTGCCTCCGACATTGACTCCAATTATGTGCGCCTTATCTCCATGCACGACCCAGATGAAAAAGCGTTGGACGGAAGTCTCATCATTGCCAATTATGGTAAGGGTCACTTCATTTATACTGGATTGTCTTTCTTTCGCGAATTACCCGCAGCAGTTCCTGGAGCCGCCCGCTTATTTGTCAACCTGATCAGTCTACCTAAAATGCCATAAGATGATCGAAGAAAAACCACCCTTTTTCAAATCCTGGTCACAAATCTACTGGCTACTCGTAGCTAGCTTGGCCACTACGATTCTATTTCTTTCGTTATTCACCAAGCACTTCGCATGAACGGTTTAGACTGGTGGATACTAATCGTCACAATCGGACTGATAGTATGGTACGGCATTTATAAAAGTCGAAGATCAAACGACATAAGAAGTTATTGGCTCGCTGACCGTCAGCTACCTTGGTACCACGTTGGACTTTCAGTAATGGCAACACAAGCCAGTGCCATTACGTTTCTTGCTGCTCCAGGCCAAGCGTATGGCGACGGATTGCGATTTGTGCAATTCTACTTTGGTCTACCCTTAGCCATGATAGTTTTGTGTGCCTTCTTCCTCCCGATTTATCGGAATCTCAACGTGTACACCGCGTATGAATACCTGGAAAAACGTTTTGATAGCAAGACGCGCACATTAACAGCTACACTATTCCTATTGCAGCGCGGACTTTCAACTGGCATTACCATCTACGCGCCATCGATAGTTTTATCGACAATACTTCACCTAGACATTCGAGTTACGACCATCTTTACAGGATTGATCGTGACCTTATACACTGTATCAGGGGGTACAAAAGCCGTTTCCTATACTCAATTACTTCAAATGGCTGTGATCTTTTCAGGATTATTCATTGCCGGATGGATGGTCGTACATCTTCTACCGCATAAGGTCAACTTCATCGATGCACTAAGTATCGCCGGCAAAATGGGTAAATTAAATGCCATTGATTGGAAATTCGATTTGAACAATCGCTACAATGTTTGGTCAGGTATTATCGGAGGCTTTTTTCTTCAGCTCTCCTATTTCGGCACTGACCAATCGCAGGTTGGCAGATACCTAACAGGAAAATCCACCAAGCAAAGTCGAATCGGGCTAGTGATGAATGGAATGGTTAAGATCCCCATGCAGTTCATGATTCTTTTAATCGGCACCTTGGTTTTTACTTTTTATCAATTTCAGACACCTCCACTTTATTTCAACCACGTTGAGGTGGATAGAATTGCAAACGCATCAGACAAGGCATTGTACCAATCTTTTGAAAACGACTATTACGCCAACCACACTGTCAAACGTGGACATGTACTTGAACTGACTGACGCTATTCAACATAACGATCAACAGGAAATTGACCGATTAAGACCAATTGTTCAATCTGACGACCAACGCGGAAAAGAAATACGGGCAAATGCCATCACCATCATTCAGCGAAACAACCCAAACGCGGATGCCAACGACACGAATTATGTGTTTCTCTATTTTGTAACACATAATTTACCGCATGGAATAATCGGGCTTCTTATCACCATCGTATTATTGGCGGCAATGGGATCAACAGCAAGCGGATTGAATTCCTTAGGATCCTCTACCTCTGTAGATTTCTACCGAAGATTTTGGGGGGACGATCAATCGGAAAACCAGTTTATAAGCACCTCCCGTTGGATTACCGCAGCATGGGGTATATTCTGCACCGTCATTGCCATTTATGCGGGTAAAATTGGAAACCTAATAGAAGCAGTCAACATACTTGGATCGCTCTTTTATGGCACCATTCTCGGTATTTTCTTAACCGCTTTCTTTCTAAAAAAAGTAACTGGTAAAAGCGTGTTTGTCGCCGCCATCATCACGGAAATCATGGTATATATTGGCTGGAAAAATGACTGGCTCGCCTTCCTGTGGCTGAATGCATTTGGAGCACTTACCGTAATGGCACTTTCGTGGCTCTTTCAAATCACCATGAAGTCAACTTTGAACCATCAGCGCACAAGTGTTACGTGACCGATGTACCGGTGACGCAACCCTTTGATATCGGTTGCCGCAATGATGTATTCGTATACATCACTTTGGCAAGGATTTCCATTGTCATAATAGGTGCCATCCCAAGGATGTGTAAAGCTGACTGAATGGAAAATTTCTAAGCCCCAACGATCAATGATCCACATTTCATAGTCAATGATATTCTTTCCCATGGCAATGAATCCATCGTTATGACCATCGCCATTTGGTGTAAAAGCATTCGGAATGAAAATACTGAATTCAGGCTCAATACGAACTACCCCATAAGTTGTATCCGGGCATCCTCCTTCACTGGTGACAATCAACTGAACAACATAAGTACCGCTATCGCCGTAAACGTGGGATGGGAAACGATTGCCGGTTTCAAATATACCATCGCCAAAATCCCACTGCCAGGTGATTGCATCTGTACTAATGTCGGAAAAGGTGACGCCTGGCGTGAACATTGAAACCGATTCAGTAGATTGATCAAAAGCAGCTTCTGGAAAACCATACACCTGAACAGCTTGTGTAACTATTTGTTCAGCCTGACAACCTTGTGGCGTAGTAATCGTCAAGGAAACATCGTAAGTGCCTGGAATTGTATAGGCATGGGTTGGCGTTGAATCCAACGAAATAGCATTATCATCAAGATTCCATTGATACACAGATCCCGTTGGCGCAGTGTATAGGTTTGCAAAATCAACAATGACAGGTGTGCAGCCATTGATCTGCTGAGGAGTAAATTCCACTTGTGGAAGCGGATATACATCAATAGACACCGAATCGATGATAGAAGGACTACAACCATCTGTAGCTATCACCACAAACGTGGAATCATTCAGTGGACGAATCGTAGATGTAGCACCAATAATTGCACTATCGTTCCAACTATAATTGTAAGGACCACCATTACCACCCGAAGCAGCTGCAAACAAGGTAGCAGTATCACCTCCGCAAATCAACGGTAAATCATCCACACTAATTTGTAACGGAGGATAAACCTGAACGGTCAACAGTTGCGGAGCGGTTGCGCATCCGTTTGCATCAATTGCAACGACGGAATAATCCGTGGTAACTACCGGCGAAACGGTTAGCGAATCACTAGAGATACCAGTATTCCAGTTAAATTGAAAGGGCTGTGTACCGCCACTTGCGTTAGCAGTTAATAATGTTTGCTGACCGATGCATAAGATAGGAGGAGTGGAGATTGAAAGAGATACGGGATCAGGATCAACAATGACAGTGTTCAAAGTAACAGAGCATCCGTTTTGATCCGTAATCAGGACAGAATAGTTGCCAGCGGTAAGTCCATTCGCTTGCGCGCTATTAATCCCAACAGGCTGCCATACAAACTGATAATTACCATTACCTCCAGCGGCGGTAGCCTGCAGTAATCCATCGGCAGCACCGCTACAGCTAACTGTATCAGTGTTCACACTGCCAGAAACAGGATCTGGTTCAACTACATCCACCTGAAGTTGTGTCGCACACCCGTTATCGTCCGTTGCTAAAACCGTATAATTACCGGCTTGCAATCCAGTGGCTGTATCATTTTGAATTGAAAGATTCAGCCATTGCAATTGAATCGCACCGACACCTCCACTTGCTTGAACGAACGCCGAACCGGTAGAGGATCCAAAGCAATCAGCGGGAGTACTAGTATACGAAAGAGTAATTGGATCAGGCTGAGTAACGGTCACCGTTGAATTTACGGAACAACCGTTGCGGTCGGTTACTGTCACTGTATAATTACCGGCACCCAGCGATTGAATGGAACTTCCAACTAAACCACCCGGATTCCACTGATAGTTATAACCAGGCGTTCCACCATTAGCGGAGGCGGATGCACTTCCATTACCAGCATCGTTGCAAGTGACGGGAAGAGAGGTGGCTGTAGAAATTAACGGTGTAGGCTGTTGAATAGTAACAGTATCAAGCGCCACACACCCATTAGCATCTGTTACTTCAACCGAATAGGTTCCTGCACCACGGTTGAATAGTGTATCATTAGTTACACCGCCAGGCCAAGAGTAGGTGAAAGGACCATTTCCTGAAACGATTCGTACACTTGCCTGTCCATCCGCTCCTCCGCTACACGAGACATCGCTAATTACGCCTGCAGCTACTACTGGTGCGCCAATATTAACAACTGTTGTGAGAACAACCTTAGCACACCCATTACGATCAGTGACTGTCACATTATAGGTTCCAGCCAAGAGACCACTGACAGCCGCTCCGGTAGCTCCACCTGGAGACCAAGTGTACTGATAGACAGGCGTTCCGCCAGATGCGGTTACTGTTGCTGATCCATTGGCAACGCCACAAGTTGCAGGGATACTATTCGTGATCGCTGACACCTGAGTTGGCTCTACAACTTGAACAGAATCCGTAATGATGCAACCATTGGCATCGTTGATGGTAACACGATGCCATCCAGCCGATAATCCAGTTGCACTGGCGGCAGTTGATCCGCTGGGAAACCAGCTAAATGAATATGCACTCGTGCCACCCGAAACATTGACATTGGCAGTTCCATTGGCTAATCCATTACAAAGAGCAGGAGTGGTGGCCAATGCTACCACCAATGCGTTCGGCTGGCCTACTGTCGAAGAAACAGAAGATGTACAACCATTTGCATCTGTAACCGTGACCGAATAAACTCCCGCACTAAGACTACTTACAGTAGGTGTAGTTGCACCAATGGGAAACCAACTATAGGAATAACCATTCGTACCTCCAGAGACAGTAACTGTAACTGAACCGGTATTACCGCCAAAACATGCAGCAGGACTCACTGCTGAAGTGACTGACAAAGCTGTAGGTTGTCCAATGCTATACGGAATGGTATCCCTGCAGCCATTGACGTCAATAACAGCTACCTGATAATTACCAAACGACAAGGTGTTTTGTACAGGACCATTACCACTTACGGTTAGCCAATCATACGAGTACGGAGCAGTTCCTCCTACTGGTGACGCGGTAGCACTTCCATCACTCGAACCAAAACACAAAGCATCAGTAGTAGATATTGCAGCAGTAGGATTTTGCCAAACCACTACCTCCACACTATCCGAAATGACACAACCCACATTGTCTGTAGCGGTAACGAAAAATGTTGAAGTGGAAGTTGGAGCTACAGTAATCTGCGAAGCAGTCGATCCACCAGGTTGCCAATTATAGTTTAAGGAACCAGAAGACGATACACTCAACGTCGTAGAAGCACCCAAGCAGATACTTGTTGGCGCTGAAAGCAGAATGCTTGGAGTTGGCTGTATATCGACACGCACTGTATCAGAAGAAACACAACCATTTATGTCAGTAACAGTTACTATGTAGTTTTGGCTTTGAGCAGGCGTTACCACCGTAGTGCTCGTTGTACTGCCACCGGGCGACCATAAATAATTACCACCACCTGATGCCGTAAGTGTGGCAGAGGCCCCTTCACAAATTAATGCATTATTGCCTGCATTGGGCATGGGCAACGGATGAACCGTGACTGGCTGTGTTATGGTCGATGTACATCCTCCTGAATTAGTAACCGTAAGCGTTACATTATAGGTTCCTGCTGCACTGTAATTATTCGTAGGACTCGAGGATGAAGATGTATTACCATCACCGAAGGACCATTGATAATTTGAAAAGCCAGTCGAGGAAGTGGATTGATTCTGAAAGTTCATCGTTTGGCCAATACAAACAGGCGTGGTTGTGAAAGCGGCTGTTGGCAGAACTGCCGCCAGTGTAATTGACTGCCTTAAGGTATCATTACATCCATTTGGATCTTGCGCGACTAATGTTACCGTATAGGTGCCCGGAGCAGGATAGGTATGATTGGGGCTGGCGACTGTAGAAGTAACTCCATCACCAAAACTCCAAACATATCCAGAAATAGCTCCACCTGTTGTTGTGGATTGATTGGTGAAAACGACATCAGTTCCCGAACAAGTGCTTGTGAGAGTA
Organism: Candidatus Pollutiaquabacter sp.; assembly: GCA_947465495.1. Lineage (GTDB taxonomy): Bacteria > Bacteroidota > Bacteroidia > AKYH767-A > 2013-40CM-41-45 > Pollutiaquabacter. Next base: position 5,409 of record CANIAS010000042.1, on the reverse strand, counting down.
AATGCTGCTGTGGGCGCTTGGCTGCCGGGAGCTACAACCACCGTGTCGAAACTTGTACATCCTGCTTTTGTCACCTCCACGATATACGTGCCAGGACCCACGTTGATGGATGAAGTAGTAGCTCCAGTATTCCAGTGATACGTCACTCCTCCTCCACTTCCAGCAACAGCGGCTGAAACCGTAGTCGTTGCAACATTACACCCTAACGTACCGGCAGTTGCTGTTACACGCGGCCCCTGCACCGTGATACAATACGAATAGGTTTGAGACCCTGCATACGGACAATTATCGTCCATGACCGTCACAGTAAAACAATGTGGCACGTTGCTGATATCCGATTGTGATGGTGTCCAACAGAAAGTTCCTGTTTCTCGCGCTCCACCCGTGGTAGTGAAGGTAGCTCCAGGAATGGAGTAATCCCAAGTGATGTAGGTATTCTGAGGCGCATCCTGGTCGGACGAATTTATATCGAAACAAAATGGCTGATCAGCACATGCGTTCATGGAGAAATTAGTGGTGCCGTTGATACCTGTCAATTCAGGTATCACATTGGTGCAAGGAATTACCGTAATCTGGATGTCTCGCTCAACGCTACCAATCCGCACACCATTCCTATATTCCTCTACCAACACTGCCATTACCGTAACATCCAATTGCGTGGGAGTCATGCAGAAGTCCCCAGTAGCGGTATTGAAGGTCATGGCCGGACTAGTGATCAACGGATTCTGTGCGGAATAGGGAGGAATGTACGATACCTGCGAACCGTAAATACCATAAGGAGTAATTAACGAATAGACCAAAGAGTCGCCATCAACGTCATAGGCCCCGTGATTAAAGCAAAATTCCTGTCCTAGACAAACAAATGGTACTGGACGATTAGAGAAAACTGGCGAGCTATTGCATGGCGTCACCGTGTTATCCAGCATCGCATAAATGTACATGTTGTTTATGTCCGGATTCAAGATAGTTGTAATAGCTGCATTGCGACAGCATAGGTCATAGCTAAATAACCAATCATTACAATTAGCAGGCAACTGCACCGTTGCGGTGTACACATACTCCTGAATACCCGTATACGTTCCGCCCTGACAAGTGGTAACTTCTGTGCTACAAACAGGGGTAATTTCTTGCCCAGTACCAGGAACCTGAGATAAAACAATATATGCGTCAGGATAACACGATGACTGAACATTCACGATTGCATTTAGGTCGGGTAAAATACCTACACAATCGCGGTAAAAAGAAAGTGTGATTTCATACCGATCATTACCCAAACAAGAATACGTCAAGTTGGCTCCCATGGAATGTGAAGCGTGTGCCTGCTGGAAAGAAAATATCCAACAGAGCACAAATAGACATCCACGCAATATCGACTTAAAACTTGTCATTCTATTCACGATACATTACCAATGGCTCCAACATTTATTGTATCAAACGAATGCATAATTACTACACCGTTTTCTTTCGTCGATTGTAGGCATCGAAGATTAAATTCGAAGCATACAATCATAGCGAAAGTTAGAAAAAATCAGTGTGTTGCAAAAAAATCTTGCCCTCCAATTTAAACTCCCAATTCGGGATGCAAAATGAACGAAATAGAAGAAGAAATCTACCTTCCTCATTCCCATTTTTGGATTACTTATTTTTCTTCGCCGATTGAGCCTCCTTAAGGAGTTTTTCACCAGAATTTACGTACGTATCGTCTTGATCCGCTTTGGCCAATTCTATAACCTTTTGGGCCGACAAAATAGCACCATCATAGTCGTTTAATTTAAACTGTATTTTGGCTTTGAGCAGCATCACCCAATATGCCTTTGGATTCAGCTCTGCCGCTTTATTAACCCACTCTAACGCCTGTTTCTGATCTTTGTTATTTTCATAATAGTAATTAGCCGCCTGGTAGTAGGGACGCTTGTCTTCAAACATAGCAGTTTGGATGTTTTTCATAATCTTCTCTTCTATGTCCGCTTTTACTGAAAAGGAAACGCGTGTGTTTTCCCAACGCAATTCTACCATGGCAGAATTTATAGTGATGTCAGCGATATCAATGGTGAATGTTTCAGTCTTATCAGCGGTAGTATTTGGCTTTACATTGAAGCGAGCGACTTCATTTTCCATTTTATAATCAGAAACATTTCCACCCAAGGTCAGGTCGTTGTAAAGCATAAACGTCCACGAATCCTTTCCAGGCATGGAATACAATGCATATGTTCCAGCTTTCACAGCTACGCCTTCCACAGTAAGATCTTCGCCAAAGGTGATTTTGGTTGCTGAATTTGCACCTGTGCGCCACACTTTGCCAAATGGGACAAGATCACCAAACACCACTCTGCCCTTTACACTAGGACGGGAATACTCGATGGTAATGTCAGACAAAGCAAAATTCTGCTTTAAAGTTTCCGTAGGGCTAGGTGCAGGAACTTTCAAGGTTTGCGCATTTACAGAAACAGAGATTCCCATTACAATGGCAACAACAAACAGGAATAGTGGTCGGAGAAGTATCATGGTGTTTAGGGTTGTATTTTAAGAAATTAGAAACAATGTAGTTTTGAAAAAGTTCATCAGCTTCGCACAAGATTCTTATATCGAATTCGGTGTGGCTGAGAGTCGCCCAATCGTTGCTTCTTATTCTCTTCATATTCAGAGAAGTTTCCATCAAAGAAGTACACCTGAGAATCACCTTCAAATGCCAAGATATGAGTGGCCACGCGGTCAAGGAACCAACGATCGTGCGATATAATGACAGCACATCCTGCAAAATTCTCAATGGCTTCTTCCAGGGCTCTCAGAGTATTGATGTCGATATCGTTGGTAGGCTCATCGAGCAGGAGGACATTCGATCCTTGCTTGAGTGCGATGGCCAAGTGAACGCGGTTACGCTCCCCGCCGGAGAGCACTTCCAGTTTCTTACTTTGATCAGTTCCACTAAAATTAAACTTGGAAACGTAGGCACGGGAATTAAGCGACCTTCCACCAACAATCATACTGTCCGTACCACCGGAAACAATTTCATAAACCGTTTTACCAGCCACAAGGTCATCGTGCGACTGATCAACATAGGCTAGTTGAACGGTATCACCGATACGTATGGAGCCATTGTCCGGCTGTTCTTGTTCCATAATGAGCCTAAAGAGTGTGGTCTTTCCAGCACCATTAGGACCAATCACACCGACAACACCAGCGGGAGGAAGCGAGAAAGAAAGATTCTCAAACAGCACCCGGTCATTAAAGGATTTTGAAACATTGCTGAACTCAATTACGACAGACCCGAGTCGAGGTCCTGGCGGAATAAAGAGTTCCAGTTTGTCTTCGCGTTCTTTTACATCCTCGTTGAGCAATTTATCATAGGCGGCAATACGCGCTTTGGACTTAGCGTGACGACCTTTCGGCGACATACGTACCCAATCCAGCTCGCGCTCGAGGGTTTTGCGGCGCTTACTCTCCTGACGTTCTTCCTGAGCCAATCGATTAGACTTCTGCTCTAACCAGGACGAATAATTTCCTTTCCAAGGAATACCTTCGCCCCGATCCAATTCGAGAATCCAACCTGCTACATTATCCAAGAAGTAACGGTCGTGCGTAACAGCGATAACCGTTCCTGCATACTTTTGAAGGTGTTGCTCCAACCACAAGACTGATTCCGCATCAAGGTGGTTGGTCGGCTCGTCCAATAAGAGGATATCTGGAGCCTGAAGTAAGAGCCGGCAGAGCGCCAATCGGCGGCGCTCACCTCCAGAGAGATTAACAACAGATGACTCAGGAGCTGCACAACGCAGGGCATCCATCGCTACTTCAATCTGATTGTCAAGTTCCCATCCGTTCGCTGCATCAATGGCATCTTGCACGCGACCTTGACGTTCGATGAGTTTGTTCATTTCATCATCACTCATCGGCTCGGCAAACTTGTTGTTGATTTCTTCATATTCTTTGAGCAAATCAACCGTTTTCTGCGCACCCTCCATGACAATTTCACGAGCCGTTTTAGACGGATCCAACTCCGGTTCTTGAGATAAGTATCCAACCGAATAGCCTGGCGAGAAAACCACTTCTCCTTGAAAGGATTTTTCCAAACCTGCAATAATCTTCAAAAGCGTGGACTTACCAGCACCGTTCAAACCTAAAATTCCAATTTTGGCTCCGTAATAAAATGACAAGTAGATGTCTTTCAACACCTGCTTTTGCGGAGGATAAATCTTACTCACTCCTACCATCGAAAAAATAATCTTCTTATCGTCTGACATGTCTATAGAATTTGTGCGGTTACTAAAATAAAACCTGGTGAATCAGTGGCAATATTCGCCATCAACCTCCCAGAAAAGAAGCTGCAATTTCGTGAAAAATATCGGATTTATCATGGCTAAATCACCCCAACAACCAAGCTTCGCAATTCGTCAATCCCACAAAGAGTCAAGAACTTAGCCCTAAATACATTCCAGTAGCTTATCGTCACAAACCAATGGCTATGTAGTTCGTCAAAAAGCTACCTTTCAATTGAATTTCAGTCTAGTGCCTAACAACCACAACTCCTATGGATTTTTCAACGATCATGAAGCTTTTTCTACCTTTGCAAAACGGATGGTCAAAGTCGGCAGCTATTTTTCGCTAATTAAGTTTTCACACACCGTGTTTGCAATGCCCTTTGCGATCATTGGTTTTTTCCTGGGCTGCCACGAACTTCGATCACTTCCCGACTGGACATTATTATTAAAAGTGATTTTATGCATGGTATTCGCCCGAACAGCAGCGATGGGCTTTAATCGCTTCATTGACCGTGACATTGACCGTAAAAACGAACGTACCCAACAACGCGAAATACCCAGTGGCATACTATCCTCTGGCTCAGTGCTGTTGCTCGTAATCCTTAGTTCTGCCTTGTTCGTTGGCACCACCTATTCGATTAATGCGTTATGCTTCTTTCTGTCACCGGTGGCCTTACTAGTGATATTGGGCTACTCGTACACCAAACGATTCACTTGGCTATGTCACGTGGTATTAGGCATCGGACTATCGCTTGCACCCATTGGCGCTTACCTGGCAGTGACTGGTAGATTCGACTGGACGCCGTTACTTTTTTCATTTTCAGTAATTACATGGGTTAGCGGATTCGATATTATATACGCCTTGCAAGACGAGGAATTCGACAGGAAGGAAGCGCTTCATAGTCTTCCTGCCGCCTTTGGCAAGTCAAAAGCATTATTGTTCTCAACCTTTCTGCATGCTGCATCAGCTGCATTCATCATTTTTGCAGGTTTTTTTGCCGGATACGGAAGTTGGTACTGGTCTGGAACCGTCTTCTTTTGCTTACTGCTAATCTATCAGCATCGACTGGTGAAGCCTAACAATTTGTCGCATGTTAATGTTGCTTTTTTTACCACCAATGGAATTGCCAGTCTAGTTTTCGCAGCCTTT
>CANIAS010000041.1 GCA_947465495.1 Candidatus Pollutiaquabacter sp. | reverse complement strand
CCGGACACGCATCTGTACAAGCATTACACGACGTGCAGGCCCATAATTCTTCTTCGGCAATACGGTCTTGCAAGGATTTACCATCATTAAAATCAAGTCCGTGAGCATCAATGCCACGTCCGACTTCTTCTAAACGGTCGCGTGTATCCATCATGATTTTACGAGGAGACAACTTTTTTCCGGTGATATTTGCTGGACAAACGGATGAGCATCGTCCACACTCGGTGCATGTATAAGCATCCATCAATTGCTTCCAGGTGAGATCTTGAACATCTTTTGCACCAAAGCGTTGAGGTGGCCCGCTGTCGGCGGCAGGAACTGCAGCAGGATCTAACATCAACTTGACTTCGCGAGTGACGCTATCCATGTTAGTGAATTTACCCTTGACAGACAGATTGGAATAGTACGTATTAGGAAAGGCCAAGAAAATATGAAAGTGCTTTGAGTAGGGCAGATAATTCAAAAATGCCATAATGCCGACAATGTGAAACCACCAGCAAAAACGTTCAATCATTTCCAGACTATGATCACTGCAACCATTCAACCATGGTTGTAAGAAACCAGACACCGGAAAGGAGCCCGCAACCACATAATGAGATACTTCCCGCGCCTGCAGAAGGCTATCGGATGCATTCATCAGCAAAAAGGCGGACATCAGAAAAATCTCTGTTACCAGAATCAACGTGGCATCGGTTTTGGGCCAGGCCGTCATTTCATTCATGTGGAACCGCTTCAAACGAAGCACTGATCTACGGGCAAGAAAGACCACCACACCAACAAGTACCAATAGCGCTAATACTTCAAACGAAGCAATCAGGAAATCATAAAAGGTGCCCATAAAGGAAAACAGTCGGTGTGTTCCCAATAGTCCATCCAACATAATTTCGACCACTTCAATGTTGATGATGACAAAACCTACATAGACAAAAATGTGCATGATGCCTGCCACAGGACGAACTATCATTTTGGACTGACCCAAGGCGACTTTGAACATTGTTTTCCAACGTTCACCCGATCGATCTGAGAGATTGACCGGTCGTCCCAAACGGATGTTTCGTATAACTCGGCGTATGTTGCGGGTAAAGAGTGCTACGGAGGCAGCCAGCAGCAGAAAGAAAATAAGCTGTACAATCATCCTAATATCATTTTATCACTTGTTCTTTCTGCCGAAAACAGAAATCTGAACATACCTACCCGGATTTGCTTTCAGGTCGGTCAACAAGAGGTCGAGATTTTTTGCCGTGTTATTCAGGTTGACATAGAGACTATCGTTCGTGGCCAATTGACCCAACGTTCCCTCTCCTCTATTCACCCGTTCCATGACCGCAGAAGTTTGCTCAAGCGTTTTGAGTGTATGATCCATGGTAGCCGAAAGATTCGCTCTTGCCAAAGTATCCGAAATGGCTGAAAAGTTATTGATGGCGTTGGATAACTGTTGATTGTTACTGCGAAGGTTGGTGGTAATGGACTCCAAATTATCGAAGATGGTACCTAATTTACCTTGACGAGCCAATTCTTTATCCATCGTAGATGTGATTCTTTCGATGGAATACAAGGATGCAGTAATACTTGCAAAAGATCGTTGAAGTCCTTCTTTGGAAGATTCGTTGAAGACTGAACGGACAATCAGCAGTACAGAATCCATAGAGGCCAGGATGCTCTCTGCCCGTTGTCGAATTGGCGCTACCTGAGCATTTACTTCTTCGGTCAAGCTTTTTTGCATGACAGATTGCAGCGTGTCGCCATCTTGAATAGCATCGGGACTATTACCATAATTTAAACGAATGGCCTTACTGCCAAGAAGGTCCGTACTAAAAATTTCAGCCACAGAATTCCGAGGCACGACAACGCGGCTGCTGATGTGCATCGTGACGAGAATTTTCCCGGACTGATCCGGTAACAGCGTTAGCTTGGTAACTGAACCAATTTTCAGTCCGTTGACCATAATCGGATTGGAAGCCGAAAGACCATCCACACGATCATAAACGGCATATACCATACTTTGACTGGTAAAGAAGTCCTTACCTTTCAAGTAATTCAATCCCCAGACCATCAAGACAATTCCGGAAGTGATGATCAATCCTATTTTTGCTTCTTTCGAAATACTCATAGATTCTTTTTCGCGTGCGTTATATGATCCGCTTGTCCCAAAAATGCACGTCCGGATAATCCGTTAAAAGTAGTGTTTTATTTAGAATTTGAATTTTTCAATGCTTCCCGAGCCTCTGAAACAGGAATCCGCACATCGTTACGAAATGCAACTACAAATGCGTCCTTGAATCCTTTGTCCCTCAACTGCGACTGGCCTTTTACGGCATCGTCCATCGTATTGTAAACGCCAGAATAATACTTATACCCTTTATCCAGCTTTTCTTCTTTGACCTTTGTCAATCCTTTAAATTTGGCATTCCCTGATTCCAACTTGGTGGTTGAAGAGATGATCTGGACACTGTAATAGACTCCTTTAGGAGCATCATCGCTGTTATCAGCCGAAGTGACAGCTCTCGTTGCCTCCTTTTCAGCGGCCGGCTGAATGGGCTCTTGCACTTGTTTATCGGTATCATCAGCAATAGGCTCCTTATCTTCAGGTATATAATTTCCACTTTCCATGGCTAATGAGCGACGGTATTTACGAAATGCCTGATAGATCCCGCTGGCTACTTCCTGCTGTCCTTTAGATGAACCCAGGTAGCGCTCTTCGGATGGGTTCGACAGGAAACCAGTTTCAATCAATACACTAGGCATGGTCGTCTTGTATAGCACCCAAAATCCTGCTTGTTTGACACCACGCATGCTTCGCCCTTTGGCCCCAAGTTCTTTCTGAATGAGCGAAGCGATGTTCAAGCTCTGATCCATAAAGGTGTTCTGGTACAAGGAAAAGATAATCTCGGCTTCCGGACTATTAGGATCAAACCCATTGTATTGTTTCACGTAGTCTTTCTCCAGCAGCATAACGTTGTTTTCTCGCTTGGCGATTTCCAGGTTTGCCTCCGTCTTATGCAAACCCATGATCCAGGATTCAACACCGTGGATCTCCTGGTTACAAACTTCTTTGCGTTTCTTCTTATCCATGAAGCACGCTGAGTTGCAATGAACACAAATGAAAAGATCTGCATTGGCGGAATTGGCGATCTCGGCACGTTCGTGCAACTCTAAAAACACATCGGTCTTTCGGGTATAAATAACCCGAACATCCGGAAACTGATCTTCAATCAGTTTGCCCAGTTTTAACGCAATGCCTAGCGCAACATCTTTTTCTTTTATTTTATTGGCCCCCAAGCAACCAGAATCATGTCCACCGTGCCCAGCATCAATTACCACTGTGGTGACTGCTGACTTATATACAGGAACTATACGGTAGGACGAAAACAGTATCAGCCACACTGCCGAAATCAGCAATGCCCTGAAACGAACGGAGGGTCGATTATTTTTGATTAGCTTTGACACTTCAACCTGGAAAAAAGATTCCCGGATTTGCACCTGCAATTTCCCAAAATAAACGCCATTTACCTGGTTTTGGCTCTAGTTCTTTTTCAACATAACGTTGTTGGCTCAACGGTATTGTCTGAACAGAGACTGGCTGCCCCAGACAGTCTTCCAGCCGCTGATACGACCAGTCTCGTTTCAGAGAGCCGGCCAGACAGCTCCGTAGTATCGGTGGCCGTCTCCAACGAAGAGCTACTACCGGCTACGATTGACTATCAGGCGCACGACTCCACCGTGGTGGTGGCCGATAGCCAAATTGTTTATTTATACGGAAAAGCCACTGTAAACTACCAGGACCTCCATCTCAGTGCCGACTATATCCGCATCGATATGAATTCAAAAGAGGTGGCAGCCAGCGGATTACCCGATTCCCTAGGTATACTTCGTGGCAAACCGGAGTTTTCGCAAGGAAACCAGCAGTTCAAGGCAACTTCCATGCGGTATAATTTCGAATCCAAGAAAGGGAAGATTAACTATGTCATTACTTCCGAAGGAGAAGGATACATTCACGGGGAAACCGTAAAGAAAGACGCCGAAAACAATTTCTACATTCGAAACGGACTCTATACCACCTGCAACCTCGATACACCGCACTTTTCCATCACCGCCAACAAGTTGAAGGTCATCAAGAATGATAAGATCGTCACCGGCCCTGCCTATCTGACCATCGAGAACATTCCTACTCCATTGGCCATTCCATTTGGTTTTTTTCCGAACAAACAAGGGCGCAGCTCCGGCATCATATTTCCGGGTTTTGGCGAATCAGCTGATCGTGGATTCTATTTCCAGCACCTAGGGTATTATTTTGGTTTCAACGATTACTATAATCTTTCCCTCACTACAGATCTCTATACCAAGGGTAGTTATACGCTGGATGCAACGTCATCGTATCGGAAACGCTACCGCTATTCGGGTAATTTCCGGGCGAGCTATGCCTATACACTGTCGGGTGAAAAAGGTCTACCGGATTTCTCCTCGAGGCGCGACTTCCACATCAACTGGATGCATGTGCAAGATCCAAAAGCCAATCCCTACAGCACATTCAGCGCTAACGTGAGCGCAGGTACGGCGCAATATTATCAAAACACGATTTCATCGCTGAATAATTACCTGTCCAATACATTTCAGTCGTCGATTACCTGGACTAAACTATTTCCTGACCAGCCCATCAACTTAACCTTGGCGATGAACCATTGGCAGAATACCATTACACACGATGTGAGGATTACACTGCCTGATGTAAGTTTTGGCGTCTCCCGTTTCAACCCATTCAAACGAAAAGTACAAACTGGTTCAGTACGCTGGTACGAAAAGATCGGCGGAAGTTACACCCTTCGGGCTACCAACTCACTTGAAACCAAAGACTCCTTGCTATTCAAGGAAAACTCCTTGCAGGAATTCCGTAATGGAGTTCAGCATACGCTGCCATTCTCCACGTCATTCACCCTCCTTAAACACATTACAGTATCGCCTACTTTAAATTACAACGAACGATGGTATTTCCGCACTACCGAGTATCAATGGAATAGCGAATTGGGACAAGTGGACACGTTTCGCGTAGACGGCTTCAAAGCAGGTCGTGACTATGCTGTTTCCGTAGGTACTACAACGCGCATCTATGGTATGTTTCAATACAAGCGCGGACCGATTGCTGCCATTCGGCACGTACTTACACCTGCTGTTTCGTTTGCTTTTAGACCAGATTTTAGCGACCCTAAATATGGATACTATAAGACAGTACAAGTTGACACCTCCGGTTCAACTATTGATTATTCGATTTTTCAAAATGGCATTTATGGAAGTCCGCCTTCGGGAAAATATGGCGCCATGAATTTCTCGTTAGACAACAACCTGGAGATGAAAGTACGGGTTGAAACCGACACAGGAACCACACTGAAAAAAATCAAACTCCTGGAAAGTCTCCGATTTGGATCGGCCTATAACCTGATTGCCGACTCCATGAAGTGGAGCCCGGTAACCTTTAGTGGCCGTACCACATTCGCCAATAAAATGATTTTCACCTTCGGAGGCACCCTAGATCCATACGCCTACGATGAGTTCAACCGGGACTACAACGAATACCTTTTCAATTCGACCGGAAAATTAGTGCGATTGACGGCAGCGAATGCGGCACTCAATTTCTCTTTGACTGGCAATACCAAACAAAAAAATACCGGACGATATTCTCAGCGGGAGATCGATGAATTTATCAATAATCCGGAGATGTATTTGGACTTTGATGTACCCTACAATCTGTATGTTGGCTACAACCTGAATTACTCCAAACGCGGTGACCTTGCACCTACCGTCAATCAATCGATGACCCTCAACGGCGATTTCTCCTTGACTCCAAAATGGAAAATCGGATTTAACTCTTGGTTCGACCTCGAGGTTGGCAAGTTCACCAGTTTTTCAACTTCCATTTACCGGGACTTACATTGCTGGGAAATGCGCCTAAATTGGATTCCTTTTGGCGGACAAGAGAGCTACAATTTCCAAATCAATGTAAAATCATCGATCCTCCAGGATTTAAAACTGGTAAAACGCAAAGACTTTTTTGATTGATAAAAAGTCGCCTTACAAAGGCCTTTTCATCAACTGGTCGGTATCAACAGCGTTGCCAATCCGAAACGGCTTAACATCGAACTTGACAAAACCATATTTTTCGTACAAACGAATCGCCCGGTGGTTATTGACATCCACCCCGAGGTAAACCCATTGATAACCTTCATTACGTAGGTTGTTCAAGGCCGTGTCCATGATCAATTGCGCAACCCCTTTCCCATGAAAGGTTCGAAAAATGTAGAGTCGCTCGATTTCAGCGGCCATTTGATCCGTAAAGTCAGCATGATCACTACCAAATCGATACTTCAAATAACCTATCGCTTTCCCATCTATTTCAGCTACTAAAAATCCGTTAGTAACAGTATCATTTAACTCACCCTGAACCCTTAACGGCTCAAACGCTTCAACCAGGTATACTTGTAAGTCCTCTTCGGTATTGACAGATCGCCACGTTTCATAGAAGGTCTCCCTTCCCAATTGGGCAACTGTTTCAAAATCGGACGAATTCGCTTGTCGGACAATTACTTCCATGAATAGTTGATGAAACTGAAGAATGGCGGTTTTTGATTCGTAAAATTGAACTTATTTTTACAAAGACAAATATGCACAATACCATGAAACTAACACTTATCATTCTCGCCGTCTTTACATCGTTGCTGGTTTCAGCGCAGACTCCTAACCTAGTTGTTCCCGCAAAGCCAACAAGCCAAATCCCCAGCCAGGTCAAGCCAGCAGGACCTCAGGCGGATACGTTAATTACCAAAGATCCTACTCGGCCAAACCGTGAATACTGGGTCATTAAGAACGCGAGTGGATCCGTGAAAATGCAAGGCGCCATGGTCAATGGACAGAAAGACGGCGCATGGCGTGAATACGGCAGCAACAATAACATGTTGTTGAAAATGGAAGAATATACGATGGGCAAAAAGGATGGCGCCTCTACGACATTTACCAACTCTGGAATGGTTAGTTTGGACGAGACCTACCGAAACGACACCTTGAATGGAACCAGACTTACATACAGTCAAGGAGCACGTTTAAAGGTGGTTGAAAATTTCAAAAAAGGTCAGCTGGACGGCGAACGCAAATCCTTTTACGATGACGGGAAAGTTCAGGAAGAAGGATTTTACATCGCTGGTAACCGAGATGGGCTGACAAAATGGTTTTTACAAAGCGGCACTCCGTCTTTGGAATACACTTACAAAAATGGCGTACTGGATGGCCCTTCCAAATCGTACGATGAAAAAGGAGCCGTTAAGTCCGAAGGCAATTTCGTGAATGATGCCGAAGAAGGCGAATGGAAAGAATATGTAGACGGTACATTGACCAAAAAAATCATCTACAAGAACGGAAACATCATTAAGGAAATTCCAGTTCCTGTCAAGAAGTAAGCCTTAAATTTAATCTGCTAATGAAGTGCCTGTTGAAAACGACAGGCACTTTTTTTATCCCACCAATACCTTATGCCAACTACGCTCGAAAGGAATTTCCCAACGATGATTCAATGCATTAATCGAATCGACAAGGTTATCAAATACAATGGTGTCGTCGGAAATTAAACCGGCTTCGGTGATTCGTTCAAATTCCGATTTGGTAGCGACCACTACACGGCCCTCTTTCTTGTAAGCAAATAGCATTCGATCCATCATGACACAATTGATGCGTTGTTCAATGCTTCGGATAAAGGCCACAGATTTATCGATGGAACAACCCGTTGCGGAGGTAAACTCTTCATCAACTGCAAGTATCAGGAATCGATTATAGACAATCGCATAGGACGCTTTGAGCGCTTGTTGATGCGCGGTCCACTCTTCCAAAAAGGGCTTAACCAGAAATCGAATCTGCTCAACTTCTCCTTTTTCCCATTCCCGATCGGACATATATACCCACACGCGTGAGGTGGAGGACATTTCTTCTAAGGGTACAAACATGACTGCTAAGTTACTACTAAATCTTCGTTTAGACTATTCACCTTTTCGGTGCGTCTCCTCCAGCTGCAATTCCCGGAGTTTAGGCAATCCAACACTTGCTGTAGCTACGGCGCCAAGTGCTACTGCCCCACCAATTACGACCGAGGGGATTAATCCCAATAGCTTGGCGGCAAAACCAGATTCAAAGGCACCTATTTCGTTGGAGGAAGAAATAAACATGGTGCTTACCGCTGACACACGACCTCGCATATCATCCGGTGTTCGTAATTGGATAATGGTGGATCGAATAACCACGCTCACATTATCAAATGCCCCACTGAGTGCCAGGATGAACATCGACCAATAAAAACTTTTACTCAAGGCAAAAAAGATCATGCAAACGGCAAATCCGGCTACACAGAACAGAAGCTTTTTTCCGGCATTCTTTAAGGGAGGATACCGTGTCATGAACAATGCCATTAAAACAGATCCCGCAAACGGGGCTGCACGAAGTAATCCGAAACCACTTTCACCAACGTGTAATACATCTTTGGCGAAAACCGGCAACATAGCAGTAGCCCCACCAAATAATACAGCGATAAGATCCAGGGATAATGCACCCAATATCTCTTGCCTCCGAAAAACAAAGTGCAATCCTTGCCGGATACTCTTAAAGACGTTCTCCGTCCGAGGTGCCGGAGTAAAGGTCTGCGCCGGAATACGTAATACTTGCAACCATGAAAGTAACGCTAACGAAGTAACAATCAGATACGTAACCTGTTTACCCAACCAACCTAAAAATATCCCGCCTAATGCTGATCCCAGAACTACACCAACATGCCAGAAAGTAGAGTTCCATGCAGAGGAATTGGCATATGCCTCTCGTGGAACCAATTGAGTCATAAGTGAAAATTGAGAAGGGCTATAAAAACCCCGCAACAAGCCGACGCAGAACATGATAACATAAAAGGGGACCGCCGAAAGAATGGCCCCAGATAGTACCAGGCTCGATACATACCAGGTGACCAAAGATAAAAGAGACATTCCCAGCAACACGAACACTAGTACTTTCCGTTTATCACTGCGGTCTGCGATATACCCACCATATAGCGCAATACTCACAGCAGGAATGGCCTCCGCAAGACCCAATAAGCCTAAAGAGAGTGCATCCTTGGTAATTTCATAGACCTGCCAGCTAATAACCACGAATTGCATTTGCATGGCCAGTGTCAACAGAAATTTAGCCGACAAAAACTTCCTGAAGTCGTTGTAACGGAATGCAATAAATGATTCACGGTGTCGTATCAGATCGCCAAGCATGATGTTAAATAACTATGCAAAGTAAACGGCTTACCCTTGAAGGACTACTTAATCTTGATTCATTTATAAACAAATGATCATCCATCAAGTTCAGAAAGTTCTAGCCAACGCATGGATTTTGCCTCTATTTCTGCAAGAACCAGTTCCAAGCGCGACGACCATTCCAACAATTTTTCATGCCCACCCGATCCGCTGTTCAACTTCTCCATAATGTCCTTCTTTTCCGCCTCGAGCGCCTCCACTTCTGTCCCTAGTCGTTCTAATTCTTGCTTTTCCTTGAAGGATAATTTTTTCTTTGCTACTACAGAAGGTCGGGCTGCTTCAGTGACCGATTTTCGTTGAGACTCTTCCTTCCTTCGCAACGACTCCCGTTCATCCAAGTCGTCACGGTATTCAGAATATGTTCCATTAAAATCGCGGATAGTTCCATCGCCTTCAAAAATAAAGAGGTGATCGACCAGTTTGTCCATGAAATAACGGTCGTGTGACACTAATACCAGCACACCGCTGAAATGCAGGAGGAACTCTTCCAGCGTAGCAAGTGTCAACAAATCGAGGTCATTCGTTGGCTCATCAAGAATCAAAAAATTAGGATTACGCAGGAGCACCGTCAACAAATGCAAACGACGTTTCTCTCCGCCGCTAAGTCTGGAAACATAAGTCTGCTGCATTTCAGGTCTGAATTGGAACAGCTGCAGAAACTGGGATGCAGATACTTTGCTTCCATCAGATAACTTGATTACCTCCGCATGATCCTTGACCACTTCAATCACACGCTTGTCGGTTTTCAACTCCAATCCCATCTGAGAGTAATAACCAAAGACGACGGTCTCACCGACATTTATTTTACCGGAATCTGGCTCCTCATTTCCGGTCAGCATATTGAGGAACGTAGATTTCCCGCAACCGTTTTTACCGACAATTCCCACCCGTTCTCCAGTACGAAATGTATAATCGAAACCCTTGAGAATGATCTTGTCGTCAAAACGCTTATTAACCTTCTTCAGCTCGATGATCTTTCCACCGATGCGGTTCATCTTGATATCAAGTTCCAGTGGATCATCCGACTTTCGGTACGAAACTTTATTTTTAAGTTCATGGAAGGCATCCATACGAGACTTGGATTTGGTTCCTCGAGCTTTTGGCATCCTTCTAGCCCACTCTAATTCCGTACGAAAAATATTACGGGCTTTATCGACAGACTTTGATTCAAGCTCCTCTCGTTCGGCTTTCTTCTCCAAGAACCAAGAGTAATTACCATCGTATGAAAACAGATTTCCTTGATCCAACTCCAGAATTTTACCACAAACCTGATCCAAAAAATATCGATCGTGGGTAACTAACAGCAACGATAAATTGGAGCGCGAAAGCAACTCTTCCAACCATTCCACCATTTCAACATCCAGGTGATTGGTAGGCTCATCTAAAATCAAAATGTCTGCCGGCTCCAACAGAACCTTAGCTAACGCGATGCGTTTACGTTGTCCACCAGAAAATTCCCGTACAGGCTTTTTAAGATCATGAATATCTAGGCGGGACAGTACCTGACGCACACGAACTTCGTAATCCCACGCGCGTTCAGCATCCATGCGGGCGGTGATTACCTCTAGTCGACGATGATCAAATGAATCTGGTTGTAACGATTGTTCTTCAAGTAAAATTTCATATTCACGAATCAGCGCCATAATGGGCTGATCTGTACTAAAAAGTATTTCAGATACGGACTTATCAGGATCAAATGGTGGCTCCTGTTCCAGGTAAATGATTTTTGAATCCTTTCGCAAGGAAACAGTGCCACTATCGGCGACTTCAAGTCCAGCAAGAATACGCAACAAGGTTGATTTACCTGTACCATTCCTGGCTACCAAGGCTATCTTTTCTCCCTTTTGTATGCCGAAATTAAGGTCCTTGAACAGCACCTTATCACCATAGGATTTAGAAAGCTGTTCAACAGAAAGAAGATTCATAGATAGTTTGACTAAAGATCAAATCAAGAATTGACTTGGTGGCAAATCAAGGATATTTGTCCAAGTATTAAATCCAACGTCAACACTTGTAAATCATGAACGAAGGAACTTCATACTAAAATTTCGCGACCCATGGATGTTGTAATTCCAGACACGAAACAGATCATCAACTACTTTTATCGCCAATGAAACCGTCCGTTTGGTATTTGAAAAGCACGTTGAAGGTAGTCAGTGACCCATAGCAGCGGGTAATGTATTGCTGCATGTTGACTTTATCCTCTTCCGAAAGTTTGTCGTGGGAATTGATACGTTGCTCCAGCACTCGCAATCGATCGCGTAGCATTACAATTTTATTAAAGAACACATCAATAGGAACCTCCTTCGCTTTCAAAGAGGTGTCACCAGGCTGTAACACCATTTTGCCACCGGTCCAGCGATTGCCTATTTCCACGCGTTCCTGCATGTCAGAATACTTCCGAATCACATTCACTAGCAATACCTCGATATCGGCCAACGACACCAGGTCGTTGTCCATATCATTGGCATCAATAATTTCCCAGCCAGTATACGTTCGTGCGATTTCACGCATCCCATGCTGAATAAAAGTAACTGTGTACATCTCCGGTTTGATCTGAACAATAACTCCTTCGCCAAAATCCGGATGGCGTACCCTGGATCCTATTCCGAGTGAAATTTGCATGGTGTTTTTCTTGATATGGGATAAAAATAGATGTTGTAATTAAAGACAAAACCGTCTAATTCAGCAGCTTTTTAACGTCTAGCCGTTTTATGTTGTTAAAAACTGTCACTGAATTGTCAAGGCCACATTTAGGACTAACTACAACCAGATTGAGGTGTTATAATTGAATAGTTTTTGTGTTCATGTCTTCGTGTGGAGGGCCGTCGGTGTAAAAACCGATGGCTCTTTTTTTTTAATGTGAAGGCAACACAAAAAGACGGCTTCCAATACAATTAATTGGAAGCCGACTTGAATGGAATTAGTTCAATCCTTTCAGGACATCCTTGATGGCATCCATGTTTGGAAAATCGCCAAGTTGAGGAAGTACTTCTGCGAAACGAATTACACCTTCTTTGTCAACCACAAACGTGGCACGCTTTGCTACGTCCTTATAGCCGAATGCAAAATCCGTGTGCACTACGTCGTAATCGTTAATCGCTTGCTTGTTGAAATCAGAAAGCAACGGATAACCAATTTTGTTCTCTTCGCCGAAATGTTTGAGCGCAAATAGCGTGTCAACAGAGATGCCAATGGTTTGGGCATTTAAGTTTTGATACGAGGAATAGTCCTCCTGGATGGCGCATACCTCCTTGGTACAAACGCCTGTCCATGCCATCGGAAAAAAGAATAGCACGACATTTTTTCCACGAAACTGTTGAAGGGTGACTTCATTCTTTTCGGTATCAATCAATTTGAAATCTGGAGCTGGTTGTCCTACTTGTAACATAATGGTGGTTTTGGATTTTTGGCAAAGATACGAAACAGATCACCGCTTGTACCGGTCGTTTGACAATGCGAAAAGTCCTTTCTACTTTTGAACAAATCCGCCTCGAAACACCCAACCGCATTGAATCTCAGGAAATTCCTTTCTAATGAACTGTTACTTATAGGGTTGGCCTTCGTGCTGTATGCTTCCAACATCTCCTGGGGAGGTAACCGCTGGAAAGACATCATTGAAACAGACGGAAAAGGATATTACAGTTATTTACCGGCAGTATTTATTTACCACGACCTCCAGTGTAACTTTCATGATTCCATTGAAAAACGGTATTACAACCTATCTACCTATTACGATTACCGAATCAATTACGATGGTGTTAAAGTCAACAAGTACTTTGCAGGTACAGCAATTGCACAATTACCATTTTTTCTGGCCGCACATGTAATTGCCAAATTCTCCCACCAACCTACCGATGGATTTTCAGCTCCTTATCAGATCGCAATTAACCTGGCAGCCATTTTTTATGTATTGGCCGGATTATGGTTCATCAAAAAATGGCTACTTCTTGAAGGCACATCGGCTTCAGTAGTCCGTTGGACGATTCTGCTCCTTGCATTTGGGACACCGCTGTTTTATTATAGCGTGAGCGAACCGGCCATGTCGCATGCTTACTCGTTTTTCTTCGTTAGTGCATTCTGCTTTTTTAGTCGACGTTATTTTCAGGAAGGATACCATGGGACTGATTTATTACGACTTGGCTTTCTGACAGGAATGATTCTGATAATACGTCCTGTGAACGGGATTGTCTTGCTATCCGTTCCATTTCTGGCTGGCAGCAACATTCGATTAAAAGCAGGAATTCGTTCAGCATGGCTGCATTCAGCATCTTGTATCTCTGCAATCGTAGTATTGTTACTGATTATTACTATCCAACCGACGCTTTATTATTTGGAAACCGGACGGTGGATGATATACACCTACGGCAATGAATCCTTACGACCGTTGGATGCACATATTCTTGATTTCCTTTTATCTTACCGAAAAGGATTTTTCGTGTACACTCCTTTGGCCCTTATCTCCTTATGGGGATTACGAAAACTATCCATCACCAATGCCTGGCGTTCGTTGACCATTGCCTTGTTTTTAGCGGCCGTTGTCTGGCTACTTTCCTCCTGGAACGTATGGTGGTACGGAGGTAGCTTTAGTCAACGACCGATGGTGGAATTCCTGCCTTTTTTCGCCTTCCTGCTTTCACTATCCCTCTTACACCAAGAAAATCAAAAACTATCCATCATAAAGATATTCGGCGTGCTTGCAGTTGTTTTGTGCATGTTCCAAACCTTGCAATACCGATATTACTTGATCCATTGGGAGCGAATGGACAAAGACCACTACTGGCGTGTTTTTCTTTCGACAGAAGGGATTAAAAGCGGAGAAAATCCCAATAAAGACCTTTTAATTCCATAACTATTCTTGGTTCTTAGCCTCGTTCCAATAAACATCCATTTCAGCTAGCGTCATATCACTCAATAACTTTCCGGAGCTAGCGGCTGCTGCTTCGAGATATTGAAACCGTCGGATAAATTTTCGATTGGTACGTTCCAACGATTCCTCTGGATTGATATTTTTAAATCGTGCATAATTGATTAACGCAAACAATAGGTCACCAAATTCATTGGCAGCCTTTGCTTCATCACCTTGTTGAGATTCATGAAGGAATTCATTCATCTCCTCTTCTACCTTCTCCCACACTTGTTCTGGCTTCTCCCAATCAAAACCAACTCCACGAGCTTTCTCCTGTATTCGCATCGCCTTAATCATGGCAGGCAATGATTTGGGCACACCACCTAAAGCGGATTTATTTCCTTCTTTCAGTTTAAGCATCTCCCAATTTCGTTTGACATCTTCTTCATCCTGCACTTTCACATCCCCATAAATGTGAGGATGGCGATGTATGAGTTTATCACATTGCGCATGAATTACAGATGCAATGTCAAAGGCCTGTTGTTCTTCACCAAGTTTTGCATAAAAAAGGATATGTAATAAAATATCACCCAATTCCTTTTTGATTTCAGGAAGGTTTTGATCAAGAATTGCATCAGAAAGTTCATGCGTCTCTTCAATCGTGAGATGACGCAAAGATTCGATGGTCTGTTTACGATCCCACGGACATTGCGCACGAAGCTCGTCCATGATTGTAGCAAGTCGTTCAAAAGCAGCGGCACGGGCAGAAATAGTCATAGGATATAGTATTCCGTCACAAAATAAGAAGTAAACAATTGCGTATAACCATTTGTGGTTAGCTTTGTTATAGGTATATGTCTGTACACTGCTTCACCACCCATCATTTTCTTCCAATCAGTTTGGAATCAGCCTGGGATTTTTTTTCATCGCCCAAAAACCTCTGCAAGATCACTCCACCAGAGATGAATTTCGTAATCTTAACCGAAGATCTGCCAGAAAAGACGTATGCAGGTCAGGTCATTCAGTATAAAGTTAGTCCGCTTCCATTGCTACGCACCAGGTGGGTCACTGAAATCACTCATCTTGAGAAAAACCGCTTTTTTGTAGACGAACAACGTCAAGGGCCCTACCGTATTTGGCACCATCAGCATCATTTCAAAGCGGTGGAAGGAGGAGTTGAAATGAAGGACATTGTGCATTACGAATTACCGATGGGAATACTCGGAGATCTGATGAATCGGTTGTTCATTCGCCAAAAGATTGAGAAGATTTTCGAATTTAGAACCATGGCATTGGAAAAACTCTTTAATTGATGGTCATTTGACCAGTGAATGGATCGGAGATTGTTACTCAGAAAAACAACCTACTGCTACAACACAAAACATAAAAAAGCCACCTGATGGGGTGGCTTAAAAAAATAGGTTGGTTGGTAATTTTATTAATTCAGTTTGTAAGGAACAACCATGTTGAATTCGGGAATTCGAACGTAGAACTGGCGTTTGTCAATGAGTCGTTCCATCAGATAGTTGCCGAACATTTTTCCAATCTCTGAATCGAGATTACATCCAGAAACATATTGGAAAGATTCGCCAGTACTGATAATAGGCTGTTCACCGACAACTCCCTCGCCTTCCACTTCTCGATTGACACCGTTGGAATCGAGAATAAACCACTGTCGACGACGAAGCTGTATACTAAAATCACTGTTATTGGTGATGGTGATTCGGTAAGCAAAAACATGTTGATTCATGGCTGGATTACTTTGATCCTGCCGATAGAATACCTCTACACTCACTTTAACTCCGGATGTGACTTGTGTGATCATGGTATTGGTTGTAACGAAGGATTCAAAAATAGAAAAGCAACCGTTTAAATCCTCTTTTTTTTGACCAAATACGTATCAAAGAAGGGCGAATGGTGGATTTTCTAGTCCAAATGACCGAAACGGGAAATCAAGGAAAACAGGGCTAATTTGTAATGCACTCAAAATCAAACACGAGCGATTTTACTCAAACTTACTTAATTGTTCGAACAAAGATTCCCATTCTGCGCTTTTAGTGGTAAGCAAAGCCTCCAACTCATTAAACGACTTAAGTTCCTTTTCAAACCGTGATGGATCTCCAAATACCGCAGGATCAGCCAAGGTGGCTTCCAGTTGTGTTTTACGGTCGTTCAGCGACTTCAATTCTTCTTCTACCTTATCGAAACGTTGTTTAACCTTACGCTGTTCTCTCTTCTGGTCGTCAGAGATACTAGATTTTGCAGCAGCTGATTGCTGTTGGTGGACTTTCTGCTGTTGCGCTTTCTGTTCTTTTGCAACACTTTTAGCTTTAGAGTTCTCCGCATTCTTCTGTTGTTGAAGTAATTTCTGCGAAGCCTCAAACTCCTCGTAGGTCCCAGGATATTCCCGTACTTTTTGATCTTCGATCCACCAAATTTTATTTGCGATACACGACAGAAAATGACGATCGTGAGACACAACGATAAAGGTGCCTTCGTAGTCCTCCAACACTTCAATCAGGATCGAAACCGAGTGCATATCCAAGTGATTGGTCGGCTCGTCCAAGATGAGAAAGTTAGCTTTTGTTAGGATGGTTTTGGCCAATGCCACGCGGGCTTTTTCGCCCCCAGACAACACCGAGATCTTCTTAAACACATCGTCGCCTGAAAACAAAAAGGCTCCAAGTAACGCACGTAGTTCGGATTCTTTCTTATCGGTTGCCCAATTAGCCAATTCAGTAATAAGATCATTGCTAAGTGTCAAGGATTCCAATTGATGCTGGGCATAGAATGCACGATGCACTTCGTGGACGGGCTCCGTTGACCCCTGAAAAGGCTCGCTGCCATTGATCATGCGCAACAAGGTTGACTTACCACGACCATTTGCTCCAATGAGTGCAATCTTATCCCCTCGTACAATGGTTGCTTGTGTATTTTGCAGCAAGCGGTTTTCGCCATAGGACTTATCCTGCACGGCAATTTCGGCCACTTTCTTTCCAGGCTGTCGGATGATATCAAACTTTACACGTATATCAGAGCCATCATTTTCCACCGCATCCACACGTTCCAATTTGTCAAGCATCTTAATACGCGACTGCGCCATGCTGGCCTTGGAAGCTTTGTAACGAAAGCGATCGATGAGCTTTTGTTGCTCTTTAATGTACTGCTGTTGATTACGGTATTGGGCTTCTTGTAACTCCAGTCGCTCCGTCTTTTGTTGAACATAGGAACTGAAATTCCCGGTATAAAGGGTAATCTTTTGATTGGCTATCTCTGCTACCTTATTGATAATCCGATCCAGAAACCAACGGTCGTGAGAAACGATGATAACCGTCCCGCGGTATTTCTGCAGGTATTCTTCGATCCATTGAATGGAAGGTAAATCCAGGTGGTTTGTCGGTTCATCGAGCAACAACAAATCCGGTTCCTTCAGCATGATTCTGGCGAGCATTACACGCATCCTCCAACCTCCGGAAAATTCTTTGTACGACCGCTTGAGATCGGCTGTAGTAAATCCAAGTCCCTCCAGCAGGTTGGCCGTTTTTTGTTCGATACGATACCCGTCTAGCTGTTCGAACCTCATCTGCTTATCGTGCAGCTTTTCCAACAGCTCCTGAGACTCGTCACCCTGTTCTATTTTATGAAGAATGATTTCAATTTCCTTTTCGATGGCCAGGGCTTCTTCAAAAGCGCCCATGGCAACGTCATGAATGGATTCATCCGTTGAAAAACTGAGAAGATCCTGATTCATAAAACCGATGCTCAAGCCACGGATGGCATTGATTTCACCGCTTTCAATGGAATATTCGCCAGTAATAATGCGTAAAAGCGTGGATTTCCCTGTTCCATTACGACCGACCAGACCTATTTTTTCTCCGGGATTGATCTGCCAGGTGGCATCCTTATACAAATAACGGCCACCAAACTCAAAACTGATATTATTCAATGTCAACACGGCGCGAAGGTCTGAATTCCGTCCCGTATTCGGAACTAATACCTTAGAAATCGATGATTATTTTTACCTGATTTTTAAATTATCTTTCGAAACTAAAAATCTGCACACATGGGACTATTAACTGAATTCAAAACATTCATCAACCGCGGCAACGTACTTGACCTTGCTGTGGGTGTTGTGATCGGGGCTGCCTTTGGCAAAATCGTGAACTCTCTGGTCACGGACATCATGATGCCACCGATAGGCTACCTGATTGGTGGTGTGAATTTTACAGATTTCAAAGTACACCTCAACAAATTAGCTCCGGGCGCCCCAGATATCACCCTGAACGTCGGATCCTTCCTACAAATCGTTATCGAATTCCTGATCGTAGCCTTTTGTGTATTTCTTGTCGTTCGCGCCTTTAACAAAATGCGTACGAATAAAGAAGAAGCCCCCGCTGCACCTCCCGCTCCATCCGCAGAGGAAAAATTATTGACCGAAATACGCGACCTGCTGAAAAAGCAATAACCACGACCGAACATATAATATAATGCTATGAATAGACTTTCAATACTACTAGCAGTACTCATCTGCCAAACCCTGCCGTCCCATGGCCAAGTGGGCAATGTATCAGGTATTGCTACACTGACAGGCGATACTCTGAGCAAAGCCAAAGATTCTTTGATATGGAAAAAAGGCGGCTTCGTGAATATTAATTTTTCTCAAGTAAGCTTGTCGCAATGGGCGCCCGGCGGAGAGGGATCCTTTGCCATTTCCTCCAACGGAATGCTTTATGCCAATTACGACAAAGGACGAATCCGCTGGGATAACAATATCAACCTCGCCTATGCCTTGCAAAAAACAAGCTCAGAAGGGCTACGAAAAACCGACGACCAGATCGACCTAACGTCAAAGTTCGGGTATCGAATGAAACCCGTAAGTAAATGGTATTACAGCACCTTGGTGAATTTCAAGAGTCAGTTCTCCGAAGGATATACGTATCCCGATGAAATGATGGTTTCTAAATTCTTGGCACCCGCCTATGTAATTACGTCGATAGGTCTTACCTATCGCCCGCTCGATTATTTTGAAGTACTGCTTTCACCCGTTACATCCCGACTTGTCATTGTCAATGATCAGCAGTTGGCCGATGCTGGTAGTTATGGCGTAAAGCCGGCCGTGCGTGATGCCAGTGGTACTATTATCACTCCCGGCAAGAAACTTCAGAGCCAATTCGGGGCTTACTTAAATGCTCGAATCCGCAAAGAAATCATGCCCAATGTGACGCTTGCATCTCGCCTCGAGCTTTTCAATAATTACACCGATGAAGTCAAGGCGAATCGCAAAAACATCGACGTCAACTGGGAAACAGGCTTCTTGATGAAAGTGAATAAACTGATTACAGCAAGTCTAATCATTCAAGTGGTTTACGATGCCGATGTCATCGAACGTACACAGTATCGGCAAGTCATTGGCGTCGGATTTGGCTATAAATTCAACAACACCAAATAGTCGGCAATTATCGTTATCAAAAGGTCGTGTTTGATCCGCGGGCTTTTCATTAATCGCACCACTCATGAAGAACATCTTGCTGTTGATTTTTGGAGGAAGCCTTGGAACACTTTTGCGGTATTACATCTCCACGGCAACTACCCGAAGTTTACCAGGCGATTTTCCATACGGAACGTTGAGCGTCAACCTTGCTGGCTGTTTTGTGATTGGAGTCTTAGCCTACTTGAATGATCAGCGGCCATTTGATGAACCAATCCGACTGCTACTTTTCACAGGAATATTAGGAGGATTTACCACTTTTTCGTCGTTCGGATTGGAATCACTACAGCTTTTAAGAAGCGGACAGTTTTCACTAGCAATCACGTACGTTATAACCAGCAATCTTGGAGGTATTATCTTCGCCGCAGGCGGTTTTTGGATGACCAAAAAGCTCACTTGATTTCAACAATCAGCCTTAAATAACTGTGTGAAATCATTGATTTAAGGTATTGCCTTCCGATTATCTTTGAAGCATCTACTTCTGTCCATTGTCCAGACCGTCTGCTTTTAAAATACTTCACACGACCGTAATAGTCCTATTACTGCTTGTAAATAATTCATCTATTGCGGGTAATAGCGAAGGATACCAGTTGACATCGACGATGACCGACGTTGATGGTCCGGTAACCTGTATGACAGTGGACCCAACCCGCAAGTTGGTCATACATGGCGACAAAACAGGAAAACTCTATTTTAGGGACGCTACGACCGGGCAACTATTCAGAAAACTCAAAGTCCATGAATCTGCCGTACATAAGTTATCCTTTAATTCCAACGGCAAACTTCTCATCAGTAGCTCCTTCGATGGTGAGATAAAAATCTTTGACTTCAACAAGGACGCTATCGTGCAAAGTCTCTATTCTCCGGATTATGTCGGAATCAACTTTGCTTTGTTTTCCATCGCCGATGGTTTTATCTATTTCAACAGTGGCAAACGAATTTACAAAACGCGATCGGACCTAACCCAGCGTGTGAATTTAGTCCTGGAAGAGAGTGATACTATCCTGGATGCCTCTACTTCACCAGATAGAAGTTCCCTGGTGTATTGCAGTGGATCCACACTGAAGTTGATGAACACTCGTACCGACCAGTTGCGACAGGAATTCACCATTGGAACTAGTCCGATTCAAAAATTGCTGTTCCTCAATGATTCAGTACTCGCCACATGGTGTCTTGATGGCAATCTATCTTTTTGGAAATTTGAGCTCGGACAACTTGCGCAAACGCCATTCAGTTGGATGAGAGCAGGCAATCCGGGAGAAATCGTTTTTAGTCTGGACGGAACGAGGATGGTTTCTGGAAATATTGGCAATTGGGCGCGTGTTATGCAACCGTTTCAAAAGCAGGTGACCCAAGAACTTTTCGGGCATAAGTCAACAGTGACTTCCGCTGTATTCGGCAGCTCTGACGGAATATTGTTTACCGGCAGTAAGGATGCCACCGTAAAGATCTGGCGCGATCCACGTTACACCAAAGAGATAACAGCGATTAACTCCTCGCCTATCCTTCTGCACGATTCCACGGCAAAAACATCGCCCATCGACTCCTTACCAACCTTGGCGACCACTGATACACTGCCTGTGAAACAAACTCCGACAGACACGTTGTCAAAAACGCCTGAAGTGAGTAAAAAGTCGGATGATACACCCGAACAGATTGGAGGGCGGCAAGTTGTGCAAGCAGGAACTATTGTAGTTAGCACCGCAGAGGTCACCATTTACGTTTTCGATAATTCCACCATCGACGGGGACACGATGTCTTTATTTTTTAACGATGAATGGATTTTAGATCATTACGGCGTCACCAAGGCGAAGAAGCCTGTTCAACTCACATTTCGTGAAAATCAGAATAATTTCCTGGTTATGTTT
>CANIAS010000040.1 GCA_947465495.1 Candidatus Pollutiaquabacter sp. | reverse complement strand
TTCATTGATGGTGGAAAAAGGAAATGAAAGTGTCACCACGACCATTGCGGCGACGAATAAATCTGACGTGCAGATTTTGGGCAAGGACATTCTATTTATTAAGACCGACACTCCAGCATTCAGCAAGGAACAGTCTCCATTTTTCAGCTCAACGCTGTTTTATGCATTGACAGTACTTCCCCTCTTTTTATTCGGGTTGTTAACTTGGCTTTTCCGCAGACACCGATCGCTGATGTCCAACGTATCATTGGTAAAAAAGCAACGGGCTAGCAAGACCGCATTGAAGCGATTGAGTACGGCTAAATCATTCATGGATCGAAATGAACGTGAAAAATTTCTTGACGAACTTTTCCGTGCCTTATGGGGATTTGTGAGTGATAAACTCGGCATTCCAGTTTCCGAACTTTCAAAGGAATCTGCGGGAGATGCGCTACGTCACCGTGGCGTTGACTCATCCTTGATAGATGACCTGATGAATGCTACCGATGATTGTGAATTCGCCCGTTTTGCGGGAAGTTCCGGAAAAAATGAGCAGGCGTTGTATGAACAAGGCTTAAGCGTAATCACAAAACTTGAAAACTCCATCCGGTCATGACAACTACATGGAAACTACTCCTGCTCTGTCTGATTGGGGCAGTCACGCAATTTGACGTGAATTTCGCTTGGGCCGAAGGGACTACTTCGCTGGAGTTGTTCCAAAAGGGCAACGCTGCCTACCAATCCAAAGACTATCAGAAAGCCATTGGCTATTATGAATCCGCTTCCAAAGAAGGATCTTCCTCATCACTGGAATTCAATTTAGGAAATGCGTATTTCAAAGAAAAGCAATTTGCCAAATCCATCTTACATTATGAACGTGCGCAACGGCTGGCACCGAATGATGAGGACATCCAATTCAATCTTCGCGTGGCATCGGTAAAAACCGTAGATAAAATTGATGTGATGCCCCAGATTTTTTACGAACGCTGGTGGATCACTTTTACACAACGTATGAACGAGCGCTCCTGGAGCCTGCTTTTCATTGGTTCCATTTGGCTGATATTCATCGCCTGCTTTGTGTACTTTTTCGCCACAACTATTCGCACCCGAAAAATTGCTCTTGGATTTTCATTCGTAAGTCTGCTAGTAGCTGTATTACTGTATTTCACGGCCAGTTTTCGTAAACACATCGAATATGATAGTGACGCTGCCATTGTGATGACTACCAGTGTCTATGTCAAAAGCTCTCCGGATGAGAAGGGGAATGATCTTTTAATCCTTCATGAAGGCACCAAGGTCGAATTGTTGGACGAGTTGGGTGAATGGAAAAAAATCAAAATTGCCAATGGCACAGTCGGGTGGATCAACTCTGCTACAATCGAAAAAATCTAATCAATCGATTGCCCCACGAAGTCCGAGTTCGATGGCTTCCAGGCCGGTAAGCGACTTTCCATCAATCGTAAATCGGAGCATCGTTCGCACTTTGTGAAATCCGTGCTTTCCTGCTGCACCGGGATTCATATAAAGCATCTTTCTTTTTTCATCCCGCTGAATCTTTAAAATGTGCGAATGGCCGCACACCAACAACGTCGGACGGTGTTGTTCCAATAAGTTTCGTACTGCTGGAGTATAGGATCCGAATGGTCCAGCGATATGAATCATTAACACACGGACCTCTTCAATGGCGAACACTAAAAATTCGGGGTAGACCATACGAATGGAAATACTATCAATATTTCCGAAAACTCCACGCAATGGTTTGGCAGCTGCGAGTTTTTCAGACACATTTCCTCCACCAAAATCACCCGCGTGCCAGATTTCATCCGAAGTCGATGCCATCTCTAACATCCGGTCGTCGATATGACCATGCGTATCCGATACTAAACAAATCTTCCGCATAATACGGGACTACTCAACGTAATCGATCAGCAGAACGCACCAACTCATCGTCTTTGCGTATGGCTCGTATTGCCAGAAAAGTAAAAACCAATTGAATCAGCGGTAAGTAGGAACCGTATTGATAGGAAACACGATGATTCAGACTACTACCCATGGTATCGGCTAGGAAAAACAATAACCCAATTAGCACACAGATTAGAAGTAGGTTAACATTCGCCAAACGAACCTGAAGGTTACGATTTTTGAATAATAGGATGGCTACCAGTGAGAGTAATCCTACCGCACCGTTTATAATTGAGAGCAATGTATTATCACCAATACTATAAGACTTCACCAAAGCCACCGATGCTGTTGTGTCAACCGGCAATTGAGCAGCAATTTCTGGAAACTCATAAATTGGCAACACCATTAACAACAAAGAAAAGGCGACGACGATTAGCAAGAAAAGCGATTGCACACGTTGTATCATAAATTTCCGGGGTTGAGATTGGCAAGGTAATGAGAAAAAGAACTACATAAAAGCGATAGAATAGTACCGAATTGAAGTACGCTAGGACTTTAAATGGATGAAAAAACAAAAAAACAGGGGAATATTTGGTAATTCCTACTGAATGCTGTAATATTGTAAAACCATTACGAAGCAAGTACGGGAATCCTCCCAGCTATTCGAATTTCACCGCTTCGCCCCCATCTCTTTCCGATTGCATCATCCAATAAGCACACAGCAATTTCTGTGACTTTCCACCGAATCAAATCTAACAACTTATAGTCTATTAATAGTTTCCCCTTCAGTGAGGCAGGAAACTTAAACATTATCATGTATCAAATTGCAGAATTAAACGACAAACTGGTCGGCGAGTTAAAAGAAATCGCCCGTTTGATGAACATTCCCAATTACGAAGACCTTCGTAAGCAGGATTTGGTCTATAAGATTCTGGACCAACAAGCCGCAAATCCCGGCATCAGCACTTCCATCAAAGAAAAGATGACTCCAAAATCCACAAAACCGGCTAAAGAGCCTAAAGAAGCAAAGGAACCTAAAGAAGCAAAAGAGCCCAAAGCTCCTAAAGAGCCAAAGCCAGTTGCGTCTGAAGAAGGAGCCGCTGATAATCGACCAAAGCGTAAACGCGTATTACCAGAAGAAAACGTTCAACCGGTTGCTGAAAAAGTGGTCCTGGAACCGAGTGTTAGAATTCCTCCTTCTCGACCTGAGCGTAAGCCGTTGAATATGCAGCCGCCTGCAAACCCTGGTTCACCAGGTACGGCATCTGAGCAGCCACAACGTCCGATGCACCGCCATCCACAGCCTGTAGCACAACAGCAACAACCTCAACAACCTCAACAACCTCAACAACAACAACAACAGCAACAGCAACAGCAACAGCAGTCGCAAACTCAACAGCAACAGCCGCAACATTTTCAACAACAACACCAACAGCACGGTGGACAAAATCGCTTTGAAAACGATCGGAATAACTTTCGTCAGCGACGTGACTTCCGCGAACCACAGGACTTAGCGCCTGATCCGGATAGTTTGGTCACCTGCGAAGGCGTGTTGGAAATTATGCCTGACGGTTTTGGCTTCCTGCGCTCCAGCGATTTCCATTACTTGACTTCACCAGACGATGTATCTGTTACGCAACTTCAAATTAAGCAGTTTGGTCTCAAGACTGGCGATACCGTAAAAGGAGTTGTTCGTCCACCGCGCGAAGGCGAAAAATATTTTCCGCTGGTACGAGTAGAGCTCGTTAATGGCCTTGATTTGGCCACGGCTCGAGATCGTATACACTTTGATTTTCTTACCCCGTTGTTTCCTAGCGAGAAATTAAATCTTGCTGAAGGAAAAGGTGCCACCTACTCCACACGTATCATGGATATGTTCACGCCAATCGGTAAAGGCCAGCGTGGGCTCATTGTTGCCCAGCCCAAAACGGGTAAGACAATGTTGTTAAAAGAGGTGGCCAACGCCATTGCTGCGAACCACCCTGAAGTCTACATGATCATCCTACTCATCGATGAGCGTCCTGAAGAGGTGACCGACATGGCACGCAGCGTAAAAGCTGAAGTTGTCGCATCAACCTTCGACGAACCAGCTGACCGTCACGTGAAAATTGCAAACATCGTATTGGAGAAAGCTAAGCGACTCGTCGAATGCGGCCATGATGTGGTGATTCTACTCGATTCTATCACGCGACTGGCGCGAGCTTATAACACCGTAGCACCTGCCTCCGGCAAAGTATTATCAGGTGGTGTCGAAGCTAATGCTCTACATAAGCCTAAACGCTTCTTTGGATCAGCTCGTAAAATTGAGAATGGCGGAAGTCTTACTATCATCGCTACCGCTCTAATTGACACCGGGTCTCGTATGGATGAAGTCATCTTCGAAGAATTCAAAGGAACCGGCAACATGGAATTACAACTTGACCGAAAACTAGCCAACAAACGCCTGTTCCCTGCGATCGATCTGGTAGCCTCTTCTACCCGTCGCGAAGACATGCTATTGGACAAAGAAATGCTTCAACGCATGTGGATTCTTAGAAACCACCTGGCAGATATGAACCCGCTGGAAGCAATGGAATTCCTCCTCACACAAATGCGCGGCACGAAGTCCAACGAAGAATTCCTGATTTCAATGAAAGGATAATTATTGCAATTGAACATTCAATGCAGTTGAGTGAAAATTAATTTCTCAAAACTACTGGCAAGCGGTATTTACCCCAATAGTGATACATCAGACATCAGACAACAGATGATCAGTATTTGCTAGTTGAACATCTTTCTATGGCACCATCGAAAAAGAAAAACTTATTGGCAATTGGCATCACCGAATTGGTACAAGCCATTTATTCTATCCAAAAAAAGCTGGATAAATTATTGCTATTTGAAAAGAAAAAAAACACCAACCGAGGTAGAGTTCGCACTATCGGAAGTGAACTAGCCACTCCTGGAAGACCGCCGGGAAAAAGAGGTCCGGGACGACCGCCGGGCAAAAAAGGTCCTGGAAGACCAGTTATGAAAAGCGATACGGATGAAGCGCCCGTTAAAAGAGGTCGCGGTAGACCTCGCAAAATAAAAACTGGTAACGATGCTAATACAACTGCCTCAAGACAGGTTGTTGTAAAGCGCAAACGAGGGCGCCCAAAAAAAACAGCAATTTAACTATCCAACCATAAAAAAACCTCTCCGATTCGAGAGGTTTTTTTTATGAAAAATTTGAAGCCTGCTTTTTAGCTAGAAGCAGTTACAGACCCTGCGTTAAATTTAACATCCAAAGCTTTCTTTACTTTTTCTTTGAGTAATGAATAATTGATTACGTCAATCATTTCTTTCACGTATGTAAATTTGAGATCCTTGATATAGTCTTTCCGAATATCATCAATGTCCTTGCGGTTCTCTTCGCACAAAACAATCTCCTTGATTCCTGCCCGCTTGGCCGCCAGAATTTTCTCTTTGATACCACCTACTGGCAAGACTTTACCACGCAATGTTATTTCGCCAGTCATTGCCAATCCGTTTCGCACTTTACGCTGGGTGAAAGCAGAAGCCAACGCTGTGAGTAATGTAACACCAGCTGAAGGTCCATCTTTCGGAGTCGCCCCTTCGGGTACGTGAATATTAACATCCCATTGATCGAATACACGGTAGTCAATTCCAAGATCATCCGCATGAGCTTTCAAATAGGCCATGGCAATAATGGCAGATTCTTTCATTACCTCACCCAGGTTCCCGGTAATGACGACCTTTCCTTTGCCTTTATTTAGACTTACCTCAACATAAAGAATATCACCACCAACCGATGTCCAGGCGAGGCCGGTTACTACACCAGCCACATCATTACCTTGGTATTTATCAGCTGGGAAAATAGGGGCTCCAAGAATTCGGGTAATATCGTCGGTCGTGACCACTGCTTCGTACGTCTCCTCCATGGCTACTTGCTTTGCAATGCTTCTTACGACGGAAGCAATTTTCTTTTCCAATCCACGCACACCAGATTCACGCGTATAATGGTCAATCAAATGTTCAATGACTTTAGGTTGAAGTTTAACATGTTCTTTTTTCAAACCATGGGCTTCAAGTTGTTTGGACATCAGATGCTTGACTGCAATCTGAACCTTCTCTTCCATCGTATAGCCATTGATCTCGATGATTTCCATACGATCCAGTAACGCTGGTTGAATGCGACTCAAGGAGTTTGCCGTAGCGATGAATAATACATTTGACAAGTCGTAATCTACCTCCAGGTAATTATCATAAAAGGTATTGTTTTGTTCGGGATCAAGTACTTCAAGTAATGCCGATGAAGGATCCCCATGAAAATCATTGCCCAATTTATCTACTTCATCCAATACAAAGACCGGATTCGATGATTTGGACTTTCGGAGATTTTGAATGATGCGTCCAGGCATTGCTCCGATGTAGGTTTTTCGATGACCACGGATTTCAGCTTCATCACGAAGGCCACCCAGCGACATGCGCACGTATTTTCTACCAAGTGCTTTGGCAATCGACTTTCCCAAGGAGGTTTTACCCACTCCCGGAGGACCATATAAACACATGATTGGCGATTTCATGTCGCGCTTGAGTTTTAGTACAGCGAGGTATTCTAAAATACGTTGCTTGACTTTCTCCAATCCATAGTGGTCTTTGTCGAGAACTTTCTGCGCATGCTTGAGATCGAAATTATCCTGGGTGAACTCATTCCAAGGAAGGTCAAGCATCAATTCCAAATAATTCAATAACACCGAATATTCAGCTGCAGCAGGATTCATCCTTGACAAGCGGTCGCATTCACGTGTAAATACCTCTCCTACTTCCTTTGTCCATGACTTGGTGCGAGCACGTTCACGCAATTCCATTACCTCTCGGTCGGGCGTTGTACCGCCTAGCTCTTCCTGGATGGTGCGCAATTGCTGATTCAAAAAGTACTCCCGCTGCTGCTTATCGATGTCGACCCGCACTTTATTTTGGATCTGATTCTTTAGCTCCAGCATCTGCAACTCCTTGGAAAGATACTCGAGCACGTGTGTTGCTCGTTTTTTATGATCGGCAATCTCCAGTAACTCTTGCTTCTTATGAACGTCCAAATTCATATTGGACGAAATGAAGTTGATCAGGAATGAAGGACTTTCGATGTTTCGTATTGCAAAAGCAGCATCCGAGGGAATGTTCGGAGAGTGTTGAATAATTTGCAAGGCCAAATCTTTTAATGATGCGACCATGGCCATAAATTCTTTGTCTTCGGAGGCTACACCAAATTCCTCCAATGCTCTGACTCGACAAGTAATATACGGCTCGGACTGAACCAATGATTCTATTTCAAACCTGCGCTTACCTTGAATAATGATGGTGGTATTTCCATCAGGCATACGTAACATTTTCAACACATTGGCAACTGTTCCAACGCGATGTAGATCGTCAATCGTTGGATCCTCTACAGAAACATCTTTCTGAGCGATGACTCCAATAATTTTATCGCCTTTGTAGGCATCTTTAATCAAGTTGATGGAACGATCTCGGCCAACGGTGATAGGTATCACTACACCTGGAAAGAGTACGGTATTGCGTAATGGCAGGATCGCGAGCACATCTGGAATTTGCTGTTGATTCATGGACTGCTCGTCCTCTTGAGATAACAACGGAATGAACTCCGTATCGTCATCGAGTATATTCATCAAATTGAATGGATAGTCTGGATTTTGAGGTTGATTCATGAGTAGATTAGTTTATCGGACAGCTTGTCAGCAGTACGTCTTTTATCTGGGAGCAGCCCAAAGGTCGAAAGTCGTGCCAAGGAGAAATGTCTGCCAAATAAGGTGATTTTTTGTGGCTTAAACGACGACACGTCAGCCACTCGAATTAGGTCAAATTTAACGGAATGAACGCAGACCGGAATCCGCATTTAGCGAATATTTACAGCACTTTGAAAAACAGTGATTTACAGGTGCCATGAACCACCCTGACCCATCGGTAAAAGTTGGGGCATTGGCTAAAATCAAGTAGGTTTGCAGTTCCTAAGCTATGACACAACGTCCATTGTCAAAACGGGTCCAGCACCTGTCAGAAAGCCAAACCATTGGTATGGCTAAAAAGAGCCGGGAGCTGACTGCTCAAGGCATTGATGTGATCAACCTGAGTCTGGGTGAACCAGACTTTGTCACACCCGAATACATCCGCGAAGCTGCCAAAAAGGCGATAGATGACGGGTACACGTTCTACACACCCATTTCAGGATATCCTGAATTGCGTAAAGCGATATCGGAAAAATTCAAACGCGAGAATAACCTCGATTATCAACCGGATCAGATTGTGGTTTCAACCGGCGCTAAACAATCTATTGCCAATGTCGTGTTGAGCATGATTGATCCAGGCGATGAAGTCATCATTCCGATGCCGTACTGGGTAAGCTACATCGAAATCGTCAAACTTGCCGAAGGAACGGTAGTCCCCATCAAGGCAACCATCGATGCCGATTTTAAAGTAACAGCCGATCAATTGGAAAAAGCCATTACCCCTAAAACCAAGCTGATCATTTTCTCTTCTCCTTGCAATCCAACCGGATCGGTTTATTCACGAGAGGAATTGAAAGAAATGGCCCGAATGCTGGAACGTCATCCGCACGTTTATGTGCTATCCGACGAAATCTACGAGCATATCAATTTCATCGGTGGTCATGCCAGCATTGCTGAATTCGAATCCATCAAGGACCGAGTCATTGTTGTGAATGGTGTGTCAAAAGGATATGCCATGACAGGCTGGCGGATCGGATACATCGGAGCTCCAAAATGGATCGCCGATGCATGTGACAAAATGCAAGGTCAATTCACTTCTGCCCCTTCCTGCATTTCCCAAAAAGCAGCGGAAGCAGCCATGAAGGGCGATAATACACCTACCAAAGAAATGCGAGACGCCTTTTTGCGTCGACGTGATCTAGTGATGGGATTGATGAAAGATATTCCTGGGATCAGGTTAAATCAGCCACAAGGTGCCTTCTACGTTTTCGCAGACATTAGCCAGTACTTTGGCAAATCAGACGGAACGCACCACATTACAAACGCGAA
The DNA here is from genome assembly GCA_947465495.1 of Candidatus Pollutiaquabacter sp. Lineage (GTDB taxonomy): Bacteria > Bacteroidota > Bacteroidia > AKYH767-A > 2013-40CM-41-45 > Pollutiaquabacter. Next base: position 12,685 of record CANIAS010000040.1, on the reverse strand, counting down.
CGACTTTTGCATGTACTTACTGAACGTGGGACATGTAAGTGTTGTTACTGGCGATGCATTTGGCGATCCGAATTGCTTCCGGATGTCCTACGCTGCCTCAGACGATAAACTCACTGAAGCTGTAAAACGCATGAAAGACGCATTGAATAAATTACACTAACCCTTCTTGCAGTATTTCAATTTGACTGCTGCAATTAGTACCTATAGCAACCTTTCCGCATGAGCTCCAAAAAAAGTCATTCACTCGAAACCTTGTTCGAATCCTTCAACGGCATGAAAGCATTGGTCATCGGTGATGTCATGCTGGATGCCTACTTATGGGGTAAAGTCGACAGAATATCCCCGGAAGCTCCAGTGCCCATCGTTGCTGTACACAAAAAAGAAAATCGACTAGGTGGCGCAGCGAATGTGGCCATCAACCTTCAGGCCATGGGAGCAGTTCCCCTTCTTTGTTCAGTCATCGGGGGCGATACCAACGGTAGAGACTTCATCGACTTGATGCAGCAGATGGGAATGTCACCCGATGGACTCGTTTCCAGTGCAGATCGACCTACGACCGTAAAGACACGCATCATCGGTAACAATCACCAAATGTTGCGTGTCGACGAAGAGTGGACCTCAGACATCTCTGCTTCCGAACGCAAGCAATTGCTGGGACGAATCGAAAGTTATTTGTTGCACGACGACATCGACGTCATCATTTTTGAAGATTACGACAAAGGAGTCATCTCGAAGACCTTGATTGAGCAAGTGGTAAAATGGGCTAAAGCTAAACACGTTCCCATTGCTGTTGACCCGAAGAAACGGAATTTTAATTCGTATAAACACGTAACACTTTTCAAACCAAACCTGAAAGAGTTACGTGAAGGCATGAAAATCGACCTCGACAAAGGACGTATCGAGGAACTTTCAACGGCTGTAGGGAAGCTGGCAAAAGACCACCACTTGGAAAATATTTTACTAACACTTTCCGAGCAAGGAGTCCTGTTTCATCACGATGATACATCGGATCATCTTCCTGCACACATTCGCAACATCGCGGATGTTTCAGGCGCAGGCGATACCGTGATCAGCATCGCTGCACTTTGTTTGGCCGCAAAGACAACTCCTACCCTATTGGCCGCACTATCAAACCTAGCAGGTGGAATGGTCTGTGAATATGTAGGAGTAGTTCCAGTCGACAAACAGGCTTTGTATCAAGAAGCACGAAAATTCAAGTTGCTCTAACATGCGCGAAACAATTACCCCCTATAAAGATGCTTCTGAAAACAAGAAGCAACAAGTTGCACGCATGTTCAACAACATTGCGGTGCGCTACGACTTCCTAAACCATTTCTTATCGTTAGGCATCGATAAATTATGGCGTAAGGCGGCCATCAATAAATTAAAAAAGGATCGACCAAAAATCATCCTGGATATTGCGACCGGCACTGCCGATCTAGCTATTGAAGCACTTCGGTTGAATCCGGATAAGGTATTCGGAGTAGACATATCGGTTGACATGCTTGAAATCGGAAAAAAGAAAATCAAGCAACGGCGTTTGACCGACAAAATTGAATTATTGGAAGGCGATTCGGAAAAACTAATTTTCAGCGACAATAAATTCGACGCTGTCACCGTTGCATTTGGAGTACGAAACTTCGAAAACTTACAACAAGGTCTACAGGAAATATACCGCGTTCTACGACCTGGCGGGAAAGCTGTTATTTTGGAATTCTCACATCCTCGTCAACCTATCATGCGCTGGCTGTATCAGGTTTATTCCACCAAGATCACACCGGCAATCGGAAAGCTGGTTTCCAAAGATCCTGCAGCGTATACCTACCTGCATGAATCCATTAGTGCATTTCCTGACGGCGATGCATTCCTCTCCGAATTGAAAAAATCAGGATTCAGCTCAACCACTTGCACGACCAAAACATTTGGCATCGTATCCATCTATACTGGCATAAAAGCGTGATACGAACAAGTACATATCGCTGGTTTTTCCTGTTGCTACTTGCACCAGCACTTTGTATTGGTCAAATGAGCGAAAAACCAAAGAACCTTCCGAAGTACGATAAGCAGAAAATACATTTCGGGTTTGTATTGGGGTTTAACTCGGCAAACTTTAACATGACTCCTGCGGCCGACTTCAAATTGCAAGACAGCATCTATAGTATTACTCCAATGCCCCAGGGTGGATTAAATCTGGGCATTCTAATGAACCTGCATCTTGGCAATCATTTTGACCTACGGTTCATGCCGGCACTCTCCTTTGTGCAGCGACAATTGCTTTTCACGTATTACGATCCTGCCACCGGCAGAAATCCTACACTTAACAAAGCAGTTGAATCAACCTATCTCGAAATGCCGGTAGATCTTAAATTTAAGTCAAAGCGAATTGACAACTACCGGTTATATGTTTTAGCAGGTTTTCGTTTTCAAAATGACATGATATCTCAGGCGAAAGTAAAAGAGAAAGACCCTGACATCATCAAATTAAACCGAAAAGATTACGGCTATGAAATTGGTTTTGGCGCAGACCTCTATATGCCCTTTTTTAAATTCTCCCCCGAGATTAAAATGTATAATGGAATTCCCAACTTGCTAGTCTCGGAAAACACCGTTTATTCGAATTCACTATCATCGTTGCGTTCGAAAGTATTTTACGTTTCCTTTTTCTTCGAATAATAGATTTACAAAGTTCATGATCTACCCGCTTGAACTTGTCCTTCTGCCGGAAGAGGCAGCCGACAAGACGGCACAGCTCAGCCATGCCGCACGATTACTGAGCATCCCTCCGGAACGGATCCAACTGATCTTAAAAAAACGCTCCATTGATGCAAGATCCAGAACCGTCAAGATTCGAGTATTCGTTGACGCCTACGTGGACGAACCACCACCGGCGCCTCCTGACTTATCAGCACTCTTTCATTTTGAAAAAGATATTTCATTGGCAGAATCTGTCGTTGTAGTAGGCTTCGGTCCTGCCGGAATGTTTGCAGCATTACGGCTGATTGAATTAGGTTATCGTCCGATCGTCATCGAGCGGGGAAAGGATGTTCGTTCACGGCGCAGGGACTTGGCGCGTATCAATCAAGAAGGCGCTGTAGACCCCAACTCTAACTATTGTTTTGGAGAGGGCGGCGCAGGCACCTACTCGGACGGGAAACTCTATACCCGTTCCGGAAAGCGTGGCGATATTAATCGCATTCTATCCTCCTTGGTGGTTCATGGCGCTGACCCTTCCATTTTAATCGATGCGCATCCGCACATTGGCACCAATAAACTCCCGAAAATTGTTGAAGCACTACGAAACACAATATTACGATGTGGTGGAGAGGTACGATTTGAACATCGGTTGACTGATATAGTTACCAGTGAAGGATCGATACGCGGAGTATTGGTGGAAGACTTGAAAAGCAAATCAGAAACCGAAATACAAACCAAAAGCATTATCCTTGCAACTGGGCATTCGGCGCGGGATATTTATGAGTTGTTTGACCGTAAGCAATTCCTACTGGAGGCAAAACCATTTGCTCTCGGTGTTCGCATCGAACATCCTCAATCTATCATCGATCAAGTGCAATATCATTGTACCGAACGAAGTGCGTGGCTACCACCTGCCTCCTATTCATTGACAGCGCAGGCAGACGGCAGAGGTGTTTATTCATTTTGCATGTGTCCGGGCGGTATCATCGCCCCTGCATCTACTGCTCCTGGTGAAATTGTCGTGAACGGCTGGTCGCCCTCGAAACGCAACAATCCATTCGCAAATTCAGGCATGGTGGTAAGTATCGACTTGAAGGATTACAGTTCATTTGGAAACTCTGCCTTATCCGGACTTTCCTACCAGCGAAGCGTGGAACAAAAAGCATTCAAAGCAGGAGGTGGTAATCTCGTTGCACCCGCCCAACGGCTCATGGATTTCTTACAGAAAAAGAATTCATCATCACTACCTGCTTGCTCCTATATTCCTGGAATCCGTGCCACCGAAATGGACGATGTATTACCAGCGCCAATTGCGGATGCCTTACGAAAGGGATTGCGTCAATTTGGCCAACGCATGAAACCATACCTTACCAACGAGGCTGTCTTGGTGGCCACAGAATCAAGGACTTCCTCACCGGTTCGAATACCAAGGGATCATCAAACACTTGAACACCCCCAAATCAGAGGACTCTTCCCGTGTGGAGAAGGCGCTGGTTATGCTGGCGGAATTGTATCTGCAGCCATGGATGGAGAACGTTGTGCCGAAGCTGCCATCCAACGACTAAGTAAAAGTTGATTACCCAACATCTCCATGCTTAAATTCCGATGTACGATACCCAAAAAAACACCCTGAAACAGATCGCAAAAACAACTACCATGAAGAAAATAATTTTATTACTACTCCTAACTTCCAGCCAGGTATCAATGAGTCAACCGTATCAGTATCCGGCGGCTCGGAAGACCAACCAAACTGACAGCTATTTCGGTACAACCGTTTCAGATCATTATCGATGGATGGAAGATGATCGTTCAGAGGAGACATCTCAATGGGTAAAAGAAGAAAACAAGTTGACAGAAAATTATCTGGAAAAGATTCCATTTCGTTCTGTCATGAAACAGCGAATGACGGAACTGTGGAATTTCCCTAAATCATCCGTTCCATTCAAAGGTGGTGAAAACTATTTTGTTTACACCAACAATGGACTTCAAAATCAATTTGTGCTAAATATTATTCGAGGAAAGCAACCCTCGAAAATATTCCTGGATCCCAATACACTTTCCAACGATGGCACGGTAAACATTGGCACTGTCGCTGTCTCTTCAGACGGTAATTACCTTGCTTACATGCTTTCAAGTGCCGGTAGCGACTGGAATGATATTCTGGTAAAGGAAACATCTTCTGGGAAGAATCTTTCAGACACCATCCATTGGGTTAAATTTTCTGGCATTGCCTGGAAAGAAAACGGATTCTATTATTCAAGGTACGATGAACCATCGGCTGATGATGCGTTCAAAGGAAAAAACGAATACCACAAAGTCTATTACCATTTGTTGGGGACACCACAAAATGCCGATAAACTTGTCTTCGAAGATAAAAATCATCCATTGCGAAACTTCAGTGCAGATGTCACGTCCGACCAACACTTTCTACTCATCTCCGGATCAGAGGGAACCAGCGGCAACAACCTCTTGGTAAAAGATCTAACCAACCCAACATCCACTTTCATCACACTAGTCGATAATTTTGGAAACGACTATTCTGTCATTGATAACGACAGCACGATGCTATTTGTAGTCACTAACAAAGATGCCTCGAACTACAGACTGATGGCACTACCGGTAGATGGTGTCAGTAAAACATTCGACATCATCGCAGAAGAAAGCGACGTTTTACAACAAGTAGTGGTGAGCAGCTCCTGCTTTGTAGCCCGTTACCTTCAAGACGCTAAAAGCGTCATCAAACTATACAACAAACGAGGAAAATACATTCAAGACATTCCACTGGAAACCATCGGAACAGTTGATCAGCTCTCAGGAAGCAAAAAAGACAGCCTCATTTTTTATTCCTTAACAACTTTTACGGCACCGTCCACCATTTATCAATACAATGTAATTAGCAACCAGCAAGAGGTCTACTTCCGACCTGTCATGAAATTCAAGTCGGAGGAATATGTGACGGAACAAATTTTTTACAACAGTGTCGATGGCACTCGCATTCCAATGTTCCTTGTACATAAAAAAGACATGATCCGAGACGGAAATCGTCCAACGCTTTTGTTTGGATATGGCGGTTTCAATATTTCTAAAACACCCGAGTTCAAAATTGAGCGACTTGTATTTTTAGAGCAAGGCGGTGTATTTGCTATGCCCTGCATCCGTGGTGGCGGCGAATACGGTGAAGCATGGCACGAAGCAGGCACACAGCTAAAAAAACAAAATGTATTCGACGATTTCATTGCGGCGGCCAACTATTTAATCAAGGAAAATTACACCTCTCCTTCTAAGCTTGGTATTGGCGGAAGATCAAACGGTGGATTACTCGTAGGAGCTGTCATGACACAGCGTCCGGACCTTTTCAAGGTAGCATTGCCCGCTGTTGGCGTATTAGACATGCTGCGATATCACACCTTTACCATCGGTTGGGCCTGGAAAGGTGACTATGGTTCAAGCGAAGATTCCATTCAATTTAAAAACCTGCTCTCCTACTCTCCGTTACACAACATCAAGCCAGGATTAAACTATCCAGCGACACTGGTAACTACCGGTGACCACGATGATCGTGTGGTGCCAGCCCATTCGTTTAAATTTATTGCTACGCTTCAGGAAACAAACACGGGGCCAAATCCTCAACTGATCCGCATCGACGTGAACGCAGGGCATGCTGGCTCTACAGCACTGGGCTCCAGCAAACCCGTAGCCAAGCAAATTGACGAACAAACAGACGTGTTTTCATTTCTGCTCTACAACCTCGGAGTGAATTGGAAGAAGCCTTGATCAGGCTGTGACCTTTCCATAAAGAAGGTCGCGCTGTTCTTTAACCGCCGGACTTTGCAAATATTCGTCGTACGACATCCGCTTGTCGATGATGCCGTATGGTGTTAGCTCAATAATGCGATTGGCCACACTCTCTGCAAAAGTATGATCATGCGTTGTAAACAAGGCCACGTGCTTCCAATCTTTCAAGGCATTGTTGAAAGCGGTGATAGATTCGAGGTCAAGGTGGTTCGTAGGCTCATCCAAGATCAAGCAATTTGCATTGGTAAGCATCATTCGTGAAATCATACAACGCACCTTCTCACCTCCTGAGAGCACATTGGATTTTTTCAATGTCTCCTCGCCGGAGAATAACATCTTACCAAGAAATCCACGCACATAGGTCTCATCCTTGTCTTTGGAATATTGCCTCAACCAATCTACAAGATTATGTTCATCACTGAAATACGATGAATTGTCATTGGGCAAATACGAACGTGTGATGGTAGTTCCCCACTTGAATTCACCGCTGTCTGGAAATTCAAGCTCGTTCAAAATTTGAAAAAAGGATGTAATGGCCATGTGGTCTTGCGACAAGACAGCCACTTTATCGCCTTTTTGAATGGAGAAGGAGACGTTGGAGAATAACAGACTGCCATCCATAGCTCGCTTGGACAATTCATCTACTTGTAGGATCTGATCCCCACAATCGCGCTCGGCACGAAAGATAATTCCAGGGTACTTTCGATTGGATGCCTGTATATCATCGATCACGAGTTTTTCCAATAATTTTTTACGACTGGTCGCCTGGCGTGATTTAGAGGCATTGGCACTGAAACGCTCAATGAACTCCTGTAATTCTTTGCGCTTGTCTTCGACTTTCTTGTTCTGGTCTGAACGTTGACGCAACGCGAGCTGACTAGACTCATACCAGAAGGTATAGTTTCCAGTAAAAAGTTTGATTTTCCCAAAATCAATATCAGCGACATGCGTGCAGACGGCATCCAAAAAATGTCGGTCGTGTGAAACAACGATTACTGTATTCTGAAAATCTGCCAGGAAATCCTCTAACCAGGAGATGGTCTCTACGTCAAGATCGTTGGTGGGCTCATCGAGCAACAACACATCCGGATTACCGAAAAGCGCCTGAGCCAACAGCACACGAACTTTCTCCTTCCCACTGAGCTCCCCCATCAACGTATAGTGAATATTCTCCTTCACCCCTAGTCCGCTCAACAAGTTAGCAGCATCGCTTTCAGCGTCCCAGCCATTCATTTCAGCAAAGAGATTCTCTAACTCAGCGGCGCGATTTCCATCGGCTTCGGTAAAATCATCTTTTTCATAAATCGCATTTTTCTCCTGCATGACATCCCACAGTCGCTTATTACCTTGCATGACTGTATTCAAAACGGTTTGATGATCAAACTCAAAGTGATTTTGCTTGAGGACACTCATCCGCTCACCCGGCGTCAGATGAACGTGTCCAGTTGATGGATCAATTTCACCGGAGAGGATTTTTAGAAAGGTAGACTTACCGGCACCGTTTGCCCCGATTAAACCATAGCAGTTTCCAGGGGTAAACTTCAGCTCCACATCTTCAAAAAGGACCCGTTTCCCATAACGTAGGGAAAGATTCGATACTGCAATCATCGTGTTGATTATTAAGGGGCTGCGAAGGTACAAAAATCTCCTCTCAAAGCCATGCCTGAGAGCAATATCAAGGCGCCAAAAGCGTTTTAAAAGCTTCTCTCAAAATTGCTTTTTTTAACATTTTAAAGTGAAAACAAAGAAAAACGTCCTAAGTCAGGGCGGTCGAATTGCCTAACTTTGTTAGCGACACTTTTTCAACCACTTACGCAAAAATTGCATGAAACTACGTATCGGTATCATTTTCGGAGGACGATCTAGAGAACGGGAAGTCTCCTTTGCCGGAGGCCGCACAGTCTATGACAACCTGAACAAATCCTTGTTTGAGCCAGTACCGATTTTTGTAGATAGCTTCGGCAACTTTGTCCTTCTTGATTGGAAATATATTTACAAAGGCAGTATTCGTGATTTCTATCCACCTGTAGACCAACTGCCGCCTTCGGAGCACGAATTCCAAGTTTATGCTGAAAGCCTTGGAGATTTAAATCGTGACGAGCAAGAAAATCTGCTTCGCGTCATTGGAAAACCGTTAAAAGCAGGCGAACTATCGAGCCAATTCGATTTCGCGTTCTTATGTTTACACGGCGCCTACGGAGAAGATGGTCGGATTCAAGGGCTTTTGGAATACGAGGGAATCCCCTACTCCGGATCCGGAATTCTGCCATCAGGAATCGGTATCAACAAAGCCATTCAGAAGCAATTGATGCGAGATTTAGGTTTCAACAGTCCGCCATTCTTTATCGTGAAACGTAACGATTGGACGAACACCGGATTTCGGCAGACTGCGTTAAAAAAAATTACCGAAAAAATAGGTTTCCCTTGTGTAATTAAAGCTGCCAACCAAGGATCTTCCATTGGTGTAACTATTCTTTCAAAGGCTGACGATTACTTGTTGCAACGCGCCATGGAACGCGCCTTTTTTGTTGAGACCATACAGGCATCCGAATGGAAAGGTTGGAGTACTGACCACCAGCTTCGACACCTGCGTACGCTATGTGATATTCGGGAAGGCACCGGACTGCCGCTTCGATTTTCATCCGCTTCCTATACTGGAATGGTTTATCATCCGGAGGAACTTCTTTACAGAATCAACGATGCTTTTGCTAGCGGAAACGATTCCATTCAATTGGAAAGTACAGACGGCGATAGTGAAGTTGTGGTGGAAGGATTCATTGGCGGCAAAGAGTTTTCCTGCATCGTGGTACGCAACGACGACGGAACTCCAGTTGCGTTACCACCCACCGAAATTCGAAAAGGACAAGAACTATTCGATTATCGCTCCAAATACCTGCCAGGACTTTCACGGAAGATTACACCCATTCAACTTCCCGACCAACAAGTACGCGACATACGTAACGAGTGCGAACGACTTTTCCTATCGCTCCATTTTAACGTCTATGCTCGTATCGATGGTTTTATCACGGATACTGGAACTATTTTCCTGAATGATCCCAACACGACATCCGGCATGATGCCATCGTCGTTCTTTTTCCATCAGGCAGCAGAAATCGGACTGAACCCTTCGCAGTTTCTTACCTACATCATCCGTACGTCGATCTTAGAGCGCATTACGGACATGCGAGACTTCATACGCTTACCACGACTGTTGGATCAGCTTGACCAAGGCATTAAAGGGCTTCGTCATGCAGGAACTGAAAAACTGAAAGTCGCTGTGATTATGGGAGGATACTCTTCCGAACGACACATATCGGTGGAGAGTGGTCGCAACATCTATGAAAAACTCTCTTCCTCCGATAAATACCAGCCGATTCCTATTTTCCTAACCGGCACATCCGAGCATCACGTGATGTATCAACTGCCGGTGAATTTGCTACTGAAAGATAATGCCGACGATATCCGCGAAAAGGCAGAACACTTCAGTGTACACCCGGTGATTGAAGAGATCATGAATGAGTGTAACCGTATCACCGGAACTTACACCTCGACTGATAACGTTTTGCGACCACGACAAATTACCTACGAAGAACTAGGCCGCGAAGTTGATGCAGTATTTATCGCATTGCACGGTCGTCCTGGCGAAGACGGCGAAGTTCAACGACAGCTTGAGCGTGTAGGAATTCCTTACAATGGCTCCGGGATTGAATCAAGTAAAATCACAATCAACAAATACGAGACGAATGAAATCCTGTTAAAGAATGGTTTTCTAGCAGCGAAGCATGCCCTCGCATCTGGAGCATACTGGAAGAAGGATGCTAATTCATTTTACGATGCCATCTGTGCGGAATTCAAATTTCCATTCATTGCAAAACCAGTTGACGATGGATGTTCGAGTGCCGTTAAAAAGATTCGAAGTCGCGAAGAACTGGCAGCATTTTCAGAAATGATATTTCGTGCAGACGAAGCGCCGCTACCTGGGCCATCAACCATTCTTCATTTGAAACCGAAAGAAGAATTTCCACGAAAGAAAGAATTTCTACTGGAAGAATTGATTGACAAGAAAGGTGCCGCTCATTTTTTAGAAATCACCGGTGGCATGCTTACGCACATGGAACCAGATGGAAAGCGTCGTTACGAAGTTTTTGAATCATCAGAGACGCTATCGGACGGCGACATATTGTCCTTGGAAGAAAAATTCCTAGCTGGCGAAGGCCAGAATATCACTCCTGCCCGTTATGCCAAAGATCCGACTGAACGAAATAGAATCTCTGCGATTGTAAAAGAGGAACTACGCAAAGCCGCACAGTTACTGAACATCGAAGGCTATACCCGCATCGATGCGTTCGTCAGAATTCATCAGGATGGAAAAGTAGAAGTACTATTCATCGAAGTGAATTCGCTTCCAGGCATGACGCCTGCTACCTGCATCTTCCATCAAACAGCGTTAGCTGGGTACAAACCGTACGATTTCATTGACCATATACTTCAGTATGGAATGAAAAAACGTAGCGCTGCTGTTTCCACACATTGACACAACTGACATGCTAAAAAATCTTTTTCCTTTCTTACGCAGCAAAACGTTCCGCTACAGCCTGATGGGCGCCTTGGCGCTGTTTGTAATCCTCTTCTTGTTCCTTCAACAATGGTTAGGCGGATTTACGCATCACGGGGAGAGCATCACCGTACCTGATATCCGCGGCATGAAGCTGGATCGTATGGAAAGTTTCTTGCATGAAAACTCCCTTGAATTTGAGGTAGTAGATTCATTGTTCGAATTAGGAAAAAAACCGGGTACCGTTCTCGATCAAGATCCTGCTCCAAAATCCAAAGTAAAAGAAGGACGAACCATCTACATCACCATCAATGCAAGTCAGCCACCTAAGGTAAAGGTGCCAAACTTGATTGACGTATCCTTTCGTCAGGCTGAAGCCATGTTAGAGTCGTATGGACTTAAAGTTGGTCAATTAATTTACAAACCCGACTTGGCTAAAAACGCAGTCTTAGAACAACGCTACCGCGGGGCAATCATCACTCCCGGCCGAGAGATAAACAAGGGGTCAGCCATTGACCTAGTATTGGGTGATGGCATGGGCAATACTGAGGTGCCCGTACCTGACCTTACAGGCCTTACAAGTGCTGAAGCCACCTTTGCGCTTAAAGGATCTTCATTGAATGTCGGAACTCTCCATTATGATCCAGGAGTAAAAGACACCTTAAAAGCCACGGTCTATCGTCAAGTGCCGACACCTGGAGAGAATGCTACGCTGAGTCAGGGTGAAGCCGTCGACATGTACCTGCGTTGAGCACACTTATCGGCTGTTATTTCTCGCTTTAAAATCGTAACTTGGCATTCGTTTTTATGATGCATGTAACCCTTACTCGTAGGACTGTCAACAGGTCGGTGTTTTTGAAAGCTACCATGCTTGTCATGTTAGCCTTCGTGTATTCACTTGGCTTACTTGCTCAGGAGCAGACTTTTCCGTTGCAGAGTAATCCTGCCTTAAAGCACCCACACGCTACATCATCTTACCGCACTTCCGCCATAGATACGATGAATCTTCCGTTCATCGACGATTTTTCAAGAGAGGGTGTTTACCCATCGTCGGATCGATGGGTCGATAGTTTTGCATTCATCAATCAAAGTTTCCCAGATAACCCGATAACAATTGGCGTAGCCACGATGGATGGACTCGATCCGGATGGAAATCCCTACAACATTAATTCAGGACAATCTGACGTTGCTGATTACCTAACGTCCCTACCCATCGATTTGTCTGCTAATTCAAACGACACTAGTATTTGGCTGAGTTTCTTTTATCAGCCTCAAGGATTGGGTGATGCTCCCGAAAGCGGTGATTCCCTACTTGTAGAATTCCGTACTGTCGCAGGAATATGGCTTCATAAATGGTCGGTTCCAGGACGCGAAGACACCTCTTTTCAACGCGTTAATATCCGTGTTTCAGGCCCTGAATACCTCTACCGTGGTTTCCAGTTTCGTTTTAAAAACTATGCTACCATAAACGGAAATAGAGATCACTGGAACATCGATTATGTCATTCTGAAATCAAACACGGTGGCGAATGATTCGATTCGTGACAATGGTTTCATTCGTCCTCGATATTCCTTGCTCAATGAATACGAATCAATGCCGTATTCTCATTACAAAAGTCTTTCAACGCCAATCAGTGAAATG
>CANIAS010000039.1 GCA_947465495.1 Candidatus Pollutiaquabacter sp. | reverse complement strand
GCCTCTGGCTCTACGATCGACTGGTATGCTGGAACAACAGGTGGTGCAGTGTTAACCAGTGGAACCGGAGTCACTACTTTTACAACTCCATCCATTTCATCAACTACGATTTATTATTCGCAATCCAGAAATACCACCACCGGTTGTGTCTCTTCAACGCGTACTGCGGTGACTGCCACGGTGAATCCGTTGCCAAGTAGTATGTCTGCTAATGCTAGCGCAACTAGTATCTGCAATGGACAATCGATTAACTTAACCTCTACTGCTACAGGTAGTGGATCATCATCGAACATAGCCTTTCAAGGGTTTGAATCAACAGGAAGCACCATGACCTATTCAGTGACAGGCGGTGCTACCAAGACCGGAACTTCTGCTACAGGAGACCGTCCAGCGTCTGTTGCGTTCGCTTCGAGTGGATCTACTGCATATTGGCTAAACAATGGATCAGTCACGTTAACTACATCGAATGTCACGGGACTTGGGGCGTATATTAACAAGAAGATTACATTGCGTGTTGCTGCTTTTTCAATGGGATCTACAACTGGTGGGTTGGATGCCGCAGACTTTGTAACGATTGGAGTATCCTTGAACGGGGGCAGTAATTTCTCCAACGAGATAACGTTGAACGGTAACAGTAATTGCTACTGGAGTTATTCCAGCGGAACAGCTACAGGTTCAGTAGTGTATACCGGTGCAAATACGCCAACTGCATTCGCTCCCGCTGCTGGAGGTGCACGCACTACCGATGGTTATTCTACCTTGATGGTGGAGCTTCCTGATAATGCCACGCAAGCAACTATTCGAATTAGCATGCTTAACAGTGCTACTAGTGAGGCATGGGTGATTGACGATCTTCGTTTAGTTGGAGATGCTCCTTCCTTTGCATGGACATCTACTCCTTCCGGGTTTACGTCTGCGCAAAAGAATATCAGCGGTATAACCCCAACGGTAAGTACCAATTATACCGTCACTGCTACAACAGCAGCAGGTTGTACCGCATCGGCATCTACCAATGTTACGGTAAGTTCATTGCCTACTGCAACAATAAGTGGTAATTCAACGGTTTGTAAAGGGTCGGCGGGTTCAGATGTCATTTTCTCCGGAGCGAATGGGATTACGCCGTATACATTCACCTATTCAATCAATGGAGGTGCAAGTCAAACAGTTACCACAGTAGGTACTAACACGACTGCTAGTCTAACCGTGCCAACATCTGTTGCTGGTATATTTACGTATGCGCTAATCGGCGTGCAGGATGCCAACTGTTCTCAAAATCAGTCGGGGAATGCAGTGGTGCGAGTTAACGATGTTTCAATTTCCGGTACATCAACTAACATCACATGTAATGGTGCTAATAGCGGCACGATTTCTATTACACCTTCTGGTGGTAGTGTGCCGTATGCTTATAGCTGGAGTAATAACAGTGTCAGCCAAGATCTGACAGCGCTATCAGATGGCATTTATACTGTGCAAGTAACGGATGCTGCGGGCTGTAGTGCCACCTCTTCATTTACAATTACGCAACCTGCAGTCTTAGCTGCTGCATCATCGAATGGTGTAATTACTTGTAATGGTGGTACTACTGGTGTGACTGTTTCTGCAACGGGAGGAACGACCCCCTATGCTGGTACAGGTTTATTCACAGTAAGTGCGGGTTCATATAGTTATACTGTCACGGATGCAAATGGATGTACCGACTTCAGTTCTGTTACTATTACACAGCCGACCATTCTTTCAACCAGTGCGAACGCTAACGGTGCAATTGGATGTAATGGAGGTACAACTACGGTTTCTGTTTCTGCAACAGGTGGTACTACTCCTTATTCGGGAACGGGAACATTTGTCGTTGGAGCGGGTATGCATAACTATACTATTACTGATGCTAATGGTTGTTCATCCATAGCAAGCGTAAATATAACTCAGCCATCCGTTTTTGCCGCTTCTGCTGCCAGCCAGGCAATTGCCTGCAACGGCGGTGTTACTACGGTAACGGTTTCTGGTACGGGCGGAACGGCTCCATACAATGGTGCTGGTTCGTACACTGTTTCTGCAGGAGCTTATAATTACACGTTGACCGATGCCAACGGTTGTACTGCTACTGCGGGTGTCGTAATTTCTGAGCCAACGATATTGATTTCAAATGCCACAGCTGGTACTATTTCCTGCTATGGTGGAAATGCTACTGTAACTGTATCTGCCAATGGCGGTACGAGTCCGTATACTGGCACGGGAGCGTTTACTGTATCTGCTGGTTCCTATCACTATACGGTCACTGATGCGAATGGATGTACTTCAACCAACAGTGTTACCATTACCCAGCCGTCTCAATTATCTGTAAATGCGAATGCTGGATTGATATCTTGTAATGGCGGTACAACAACAGTTAATGTGATTGCAGCAGGAGGAACGGTGCCCTATGCTGGCGATGGTGCATTCGTGATTTCTGCAGGGACGTATAACTATACGGTTGTTGATGCAAATGGATGTAGTGGTGTTGCTGCCGTTACAGTTGTTCAGCCTTCACTTTTGTCGGTGTCTTGTACTAAACTTTCCGATGAGTCCTGTGCAGGAGCTGCTAATGGATCGATTCGTGTCACAGGAACAGGCGGTACTTTGCCATATTCAGGCGATGGTACTTTTACGGCATTGCCTGCAGGGACGTATGCCTATACGGTCACCGATGCAAGAGGGTGTTCGGCATCGTGTTCTTCATCTGTTCTTGCGCTGGCGACTCCTTCTGTGTCCGCAACATCGATTAATTCTAGCGCCTTGGCGGGTTGTATCAATTCAACCGTTACATTAAGCGTCAGTGGAGGTTCGTTGGGGAGTGGTGCTAGTTGGGTATGGTATTCTGGAAGTTGCAGTGGAACTCCAGTTGGTACAGGATCGTCCGTGTCCATTACCCAATCTGCTGCCGGTACCTATAATTACTATGTAAAAGCTCAGGGGACCTGCAATACCACTGCGTGTGTTCAAAAGACGATGGTGTTTAATGCTGTTCCTGCCGGTACAATTTCAATAGTATCGTCAATGGATGCGGGTTGTATAGGGTCTGGTGGTAGCATTACGGCTTCCAATGTGTCAAATGCGGCTGGATATATTTGGTCTTCACCTGCTGGTGGTATTAATTTTAATGGTCAGCCAGCTCCTTTTACTGGTACATCCCCCACGGTTAACATGACCTTCGTGGCTCCGCCAACTGGGGTTGCTTCTGGATGGAATGTTTGCGTGACTGCTATGAATGGTTGTGGTAATTCACCGAACACCAAGTGTTCTTGGATCAGGTATACACTCAGTACACCTTCGGCGATTGTCGGTAGCAGTACGGCCTGCGCAGGCGGATCGGGAAGTTATACAACGGGTGTTGTGCATGGAGCTTCCGACTATCAATGGACTATTACTGGTGCTGCTGAATTTGATGGTGGCGTCAATACCATCATAACCAGTCAGCCAACGGTGGATGTTGATTTCAATCCTGGCTTCAACGGAAGTGCCTTGTCGGTCAGTGCTCGTACTTCTTGTGGTACACTCAGCACACCACGCACCTTTAGTATTTCATCAGCTCCCTCTTTGCCTGGCGCAATTTCAGGCTCACAGTATCTATGTCCAGGATCTTCGAACAATGTGTTCAACGTGTCAGCCTTGAATGGAGCAACTGCATACAACTGGTCAGTAACAGGCACTGGACTTACCGTCTCTCCGAATGGTTTGAACGCGTCAGTAACTGCAACTCCTGGCTTCTTAAGCGGATCTGTATGTGTCATAGCTGTCAATGGTTGCGGTGTTTCAAGTCCTATTCGTTGTAAATCGTTAACTACCGGAAAAATAGGGACGCCTGCTAATATTGCTGGTGACCCGCTGACTGGTGTATGCGGACAAGTGTATACGTACTCGATTCCTGCCATGCCTCAAGCGACCAGCGGATATACGTGGACGTTACCTGCGGGCGCTACTGCCATTGGTCCGGTGAATTCCAATACTATCACGTTATCATTCTCGAGTAGTTTTGTTTCAGGGCAGCTTTGTGTTCGTGGAGAAAGTTCGTGTGGTAGCGGTTATGATCGATGTATGACGGTGATGGGAAGTCCAGCTATGCCTGGCAATATTATCGGTAGTACGTCTATTTGTCCTGGAGCTACAGAGGTTTATACCTGGCCAGCTGTTGCGGGAGCTACGCAATATCAGATTACGGCGCCTCCTGGAGCTCTGGTGGTGAGTGGAGCAGTCTCTAGTTCAACTACGGCCGTCATTCAGTTTGGTGCAGCAGGGGGCAATATTGTTGTTAAGGCGGAAAATGCATGCGGCGTTTCTGGTTCACGCACCCTGGCCGTTGCTATATCTTGCCGTGTAGCGCAACTATACAATGGCTCCTTTAAGTCAAAGGTGTATCCAAATCCAGCACACGACCGTTTGAATATCAAATTTGCAGCTGAGTCGCAAGAAGTCTTGGAGATGTGTCTCACTGATATGTCTGGACGTGTTGTACAGCAGCTGCATTTGGTTACCAATGCTGGAGAAAATTTTCATGAAATTGATTTGAATGGAATTGTACCAGGAATGTATGTGTTAACACTGAAAGGAGAACAAACGGGACATTCTAAACATTCGGTAGTTATCGAATAGTGCCATTTATCCCTCTTCGCCTAGAATTCAGGCATCAACAAGTCGAATTGCCCGCTGAAGTCGGTAGTAATGTTCGTGAACTGGATGTGACTGCCTTGAAGGCTGGAAGGTGCCTTTTCACCCTTTGTGGTGAAAAAGCGAGCCAAGCGGTCAAAACGGTCGTAATTGAATAGATAATAACAACTAGTTTGTTTTCCCAAAAGAGGAGTCGCTTTCAGGCGGTTCCTCTTTAATTTTTATAACTGATACTTGTAATGGGTTTTGGGCTATTTCCTTCATATTATTGTGGTGCTGTAACTATTTAGCGGATAAAGAGTACATAATTTTCGCTCAAAACCGCGTTTTCTGGTTCTAGCCTGTTTCATGAAAAACCTAAAACTCCTTCCAGTACTTATTTTTTTGCTAGGTGCGTTCTATGCCTGTGTTTCTCCCAAGCAAATTGTCAGCTTTCAGGATAAGCCTGTGTTAGATCAGTTTGCCGTTTCTGCTATTTCTGATAGTCATTATATCGCCCTAATTCAACCTGGCGACATGCTCAACATCTACGTGTCAAGCGCTAGCCCGGAAGCAAGCAAGTATTTCAATTTCTCGGAACGTGAAGACCAGAATTCAATGGCCAATATCTACTTGGTCGATGAAAAAGGGTTGGTCCGTATTCCATTGATTGGTGATTTACATGTTAGTGGCATGACCTCCAGTGCTGCCAGGGATTCCTTGACAAAACGCCTTGAAAAATATTTATTGAACCCAGCCGTCAAACTGACAATTCGAAATTTTAGGGTCACCGTACTTGGTGAGATTGCACATCCAGGTGTTGTTACCGTGATGAATGAACGCATCACGCTACCGGAAGCCTTGGCTATGGCAGGGGATATGACGGTCTACAGTAGCCGCGACAATGTCCTGGTTGTTCGTGATGACGGTAAGAAAAAGGTGTACGCAACGGTTGATCTCACTTCCCGTGAAGTGTTTTCATCTCCATATTATTACCTACACGCTAATGATATTGTGTATGTTGAACCCATGAAGACCAAGAGAGCGATGGCCGAGAATTGGTATCGTATTTTGCCCATTATATTCAGTGGTGTCACTCTCATGCTGGCGGTTATTGCCGTCGTCAAATAAAATTTAGCCCTTCCATCCATGAATCAATTTGAGAACAATAACCCTCCGATGCCGGAAGAGGAAAGTGGCTTTAATTTCAAGCACTTCTTTTTCAGTTACATCGTTCGTTTCTGGTACTTGTATGTGTTTAGTCTGGTCATTGCTCTTTTATGTGCCTATTATTACAACTGGGTAACAACGCCCATATATTCGGCCACCGGATCAGTCATGATCAAACAGCCAAAGAGTAGTACAGACGCTGCTGATATTCTTAAGCAGTTGGATGATTTCACCACGGACCGTAATATTCAGAATGAGATAGAGGTACTACGCTCACGAACTTGTGTAGCTAAAACTATCAGCGAACTTGATTTTGACATTAGCTATTTCTTAAAAGGCAATTTTAAGCAGACGGAAATGTACCAAAATTGTCCATTTAAGTTTGTTTCCGATACATTGAGGTATTTTGCTTATACCGCAGATGTCGAAATTTATATTTTGAGCAGTAAAAATTATCGGCTTACCTATACTGACTCGCGAACTGATCAGCAATTCAAACAGATTGCACTTTTTGGGCAAAAGATTTCCAATGAGCTTGGCTCATTTTCGGTAGAGAAAAGAGGCAGCTTCAATAATCAAGCTTTTGATAACAAGCAGTATGAAAAGCGTTCGTACGAGCTCAAGTTTAATCTGAAAGAAAGTCTTATTAGTAATTACCGTGGGCTGATCAACATTGTGATGCCGAATAAGACGTCATCTATACTTAATATTACGGTCGAGGACGCTGTTCCTGAAAAAGGGGTAGACTTCATTAATAAACTAATTGAGGTTTGGCTAAAGTCGAACATCGAAGAGAAAAATGAATTGGCGCGAAATTCATTGATGTTCATCGATGAACAATTGGCGCTCATTGCTCGTGATTTGGATGAGGTCGAGGGCGAGTACGAAAGGTTTCGTTCAGAGAAAGGGATTACAGATGTGAGCACCGAGGCAACCTCGTACTTGCAGAGTGCGCAAGGCTATGATACGCGAATATCAGAACTCGATCTGAAGCTTAGTTTTTTGAGTTACTTGGAAAAGTATGTTCATGATGAAAAGGATCTAAAAGGTGTTTCGCCAAGTAGCTTGGGTGTCGATGATCCGCTGTTACAAAAACTAATCGCTCAGCTCAATGATCTCGAAGGTCAACGTAATGTTCTTGGCGCAACCGCTACCCAAGACAACCCACGAATGGTGGAGTTGAACCTGGCCATTCAAAATACGAAAACAGACCTTCTGGAAAATATTAAAAGTATTCGTGAAGGGTTGAAAGCGTCCAAGGGAGAGGCTTCCATGCAGTTGGGCAGGGTGGAAGGCAAGATTAAATTACTCCCCGGTTCACAACGGATTATCGTAAATATTGAGCGTCAACGAAGTGTCAAAGCTGGACTTTATACCTATCTGATGCAAAAACGCGCGGAAACGGCAATAATTTTAGCGTCGACTATTTCTGATAATAAGATGGTGGACAAGGCGCATGCCACGTATAGTCCTATCCGGCCAGTTAAGGCGCAAGTTTACCTTATCGCCTTGTTGCTTGGATTAGTATTGCCGTTCGCGTTTACCTTCATACGCGATACGCTGAACGACAAGATACGCGACCGTGTAACGCTGGAGCGCTCAACACCAGTTCCGCTACTGGGGGTTGTTGGTTATAATGAAACCGAATCTGAACTGATTGTCCAGGACCACCCCAAAGGAGCTATCACAGAAGCCTTTCGTTCGTTGCGAGCCAATCTCCAGTATTTCAATACGCAAGGGAAAAAGTGTAACATCGTCTTAATGACATCCTCGGTTTCTGGAGAAGGAAAAAGCTTCTGCTCTAACAACCTGGCTGCCATCATCGCTTTGTCTGGTAAGAAAACCGCCCTGTTGGGATTTGACTTACGTAAACCAAAGTCGCCTGAAAAGTTCAACTTAAAGAGTGAAAAGGGTATTAGCAATTACTTGATTGGTGCGGCTTCACTGGAGGAGATCTTCCAGGCTTCTACAGTTTCTAACCTCGACTTCGTACTTTCTGGTCCTAAGCCCCCAAATCCCTCTGAATTATTGATGAGCGACAGGATGCAGACATTGTTTGAATATCTCAACGCTAATTATGATTACGTGGTTTTGGATACTCCACCTTTGGGATTGATCTCCGATGCTATGTCGTTGGTACAATATGCTACCTCTATTGTGTATGTGGTTCGTCAGAATACAACTCGACGACAACACTTGGAAACACTGAATAAACTATATCGTGATGGTAAGGTCCAGCACATTTCCATCATTCTGAATGCGGTTCGATTTGGTGGTATGGGCTACGGCTACGGCTACGGCTATGGCTATGGCTATGGCTATGGGTATGGCTATGGCTATGGACACGGCTATTATGAAGAGGATCCGTCCAAACGACGTCGCTTACGTTTTAAGAGAAAAACAAAGAAAGAAGAGCGTAAGGATTAATTTCTAATGTCGTACGACTTTTCATTAGTTACTGATTTTACGTACTAGATCGCATTACTTTGTTAGGTAGACTACGCATTTTTCTGGATCATGAGTCGCATCGGCTGTTGAAGAACAGTTCATGGGTTTTCTTCTCTAACTTCTATAGCACACTCCTGGCTTTTTTACGTTCGGTAGTTATCACGCGTGGGCTGGGGGCGACCTTGTTCGGATCGTATACGATGATTGTTGCCTTTGTAAGCTTAATCCAGGAGTTTCTAAATTTGAATCTTGGTACAGCACTTATCCGATTCGGAGCAGGTTATCATGCCAAGGATCGCAATGACAAACTTTTTTCCCTCGTAAAGGTCTGTTTGAAAGTCAGTGGAATTTCTGCCCTGATTTCCGTGGCTGTAATTGCTTTCTTAACTTATTACTCATACAATCATTTTTTCACTACGCCAGGTCTTACCGGCTATGTAATTGCATATGCATTTGCAGCAAGTGTCACCTATTTTAATTCCATTAGTCGCAGTATGCTGCGATTGTACTTTAAGTTCAGGATAAGTTCACTCATCGAAATTATCATGGATACTGTGGAGTCGGTCGTGATGGTATTTGTTGTATGGAAATACCCCGGTGATTTGGATGCCTTTTTTCCAGCCATCATCCTTGTGCGATTTTTAAATGGCTTTATTTGTAATCTTATTGCTTTCGCAGAGTTGAAAGGGGAGTGGGCTCCCCATCTGCATGCTCCTGCATCATTATTGCGAGATGACATCAAAGAAATTCGTGGATTCGTGATTGGTAATTCAGTGGGTATTACGATGAAAACGATCGTCAATCAAGGGGACGTTCTGTTGCTCGGACTTTTAACATCTCCCGAGCAGGTTGCATATTACGTAGTCGCTAAAAAGCTGGCATTTACAGTGCTAACTCTGACCGATCCGCTAACAAGCTCTATCTACCCGCAACTTTCTAAACTGCTGGCAGAAAAGAAATACATGGAGGTTCGTCAAATGCTTAAAAAAATATCAACGATTGCATCGATTCCCGCCATCTTGATTCTTTTTGTCATGTTTTTCTTGAATCATTGGATGATGGTCTTCTTGTATGGGAATGAATATGCTCCAGCTTCCTCTAGCTTTATGTTCTTCCTAACCGGTGCGCTACTCGGAGCTGTCACGTTTTGGACATTGCCATTGGTACAAAGTCTTGGATTGGTTAGAATGCGAATTGTAGGATACCTGATGACAATCACGGTCGGTGTGTGTCTTTCATATTGGTTGATTCCAGTCTACCAGGCCCAAGGCATGGCAATGGCCTTGTTATGCACGAATGTGTTGAATGCAACTATTTTCATACTTTTTTCGCTAAAGTCCATGCGTCGAGCAGAGCAGCTGCAAGCTGCGACTATCGCCTAATCATCAGTTTTAGCGGGTAACCTTTCCTTCGTATTTCAGTATTAATCGGCGGATTTGTATCCGTATTAACCACAAAGTATGTTGCCCATTTATCAGCCCTACCTTCCTAAGGATTGTCTTCGATTTGCGCACGATGCATTGGATTCGACGTGGATATCCTCCCAAGGCGTTTACATCGATAAAGCCAAAGAACGCTTGAAAGACGCAGTTGGTAGTCGTTTTGTGATACTAGTCAATAACGGAACCTGTGCTACTCATATGTTGGCACTTGGGTTAAAATTTAAATACCCGCACATTAAAAAGATCCTGGTTCCCAACAATGTCTATGTGGCAGCTTGGAACTGTTTCTTGTATTCTGGTGGATTCGAACTAAAAACACTGGATGCTCGATTGGATACCTGGAACATCGATCAGCGACTGATAAAGGACTATGATCACGAGACGGCTTTGCTGGTAGTACATAATTTGGGGAATATCTTTAACGTGCCGGCATTTCAAGAGCAGCATCCTGGATTGACAATCATTGAGGATGCCTGCGAAGGACTTTTTGGAACTTACAATGGCCGATCGGCAGGCACCGCTTCTCTCATGGGCTCCGTATCATTCTTTGGAAATAAGACCATCACCAGTGGCGAAGGCGGAGCCGTTTTCACCGATGATGAAGAATTATTCGAGTATCTCAACTCTATTCGCGGACAAGGACAATCGAGTGTCCGTTATGTGCATGATAAATTGGGGTACAATTATCGAATGACCAATATTCAGGCTGCGCTATTGTACGGACAATTGGAAATTGCTGATGAAATCCGGGAGATGAAACAAAACGTTTTTGAACTCTATAAGCAAGAATTATCGGGTGTCGAAGAAGTTCGTTTGCAATACCAGGAGGCAGGTACCGAACATGCGCAGTGGATGTTCGCAGCTCGCTTCGAAGGATTTACCCTGGAGAAAAAACGCGCTCTCGAATTATTTCTTTATGAAAACAGCATCGAGACTCGCCCGATGTTTTATCCAATTAATCACCATGCACACTTGTCGCATATCAAAGGCGATATGAAAGTGGCCACCCAACTAAATCACCAAGCACTAATTCTTCCTAGCTTTCCGGAGTTAACCCGCGGCCAGGTGCTTTCGGTCAGTCGTAAGATCAAAGAATTTCTCTCCAAAAATCGCTGATGTGATTGACCGTTTATGGTGAATACACCGAACATCGTTACCACCGAACAATCGGAAGTATGGGAGGAGCTTTTAGGGCTGTTCCCGGCAGAGTTGCAGGATATTCATCTTAGGGCGCGTTATTATCGAATGTATGAATTGAATGGCGACGGTAGCGCTCGGTTATTCGTTTATCGAAAACAAGCCGATTGCTATATCCAACCATTTCTTCTTCGATCAGTTCCTGCATTCGATGGATTTGCTGGGTACTATGATATTGAGTCGGCATACGGATATGCTGGACCTGTCAGTACGACCGAAGATCTTACATTTCTTGCCGAAGCGGATGCTGCATTTTGTGATTATTGCAAAGAGCAGAATGTAATTACAGAGTTCGTGCGATTTCACCCGCTTCTACGCAATCACCGATTTGTATCATCCGGTAGTACATTACAACTGATTCATTTGCGCGATTATGTGACGGTTGATTTACGGTCAACGGCAACGCAAGCATTTGAAGCATATACTCCGCAGAATCGCAATAAGATCCGAAAAGCCGAAAATGCAGGCTATCGTGTACACGCGCAAAATTCAGAAGCATCATTTGGTGAATTTGTCCACATTTACATGGAAAATATGAAGCAACTTGGCGCTTCTCAACAGTATTATTTCTCACCAGCTTATTTTGGTAGTCTGCAACAGCTCACCTTGACGGATGGAGTGCTTCTAACGGTCGAAGGATCAGAAGGTGCCGTTGGTGCTGGCATTTTCCTGAAAGATGGTCCATGGGCGCATTATTTTCTCTCCTCTGTTACACCGGAAGGACGCAAAAACGGTGTTGGGAATTTGCTTTTGCACGAAGGCATCAACTGGGCGCGTCATTCGCATTGCCGCACCATGCATTTAGGTGGCGGACTATCTGCGGATCCAAATGATCCGCTGCTTACCTTTAAGCAGAACTTTAGTAAAGAGACCATGCCATTTTACATCGGTAAACGTGTGCACCTGAAAGGTGAATATGATCGGCTGATTGCGGCATGGGAAGATTGTTACCCGCAAGCCAAAGACAAGTATACTGCTATTTTACAACGCTATCATTGGACGGAAAAGGATCTGCCGTCCGGACATTAACTCGATAAGTATGCGTGAAAAAATTTCTTTAAGGCCTTTGCAAATCGAGGATGCTGCCATAACCTGGCACTGGCGAAATCAGCCGGCGGTCATGGATTTCTTTTCAGGACACTCGTTTAGCGTCACCTATGAAGATGAACTCCGGTGGATGGAACAAGAAATTATTCCTAGTTCGGCGAAAAGATCGTTCGGTGTATCGTTGGCATCCACAAACGAACTGATTGGCATGACTTTTTTAAAAAATTTTCAAACGAATCATCGTCAAGCGGAGTTTGCCATTCTAATAGATGCCGCTCACACGGGAATGGGGTATGGGAAGGCGGCTTGCTACGAAACTTTCCGCATCGCTTTTCGTGAACTTGGCTTGCATCGTGTCTTTTTAAAGGTGCGAGTTGATAATCTGGCTGCGATACGAATTTACGAAGCGTGTGGTATGCAGGTCGAGGGAAGATTACGTGACGATATGTACAAGAACGGACGCTTCGTGGACCAGTTCATCATGTCTGTACTTGAACATGAATTCAACAATCATTGAGCCATAAAAATGCACCAGCGACCTTTTCGAATTTATCTTTTATCGCCTTACTGCCTATTGCGGCCAACCACCAATCGTATCTATGATATGCGACTTTGTGATGGTTTCGCTGGTCATGGAAATCGTGTAACGGCGATTTATCCGTTCACGTATATGAAGGAGAATATTTCGAAAGCATCAATTCCAGCGGCATACGGACTTCGAAATACTGTTCATTGTCGTATGCTGCTAACGCCGTTGATGGAAAACTCCGGAAAGGTGTGGAGATTTTTAATATTGATGTTTGGTTACTGGATAAGCTCGACCCGATTGTTGATCGAAGGTGTCTTATTGCGCCGGCGTCTCCTTATCGTTTCTAGGGATGCTAAATCATTGCTGCCATCAATTATTTATCGCAAGTTTTTTTCTGCGATTTTTCCGGCCAAGGTAATTTACATTGCTTCTGAGGTGAAGTCAAACCGCATCTACCGATGGGTGGTCAAGAATGCAGATGGTGTAATGGCTGGCGTTACCACTACGCGTGAAGCCATTCGCAAGATCGTGCCTCTTCCGGAAGATCGCTTCATGTTGTCATTGGCGCCGGTTCCGGAGCCCATCGTGAATTGCACCAAAGCTGAAGCCCGAGCCAAGATCAAGTATTCAGATGTAAAACCCTTGGTTGTCTATACTGGCAAGCTGGGTGTGGATGTTCATGAGTTGAACTATATTTTTGAGTCAGCCAAACGCTTGCCTGATTGTAACTTCTTGTTTACCGGTGGTCGTCCTGCCGCTGTGGCTTCCGTAAAAAAAATCTGTCAGGATTTGGGGTTGAAAAATGTACAGTTCACAGGATTCTTTAATGATTCTACGTATGTTCGGTATTATCAATTGGCGGCTGACGTATTGGTTTCTTATTATACGTCAAAAGATCACATGATTGAATTTAACTACCCGCAGAAAGTAAATGAGTACATGACTACTGGTAACGTGGTCGTTACACCAGATTTTCCGGCTACGCGGGATGTACTCAATGATCAAAACGTATTATTCGTATTGCCCGATAATCCTGCTGATCTCGCGCGTGGAATACAACTAGCGTTGAGTGATCGTGCGCTAGCTGAGCGGTTGGCACAACAAGCGATGGTGGACATGAAAGAACTGACATTCGAGAAACGTACCCGTGAATTTCTTTCCTTTGCCGAACGCCTCTGATGTCGAATCCTCCGACTGCTTCCATGATTTCTTTTCATTCAACACTACAAGATTATGTGAACGGTGGTAAAGCTTTCTTTACCATGCGCTACTTGCGTAGCCAGGCGCCTCGTGTTAGTGAATCATTCCGAAATTATTCTCCGCTTCCGGGTGAGGAAGTAGAGGAGTTGCAATGGTTCAACTACACAGGTAGTGATACCCATCTTAATGGATTGCGAGAATTCTTGAGGCCAATTGAAAAAGACCTCGTGACAGTATTGTTGCATGGAAGTACTGCTGATGGAAGAACCACCGGTTATAGCGACGTGGATGCGCTTGTGGTACTGCGTGACCATGTCTTCTTCCGCCCGGACCGACTAGCAAAAGTAGCCTATCGACTTTCGTGTGCTAAACGTTTTATGTTACAATACGATCCGTTACAACATCATGGATGGTTTGTAATGACAGAACGAGATTTCACGGCATATCCGGAGCATGTATTGCCACTTGTAACCTTGCAGGATGCCAAGGTGTTGATTGGCGAGACGCATGCTGTTATTCATACAAGTAATACCTCGCCTGATCATTATCGAAAAATAGCCCTTCGACAAACAGATCGAATCATTGCCTTGCTCGATAAAGGATGGCGACCTTCCAACAGCTATCAACTTAAGTCGTTTTTGAGTGAATTCATGATGCTCCCCGTACATTATGTACAAGCTAAATCCGGAACTGGTTGCTCCAAACGTAATAGTTTCCAAATTGCCGGGTCTGATTTTTCTAAAAATGCATGGCAAGTGATGGATCAGGTTTCTGAAATACGTTTAAACTGGTCTTTTCGGCCAAATTGGCTAGCCGGTTATGTTTACCGTCACCCGGCTGGTTTTTTCCGGAAATTAAGTAAGCGCTGGCCAGCGCCAATTTCAGCAACAATAAGACCTGTGTTAACACGCGAATTTTATTCCGATATGCTGATGTTTGCCCGTGAAACCCGTAGTTTGTTATCATAAATTAGTGTTTGTAAACTGCAGCCATCGTGTGCTTGCGACCGCATATTATACTACATTTGGTGCTCATTATTTTTTAGCCATCAGACAAAATTTCGTGATAATGAATTTGACTTCTTTACGCTCCATAAAGAGTTCAGCCAAAAAGAGAATTAAAAAATTCATGCGCGCGCTCAAAGGCGACTACTTCAGTAATGCAGGAGCTGTGACAGAAATGGATTTGCAGTTATTGCGTGATGCAATCGATCAAGTGAAGCCCACTGTCTTCATTGAAATCGGGACCGGGACTGGTGCATCATCGCGTGGCATCTTTCAATACATCCTAAGGCAAATGCCTACGTGTGATTTCTACACGATGGATATTTTTAATAACTACTTGGATGACATCAATAAGATTTTCGGTACCCACCCTAATTTTCATACGGTACTCGGATTAAGTGTGCTTCGAGATGAAACAACCGATCCAGCGTATACCGAACTTAGTAACTATCAAGGACCAACCAATTCATTACGGAAACTCTTGGACGTAGAGCTGAAAGGTCGTATGGTAGATATTGCATTTATTGATTCCAGAAAAGGAACAGCTGTGCCAGAATTCCATGTCTTGGCGGAGCGACTTTCTCCGAATGGAATTATCTTTTGTCACGATATCCTGAATGGAGGGAAAGGGGTGGAGTTAGCGACCTACCTTAGCGAGGATGAAGGGCCATTTTCATTTGAGATCATTAACACAGGTCCGGCAGGAATGATTCGCATCCAGCGCAGAGGATCCTGAAAATCCATATGTCCGGATATCTCTTTTCCGACCTTCCCCGGCTTGCTGACACAGGTGATTATACTATTGCCATTAGAGCCGTGCAAGATCAGTTATCGGTGTATAATGGATTGGTTTCTTTGTACGCGATTGGCGGGGTGTCGGCTCCTGGAATTTCTGATCTTGATATGGTCGCTGTTTTTCAGAATAATTCCATAGTCGCAGCAGATCCACGCAAAGGCTTAGACGACCTTTCTCGGTACTTGTTCATTCATGCCTTGTACGGTGCTTCGGCGGAACAATTCCTGCAGGCACAATCATTTTCTTTTTTTCGGCCCTATCGCTTACTGCACGGAGAAGATTTGTTAGCTGCGAAATACGTTGGAAATCCGGCTCCTGAAGTGCGCGATCAGGTTGCGCTTGAGTATTTGCTAAAATTCTATATCAGTTTGGCCATGCAGCGTACCTATCGTCTTCTTCGAGTCCGCAGTGTTTTACTCAATGCAAAAGGTGCCGGTATTGATCTGTTGCATGTAGCTCCTGAATCTTCTACGGTTCAGTCGTTCATTTCCGAAGTGACGGAATTAAGATCCCGATGGTTCAGTCGACCGAATCCACCCTTGAACGACTTTCAGGATTGGTTCGATCGATTTTGCAATTGGTTTTTTCCCTTTATGACGGAACTCTTTGAAAAGCAAGTGTATTACGTGCCTGAGTCTCGTGATTATCGGATGTCAAAGCACTTGACCTTATCGCCAGCGGATCGACTTTCGTATACTTCAACCGGTTTACGACTACCATTCCTATACCCGTTGATTGGGAGAAAATACTTCAATTTGTTGAACCGAATGAATCGCATTCACTTTAACGTCCCATCTTCGTCCAAGAGTATTCCACCGGCAGTTATGGATTATTTCGAATTTAATTCGCTGCATCGCTCTTACAACCGATTACATTTGCCCGGCTACCTTCCGCTTACCAGCAGTCTGCACATGCGATGAAAACAATCCGTATACTTTGGCAATCACGTACTCCTGTAGTGTCTGAGTGCTTCCGTCAGCAGAAATTGTTGCCCGCTGCCAACGGTGGAAATGCTTACGATGTGCAATCTGCTTGGCAGTTGTCATCCAAATTCGATGTCACGATGAGCGAGGTCTCTATCAAGCGCCCTGGTGAAGGCATGATTTCGTATTGGACACGGATGCAGCGAATTCGCGATGAGGCTGAAGTAGTCATTCGTGAACCATATCCGGTAGTCTTTGGTCGGTTTTCAAAAAATGTACGCTACATTGGTGTTGTTCATCACATCGATGATCAATTATCTCGAAAGTCAATAAAACATCGTTGGTATTTCGCCCGATTGAAAAAACGCTTGTCGGCGCTCGACTTGGTTGTCACCGTTTCGGAGTATTGGGCGGAATACTTGCGAGGAATCGGTTGTCGAAACGTTAGAGTCATCTATAATTCGTTTAATCCCGCCGACTACGCCGTGCCTGTTGATGAGGTGCGTGCTTTCGTTAATCGTGTTGGTTTACCTACTGATCGTCCAATCATTTACATCGGCAATGCCAGTCGTCAAAAGGGAGTGTATGAAGTTTATCATGCGTTGAAGGATGCTGGCTATCATTTGGTAATGTCAGGGCCTAAAAACTTGGCTCCTGATCTGCCGGTTCATTACTTGTGCCTCGATCGTGCCGACTATCTCCGATTACTAAATGCTTGTAGTGCCGTGGTGTGTATGTCGCAGATAACGGAAGGTTGGAACCGCATCGCCCATGAAGCCATGCTATGCAATGTACCTGTTATTGGCAACGGCAAAGGCGGTATGCTAGAGCTACTTCGTGGTGGCGGCCAGGCTGTGGTAGTCGATACCAAGATGTTGGCCGATGTTATTGCTAGTGTATTGAAAGATCGGAAGCAAGTAGCAGCACATGGATTACACTATGCTTCCAAATTCAATTTGGAGTATTTTAGAAAAGCTTGGGTCGATGCCGTAGAAGCTGTTCTTACTAAATAATTCGCTATGTGTGGAATCACCGGAATATGGAATCGTAGCGGCTCAGTCTTGGATGGTAGAGTGTCCATTGAGGCAATGAATAGTAGCATCCGTCATCGTGGTCCAGATGACGATGGAAATTGGTCGGATGAATCGAATGGGCTTTATTTGGGCCATCGCCGGCTGAGTATTCTGGATCTTTCCCCTGCCGGACATCAACCCATGGTCAGTGCGTCAGGTACGGTGATCGTTTTTAATGGCGAGATCTTTAATTTCCAGGAAATAAAGGCAAGGCACTTCGCAGATGTGCCTTTTAAATCCACCGGTGATACCGAGGTTTTGCTGTATCTGTATGAAAAATTCGGCATGGGCATGATTGATCATCTCAATGGGATGTTCGCCTTCGCCATTTGGGATCCACGCAAGGAGGAGCTGTTTATTGTGCGTGATCGGGTAGGGAAGAAGCCGCTCTATTACACCGAGCGGAATGGGTGTTTTTCATTTGCCTCCGAACTAAAAGCATTGATGGAAGTACCAGGATTCAGTCGAACCATCGACAATGAATCGCTCTATCATTTTCTAACCTTCAACCTGCTATCGCCCCCATCAACAATGTTTGAGAATGTTTTCAAGCTTCCTCCGGCGCATTGGATGAAGCTGAGAAAACAAGGCCCGCCCGAATTGCACAAATATTGGGCGCCAACCTACACCGACATGAGTGGCAGCACGGAGTCAATGTTGTTACAACAGACCTACGATTTACTGGAGAATGCGGTGAACTACCGGACCGTAAGTGATGTGCCCGTGGGTGCATTCCTCAGCGGAGGTGTCGACTCCAGCGCCATCGTCGGTATGATGGCCGCGAAAGCGGGACGACCCGTGCGTACCTATTCCATCGGTTTTGAAGGACAAGAGGCATACGACGAGCGAAAATTCGCCGAACAGGTTGCCCGTAAATTCGGTACCCAGCATCATGAGCGGGTGGTAAAGCCGCACGAGATCACGGAATTTCTTCCATTCATTGTGGGCCATTTCGACGAGCCAATGGCAGATGCCACCTGTATACCCATCCATTTTCTGTCGCAACAAGCGCGTGCAGACGGAACATTGGTCGTATTAACCGGCGATGGAAGCGATGAGCTATTTGCAGGTTATCGGAATTGGATGCGCTATGCCAATATGTATCCCGCTTTCAATCGATATTCCAAGTTGCCTGGATTTATAAAAAAAGCGACGGCTGCATTTTACAGGACGATCGGTACTTCTGCTGTCAGATTGGAAATGCTCGAACGTGCGGCCCGCAACCAAGAGTTTTTCTGGGGCGGCGCCAAGAGCTTCAAAGAAAGCACCAAACGTTCTATACTCAGCGATTCTTTCAATGCGGCGACCAGTAGTTTTGATTCTTATTCGGTCATCGATTACTACAAACGTTCCTTTGAACACGATTTTACGCTTCGCCGTTCGAATCCAATAGATTGGATGTGCTACCTGGGTGTTCAGTTTAATATTCCAAATTATTACCTCTATCGGATGGATCGATTGGGTATGGCTAATTCAATCGAGATCCGTACACCGTTTCTGGATTATCACCTGGTTGAGTTCGCGCTGTCACTTGAGCCACAGTGGAAAGTACGCAATGGCGAGCCAAAGTATATTCTTAAGAAATCGCTTGAAGGTTTGTTGGGCCCTGAAATTTTATACAGGAAGAAGAGGGGCTTCAATGTTCCAATGCGCGAGTGGGCAGGAGCAGAATTGACTGCGTACGTAGATGCTAATCTTAAGTCCTTTTGCAACGATTTCCCGCAGTTTAGGTATGAAGGATTGAAATCGCTAACCGATCGACTTCGCCGAGGTGACCAGGATGCAGCCAATCGCACTTGGACCATTTACTTTCTCATGCAGTGGTTCCGAAAGTGGGTCGGTTAATTCCTGATTCTTGTGAAAAAAGTCGTCCTCATTACCAACATCCCAACTCCTTACCGGGTGCCTTTGTTCAATGAACTGAGCGAAGCCCTGAAAGTGCGTGGTGTTCAGTTGCATGTGATATTTGGTGCGGCTACGTACGCTCGACGAAAATTCGTAGTGCCATTGTCAGAATTCCGATTCGAATATTCCATACTGGGGTCATCGGCTATTCAACGAAAAGACGTGGAACGTACAAGTTTTCTGTACAATGGACTTTCAGGTAAACTGAAGCAATTGTCCCCCGATGCCGTGATAGTTTCTGGATTTTCAATGGCAACATGGAAGGTGTTTCTAAGAAGCAT
This sequence comes from Candidatus Pollutiaquabacter sp., assembly GCA_947465495.1. Lineage (GTDB taxonomy): Bacteria > Bacteroidota > Bacteroidia > AKYH767-A > 2013-40CM-41-45 > Pollutiaquabacter. The sequence continues at coordinate 2,315 of CANIAS010000039.1, read as the reverse complement.
ATTCCGCCGGCAGCCTTACTATATTTGGAACGGAAGTGTTATTGATTCATACCGCCAAGAGGGATGGTTGAAACGATTGTTTCGGAAAGTATTACTAACTCGAGCCACAGGCTTTATTTCCTATGGTAAAAAGGCCAAAGAATACCTCGTGCAACTTGGAGCACGTCCAGAGAAAGTGGTGGCTGGTGTAAATACAGTGGACACCTCTTTTTTTGCCCGAGAAACAGAGAAAATCAGACAATCCACTCCGCTGCATGATGGAAAAAAACATTTGTTGAGCATAGGATATCTGTCACGCAGAAAAAATATCCGCCAATTGATTGAACTGGTTCGGGAGCTTTCCACGCATAGAAGGGACTTCGTGTTGGATCTAATCGGAGACGGCGATCAACGAATGGAATTGGAGTCAATGGTGAAACGGTATGGAATCGAGGACATGGTTGTTTTTCATGGATACCTTCAAAAAGAAGAACTCCCAGCACACATGGCTCGAGCCTCGTTGTTTTTATTCCAGACAGATTTCGATATCTGGGGACTGGTCTTGAACGAAGCCATGGCAGCCGGTTTGCCGGTCATATGCTCTTCTCATGCAGGGGCATCAGCAGATTTGATCCGGGAAGGTGAGACGGGATTCATAATGGACTTCGAACAACTTGAACCAGTAGTTGCTCGAGTCAATGATTTACTCAATGATCCTGAAACTTGCCGACGCATTGGAATCAATGCAGCTGGGTTTATTTCCCGTTTCGCTACCTTGCAACACAGTGCAGATGCTTTTTTAAGGATGTTGCAGAGATAGCTCTAATGGATGTAACTCTTACTGTGCATCCCCATGTAGCCGGAATAGTGCGACACCTCAGACTGCAACATCCAAAGTTGCTTCGTCGTACAACATAGCTTATTGATACAACCTGGTTTCGCGATGAATTATACCGAATGGAGAGCCTACTGGAAGACGCTGGATTGGAGCCGTCGGTGGTTTTCCGTCTTTTTACTTCTCCGGCCAATAGTAGACTCACTATATTTCGTAAAAGAATATTCTAGTTTTCTTTCGCCCGTTTATATTATCGGAGTTTTGACGCCATTTCTGGCACTTTTAAGCTATCAGTCTAACAAGTTCAAGCGAGCTCCTCACAATGGAATCGATAATTTAATGGCGGTATGGGGGTTTGTTCTTTTTATCAATGCGGTTTACCTGCTTTCGTGGGCCTACTCACTCAATAATCTTGGTGATGAAATTAAATACCTGACTCCTCCCATACTTTATTTTTACATACGAAGATTTGTTCGTCACAAGGACGATCTACGGTTCATCATGACCAATTTCTTTATTTCCTGCTTAATACCCTTTGGCACCCTTGCCTTTGAGCTTTTAGTACACCCACTAACCCCAGAATTTGTTTCGGAAGGTCGTGGAGGAGGCTCTCGTCTTCGAGGTAACTTTGCGGACAGTGTCAGCTATGGAATCTATTTCATTGGAGCTTTTCTTACCATGGGATATTTCTTTTTGGATAAAGTGTATTCAAAGGCTCGTAAGAAAACGCCTACCACAAAAATGTTCCTTGTGTTTTTGGTGGTCGTCATTGGCATAGCATCACTTCGCCACATCTCTTCCTGGACGGTTTTTCTAGTTTCGATTGGTTGGCTGCTTTATTACAATTCAAGAAATATCCGCGGTTTAGCCGTTGTTATTGTTATTGGATTGGTAGTGTTGCCAATTTTCGCAAAACCAATTTATACGGAGTTTATCGCGCCACTGCTTCAAAAAGAAATTAATGTCATTGAAGGCGACTCGGACATTCAATACGGGTTGAATGGCCGGATATCTCGGTGGCAACGCTATTTTGAAGTTTGGTTGGGTATGTCGCCAGTAGCTCAGCTACTAGGTGTATCCTTCTCAGGGTTAAAAGAAGCGCCTACGATGGTGGGTGGAGGTATGCATAGTGATTATGTACGCATCTTATTTCTAAGCGGTGTAATTGGCGTATTATCGTATGTTTTGTTTATCCTGTCGTTGCTAACGGGTTTTCGAAAGTTGCGTCCGCCAGAGCGATTTTTATTTTTCACCTCCTTTTCTGCTGTGGTCCTTTACTCGGTGAGTACCCTTCCGATGATCTATTTGCCGTTCATTAGCTATATATTCCCCATCTTCTGTTTTTCGCTCTTGCCAGCAAAAACAATGTACGATATTCCGACCCAGCCATCTCGTCCGATGCGCTTTCGACCAAATGCTTTTCCGGCGACTCAAAAAGCTATTTCTGAAACGCCATGAAAAAACCGGTGGTTATCCTGCTGGGTAAAGTGCCGCCACCATT
>CANIAS010000038.1 GCA_947465495.1 Candidatus Pollutiaquabacter sp. | reverse complement strand
TCCAACTGCAAAGGGAACGGATCGCGAGCGACAAGGACGATTGTCGTCCGAACTCCTGCGCGCGAACTGGATTCTACCGTTCTCTTCGAGGAACAGAAGCTGATGGTGTATCCGAATCCCAATAACGGCCTCTTCACGGTGAGGACGGTTCCCATGGAGATTAATGCGATACTCGAAATTTATTCGATGGATGGTCGCTTAGTCCGTTCCGTGGTCATTCCTGCCAACACGGCTGAAATGCCGCTCGAACTCGATAGCCCCGCTGCCGGGCTCTATCAAGTCCGCCTGGTGGCAGGTAATGAGGTAAGGAGCGCTAAGATTGTAGTGAACTAGTCTCTAAATCTTTGATTTGTGTCTGTGTTCTGTAATTGAATAAAAACCACCGACCAAAGTCAATCGAAGATTTCCTAATTCAATTGCATATCTGGTAAAACATTATAACCGGTGGTCCATTCAGTATTGACGGGAAAGTTATCGACGATCTGGAATCCTAAAAATGGCGACACCCATGTATACGATTAAATTAGATGCCAATCTGACCTCCTGCGGTTATCCGATGGTCAAGGGTAGTGCCCGAGATTGGGTGAACTGTGGTTACTAGGTGTCGATGAAACCGTTGACTGCCGGTAATCATACAATCACTCATAATGCTTATTTTTACGATATACCGATCACTGTTACCTATGAAAATACGCAGTTGTAAATCGCTATTTTTGTAACGATCCTACAGTACCCTAATGAAAATCCGCACCAGTTCTTCGTTGTTTTTTCAACGCAATTTGGTTCATCTTAGTTGTGTCGTCACATCGCTTTTCGTTGCCTGGCCGACTAACTACCTTCATGAACAATCAGCGTCCAGTTTCTGGGTGGCAGCAGTTGCTGCGGTTTAAATCGAAAAACTATTCGTATCCGTAAGGTAAACACATAAGGAAGCGCTTTTAAAAAAAAACATGTTCAAACAACCAATTAAAAATATCAGCATGTACAAGACTACGATATTCATCTGCCTAATTGCATTGCTTTCATGTACCAAGGCGTCATTTGCTCAGAAGCCAGGCGATAAATTTTATGGTGGTCTTGGTTTGGTTGGATCCTACAGTAATTTCGAACTGGTAGTTAAAAATACGGTCAGTCAACTGACAATCGACACCAGCACGACAGCATCGTGTCTTTTAGGCAATTTGTTTTTCGGGTATGGCCATACTACTTTAAAGGGTGTATATATAGGTGGTGAAATAGGCACCTGTTTCCCAAAAAAGAAGGCCACCATCCATCGTTATGGAGTTGTTTACACTGGAGATGTTTATACCAATAGGATGTCAGTGCGGGATATAATTACCGGGGACATGCTGTTCGGTTACAGAACATCCGAACGGGTGTTGGTCGCTATTAGAGCAGGTGCCGTGTTTTCGCAGATCAGTTTGTCGCAGGATGTAACTCCCTCGATTGCCAATTCTGCATTTTCAGATAGTGCCTATAGATTTGGTGCGCGAGTAGGTGCACGCTTGAACTATAGTCTTAGCCAACGATTAAGTCTTGGTGTAGATTATGTGTACAGCCATTATGGTAATACCGAGTTTATGTGGGATACATTCAGTATTGAATTCACCAAAAAAGTAAAATCAAATTATGCCGCATTATCGACAGTGGTGAGCTTCTAAAAAAAATCAATAAAATATATCAATTTTTAGACATCGGTTAGCCAACTTTGGCTCATTCGGTTTTAATTTACTGAAATCATTTAATAGACATTTCACAGTGACTGTTATCAATAACTACATCATCGCGGGTGGGGAAGAAGGAAAAAAACGGCTGGGTGTTCTTGCGGATGTATTGAAGACTTACACGCGATCACTCATCGAATCGGTGGGTAGTCCCAATGGCAAACGATTTCTCGACATCGGCAGTGGTGGCGGACATGTTTCGTTGATGATGTCGGAACTGGCGGGCCCTGAAGGTCATGTCACTGCAGTTGATTTCGACCAGGATATCATCCGGCTTGCCACTGAGGATGCGAAAGAAATGGGCGTCAAAAATGTTACGTACCGTTTTATGGATGCGTATGAACTAGAATACGAAAGCGAATTCGATGTCGCGTACTCCCGCTTCCTCCTTTCGCATTTGCAGAAGCCTCAAGTGGTCCTTAATAAGATGGCCCGAAGCGTACGTAGTGGCGGCAGGGTTGTCGTAGAAGACATCGACTTCAGCGGACATTTCTGTTATCCTTCCTCTGATGCGTTTTCTGACTATGTGAATTATTACAGCACGATATCCCGTAACAATGGACAGAACCCTGACCTCGGCTTATCGCTTCATAGTATGTTCAAAGCGGAGCCAATGCTCGAAGATTTCCGGTTGGAGGTCATCCAGCCGTACTTCAATGAAGGAATCGGGAAATGGATGGCCTATTTCACCATGGATAAAATCAAGGAGACGATTATCAAACAGGGATTAGCAGACACTGTCACTGTTGATGCAGTTCTTTCCAAATTGAAAACGTTCACGGAAGACAAACAATCGATCATCAGTCTTCCCCGAATCTTTAGGGTGTCCGGAGTCAGATTGTGATTTTTAATAAGTAAGGAATTGTAACTTAATTTCTGATGCGACGGATCTATGTCTGTCTAAGCGGTAGAGTATATTAGAAAGGTATAGAAAACACAAAAGCCACCGAGAGGTGGCTTTTGTTATCGGTGATCCCGCTGGGACTCGAACCCAGGACCCATACATTAAAAGTGTATTGCTCTACCAACTGAGCTACGGAATCTACACTGAACTTGATCTTAATCACTCATGGTGAATGAGTTAAGAGTAAGCGGTCAATGTCTCTCGTTTAAGAGGCTGCAAAAATAAGGGATTTTCCATACTTGCAACATCCTGTTCAAAAAAAATGTCGTTTTAATAGGACCTTTCTGAAGGTCCTACAGGAATGGATGCCGCTCAAAGCGTTTTGTGCGATCGAAAAGGTAACGATACGTCACTAATACCCGACTTTTAACCGTTCCTAGACTTTCTGCCACGCTCACCATCTTCGGGTTGAAATCTCCTATCCATTGCATTTCGTAGTCGTTATAGCGGCTGTATTTGCGTAAGAAAGTTGCTCCTTCCACAATCATGAAACTATCTACTCCTTTTCCCTGATGTTCTGGCACAATACCGAAAACCAGTCCAATTAGTTTGTTGATTTTCCCGGTCTTCAGCATCCAGATGAACCGTAATTTTTCTTTCCACCCGAATCGTCCATGGAATAAACGGAACAACTGATTGATGTCAGGAAGGTTGATCCACATGGCAACCGGCTGTCCTTCGTAGTACACAAACCAGATTGCTTTGGGATCTATCACCGGTTTCATTTTTCGGAAAAACTGGCGGACTTGTTTGGACTCCAGTTCTTTGCCAGCACCATGTTTAACCCAAGCCTTGTTGTAAACCGTTCTGAAATCCTCAGCGAATTTATCCAACTGAGCCTTTTCAAGGTGTACGGCCTTATACTTGCCTTCTGTTTTTAATTGTGCATGCCGCAAGTGAAATTTCTCCTGCAAGGGTGCATGCACTTCCAACGAATAACACCATTGCTCAAAGTAAATATTGAACCCGTACTGTTCAAAGAGCTCCTTGTAGTAAGGGTGGTTGTAATTCATTTTATAAGGAACAGGGTCAAATCCTTGGGTGATCAAGCCCCACCAACTATCACGTTCGCCGAAATTTATCGGCCCATCCATGGCTTCTATTCCTCGTTCATGGAGCCATTCTTTGGCTTTGTCGAAGAGTTGTTCTGAAACTTGTCGGTTATTAATGCATTCGAAAAAACCGATGCCGCCAGTAGGCTGTGGCTCTCGTTTTGAAGTCCGGTCATTGATAAATACAGCCAATCGGCCGACAGTTATTCCTTTCTGGTCTTCCAATAAAAAACGTGTGCAACGTCCATGTCGAAAAAATTTATTACGATCTGGATTAAAAATTTCTTCGATGTCTTTGTTTAGAGGTTGTATCCAGTTAGGGTCGTCCTTATACAGTCTAATCGGTAATTCTAAGAATTCCTTCCGATCGCGTTCGCTGCTGACTTCTCGAATTATCATATCTGTACAAATTTATAAAACCAATTGGATAGGGGTAAAAAAAAGACCGTCGGGATGTTCGACGGTCTTACTTGTTAGTTGGTCAGATTACTTCGCGTTGATAGAGATCTTCTTTTGAAGCTCCTGTACGCTGGCTTTGAACTTCTTATCTGTTTCAATCAGGTTGTTCACCGTGCGGCAAGCGTGTAGTACCGTAGCGTGATCTTTTCCGCCGCAATGAGCACCAATGCTGCTCAGAGAGGATTTGGTCATGCTCTTGGCAAAATACATCGCGATTTGACGGGCCTGAACTACCTGACGCTTACGGGTCTTTGATTTCAGCATTTCGATAGGTAGATCGAAATAATCACATACCACTTTTTGGATGTAATCGATAGAAACCTCGTGAGTTGTATTCTTGACGTACTTATCGATCATCTGTTTGGCCAAATCGAGCGTAATCGCACGCTTGTTCATGGAGGCCTGTGCTAAAATCGAAATCAATGCGCCTTCCAATTCACGAATGTTGGAGGTGATGCTATAGGCGATGTATTCGACTATATCTTTTGGAAGTTCAATGCCATCCTGGTACATCTTGCGATTCAGAATCGCGATACGAGTTTCCAGGTCAGGCATTTGTAGGTCGGCTGCCAATCCCCATTTAAATCGGGAAAGGAGTCGTTGCTCCATTCCTTGCAAGTCGACTGGCGCTTTATCGGAGGTCAGAATGATTTGCTTACCGGTTTGGTGCAAGTGATTGAAGATGTGGAAAAACACATCCTGTGTTTTTTCTTTGCCGGCCAAAAACTGGATGTCATCAATGATCAGGACATCCATCATTTGATAGAAATGAACGAAATCGTTTTGCTCGTTGTTTTTCACCGCATCGATGAACTGTAGCGTGAACTTGTCGGAAGTCACATACAGAACGGTCTTGCCAGGGTGCTGGTTTTTGATTTCGATACCAATTGCATGGGCTAGGTGAGTTTTACCCATACCAACACCGCCATAAATAAGCAGCGGGTTGAAAGCAGTGCCGCCAGGTTTGTTGGCTACCGCGAATCCGGCAGAACGAGCCAGTCGGTTGCAATCTCCTTCAACAAACGTGTCGAAGGTATAGTTGATGTTCAGTTGAGATTCGACATTGACTTTTTTCAGACCAGGAATGATGAATGGATTACGAATCGAATTGTTCGTGTTCATCGGTACGTTCACCGGCGTGTTGCGTGGTTCGCCACTTGACTTGGTAGGAATGCGCACCGTATAAGGTTTGTCCGCAGCTCCGTGCTCCATGACAATACTATACTCAAGGCGACCATCATTGCCCAGTTGCTGACGAATCACCTTTTTAAGAAGGGTGATGTAGTGTTCCTCTAACCATTCGTAAAAGAATTGACTGGGAACTTCAATGGTTAGAACCTTAGCGTCCAGTTTTACTGGTTTGATCGGTTCGAACCACGTCTTGAAGCTTTGGGTGCTGACGTTGTCCTTAATGATCTGCAGGCATTTTTTCCAAACACTCTCGCAGGTTTTTTCCATAGTCGTCTCCTAAATTTTATTTACTGGTTAAGTATCGATTTGTCAAGATCACACACGTTTATTGCTGCTTCGTGGGAAAGAAAATACGTGTATAAATGTGTGTGTCGTGGTGTGTTCAAAAATACGTTGGCAAATGTGTTAATAAAAACAATCAAAAAAAAATTTAAGATGGTATTGTGCAATCAAAAATTTTTTCATGTAAGGTAAGTGCGACGGATTTTCTTCGTTTTGAGTCGAATAAAAAATCGATGCGACCTAGCCGTATTCCAGCCCATCCAGTTTGTGCAACCAGCACGTCGTTCCCCAAAATATTTTTATAGGAAACAGGTTGGTCTAAAAATGTATGAGTATGAGCCCCAAGGATGACATCAATGTACGATGATGTTTGTGCAATCACCTCATCGGATACTTTATCTTCCTTGTACTTATAGCCTAAGTGTGAGAGACATATGATTAAATCACACCCGCGTTCCAACTTCAGATAGGCAGCCGTTTTATTGGCTACATCGACCGGATTTAAATAGTGGATGATGTCGCCGATTTTTGGGTCAATGAGTCCTTTGGGTTCGATGCCTAAACCGAATACGCCAATTTTTAGTCCGTCTTTTTTGAAAATATGAAACGGATGCGTGGTGCCTTGCAAAGGTGTTCCGGTAAAGTCATAGTTGGCGCATAAAAAAGGAAAGCCTGCCTCTCGAATGCGTAGCGCCAAATTTTCCATGCCTCCGTCAAAATCGTGGTTGCCAATTGCGCTAGCATCGTATCCCATTTCTCGCATCAAACGAATTTCAGGTTCCCCATTAAAGAGGTTGAAATAGGGAGTGCCCTGAAAAATATCTCCGGAATCGAATAACAACACGTTCTGTTCCTCGCCACGAATTCGTCGTATAACCGCCGCCCTTCGCGCGAACCCACCCATCCCAGGATATTTGGGATCATTCATTGGAAATGGATCGATTCTACTATGAACGTCGTTGGTGTGCAAGATGGTTAATCGGGTGAATTCAGCCGATCCAAATGCATCCCAGGATGAAAGTCCGGTTCCAATCAGCACGGACGCACCAGCAATTCGCCGGATAAATGACCTTCTACTGGACATATGCAATCCTTCCTGAAGGCGCAGGTACGATTACCTTACCGGTTCTTCCTTGTTCACGTGTATATTCAATCATGATATCTCGCAGTTTGATGTTTAGTTCCTCCCGTTTGGAAGCGGTAGCGAAATCGGTAAATCGGTCGCCTCCGTTTGCCAGGTAGTCAACCGTTACAACCCGGTAATTCCTGGCAGTGTCAAGAGGAAGGCCTCCAATCAAGATAGTTTCGGCTGAATGATCGTTCCGGTTGATTTGGAATGAAGCCCCTGAAATTGGTGTGCCATTATTGACTGCGATGAAATCAAAGATACGCTTTACCAACGTGCCATTGCAGGTTAGCACGACTACTTGATTTTCAAAGGGGAAAACTTCAAAAATGTCGGATAACGTGACGGATCCTTGTGGCAGTGATTTTCGTAACCCGCCATTATTTAAGATGGCAACATCCGCTTTCGATTGTTGTTGTGTAGAAAGTATACGGTTGGACATCTCCAGACAAACATCAGCGGCAAAGTTGCCCAATGCTCCCTCCGGATTGCCTTTCTCCAGCGGCGATGAGGTGTTGCAAATGATTTCTCCCATCGTTTTCATCAACTGACTGCGATAAGGGTCGGCCATTCGATAAATGGCGGAATCGATTTCGTGCTGTGTCGAGTCGTTCATCATATACTGATGATCGGTAGTACCTGCCAACTCAAAGGAATGGCAACTTACCAAACAGGCGCCAGCAAGCAATACGACGAATCGACTAAATGTATGTGTCATCATTTTTGAAGGGATGCAATATTAGAAAAAGGTTCCTGATTATCTTCGCTCATCAACGAAATCAATCCGATGTATAAATTCGAAACTAAAATCAGAGTCCGCTACGCTGAAACCGACCGGATGGGGTATGTCTATTATGGAAACTATGCAGCGTACTTTGAAGTGGCTAGGGTGGAGGCGCTTCGTCATCTTGGTTTTAGTTATCGGCAATTAGAAGATAGTGGTATTCTACTACCTGTGCTCGATTTTTCAATTCGATTTCGAAGGCCGGCCTACTACGATGATGAATTACTGGTGAAACTTACCGTCCCTGAATTGCCTGGCACTCGGGTGCTTTTTACGTATGAAATATATAATCCGGCTGGCGATCTTATAACAACAGCGTCCACCACCCTGGTTTGTATTCAAAAAGATACCGGAAAGCCATGTCAGATTCCCCAAGATTTGATGGATGCTTGGAGCAAGTACTTCTAATGCCCGTTTAGTTCATTCCTACTCACTACAATCTTTCCATCAAGTATCTGTACATGGTTACCATGCTTTCGATGTCTTTTTTATGGACTTGTTCATCCGGGGTATGCACATTTTTTTCAGGCGCCCCAATAAAACACCAGTCAATCGGGTAGGGTTGCTTTTGCAACTCCGTACCATCACTTCCGCCAGATCCTTCAATTTCTAATTGATGACTGATTCCGCTTGCCGCTGCAAGGCGAAGGATTCGATCGACAAAGCTTCTGCGAGGTAAACCTGAATCACGGATAGAAATAGCAACGCCCTCACCAGCGTGTACTCCTTCAGTTACCCAAGTGATATCACTTATCAGGGCTTGCTTTATCCGGTAGCGCTCGTACAGGAATTTTGCCAGATACGGAACGCTTCCGCCGCCATGTTCTTCCCAGCAGGAAAATACAATCGCTCCGTGTTCCAGCGTTTCGCAAAGTTGGATTGCATTCCATACGCCTAACCGGTTGTCCATGTAACAGCATTGCACAGCGTCGGCCGTCTCTCGCCAATCAGGCGCAAATGTCAAGTTAGTGCCGCGTTCGATGCTGCGCTCTGCAGCATAGGTGATATTTCGCTCGTCGTCCACTTTTACAGTGCAGGTGACCTCTCCGTGCCGGTCGGAACCGACTAATTTGATGCCGCTTTTTGTATGCGGTGCTCCAATTTTAACTAGCTGGTCTTCATACCGAACGGTAAATCCAATCGAGTCCAGGTGGGCATAAACAGCGGTCTTTGGCTGTCCAAACACCAGTACGATGCAATCCTGGAAATCTTCGCCATGAAAAATCTCAGGCTGATATTTCCAGGAATTCCTGTGATGTAAAATATAATCCAAGATAAACCTGCTAATGTTACCTTCATCGCCTGACGCCGATCGTATAGCGCAGAGCTCCTTTAATAATTCGTATCCCTTCATACTGATGGTAGTAGATAGGTTAGCTCGTCGCCGCCTATCCTTGTTTTAGCAGATAAATTACCGGGTAATTGAGGAGCCCGGATACCTCGTTCCATTTTTTTAGGTGCAATAAAAATACGCGCTTCGTCCCAACAGTTACGTTCAATCAATAAATTTAGTAGGCGCGTGCCTCCCTCGACCAGTACACTCAGGAGATTTCGTTGGTGAAGTTCGCGCAGTACGACTTCCAGAAAATCTTCTTCGTTCGGTACATGGATGAATTCCAGATGATGCTCTTTAGACGGAGGTCGATGTGAGAATGCAAGGGTAGGTACTTGTTGGTCAAAAACATGCAGCGAACGTGGCAAACGCCCTTCACGGTCAATGACGATACGAACAGGATTTCGTCCGGGCCATTCCCGTGCGGTCAATAGCGGATTATCATTCAAAGCGGTGTTTGATCCGATCATAATTCCGGATTCCTGCGTTCGCCATTGATGTACCAACTTTCGTGCGTCGGGACCAGTAATCCAACGCTTTGCAGGATCAGGAAATTCGGGTGCTATAAAGCCGTCTTCCGTTTGAGCAAATTTAATAAGCATAAAGGGACGCTTCTTCGTATGAAAGGTGAAGAAGCGTCGGTTCAGCCAAGCGCCTTCTTTTTCCAGCATGCCTGTTGTAACTTCAATTCCAGCTTCTTGCAGTTTACGGATGCCTTGTCCCTGAACTTTTTCAAACGGATCAACATTGCCTATGACTACTTTAGGAATTCCTCGTGCAATCACAAGATCCGCACATGGAGGGGTTTTGCCATGGTGAGAACAAGGCTCCAGGTTGACGTATAATGTACTTTCTTTCAGGAGATGTTCACCGTGCCGCTTGATAGCATCTGCAATTGCGTTCACTTCCGCATGCGGTCCACCATAACTGCGATGATATCCTTCGCCAAGGATTTTTCCTTGGTGGACGATGACACAACCCACCATCGGATTTGGAGCAGTATGGCCAAGACCATTCTCCGCCAATTCCAAACAACGCTGCATGAATTGTTCATTCAACTCCATTTTTCAAAGTTAACGATTCAGATGCACAACGCAGAGAACGTTTGCTATTCGTACCTTTGATATTATGCAGCTTGGCGAACTTATTTCAGAATTTCGAACCCGACTGACATCCGTCATGGACGCGTCGGAAGCTGATGCGGTCACCTTTCGTGCTTTTGAAGATGTATTGGGTATTCGAAGATCCGATACGGTAATTCGAAAACAGGACAAGCTCGACGAAAACACGATTGATTCGATGAAACGAGTACTTCAGCGGCTTGAAGCTCATGAACCTGTACAGTATGTTACGGGCAAGGCGCCGTTCATGGAATGGACATTCGAGGTCCGTCGTGACGTGTTGATTCCTCGACCTGAAACAGAAGAATTAGTACGCTGGATGCTGGAAACGATTAAACCTGCTTCCACGGGTAATTTAATCGACCTAGGTACGGGCAGTGGCTGTATTCCAATCGCTTTTAAAAAGAATCGTCCAACTTGGAAGGTGTATGCAATTGATGTATCACCGGCGGCACTCGAAGTAGCAGCACGTAATGCTCAAACCATCGGTGCGGACATTCTGTTAGAGTCGGATGATATATTATTGACGCATTCATCCGCACCGTGGCGAATGGCCCGATTTGACGTGATAATAAGTAATCCGCCTTATATACCGGCCGAGGAAATGTCAACGATGCATCCTCGGGTGGTGAATTACGAGCCCTCGTTGGCGCTTTTCACACCACCGTCAGATCCATTGATCTTCTATAAATCGATTAGAGACCTGGCCATTCAGCAGCTCGAGCCCAATGGTTGGATTTTTCTTGAAGTGCACGAGAATTTTTCGGAATCCACTCTACGGTTATTTCAGTCGCCACCGTTCAAGATGGCTGAAATTAAAGAAGATATATTTGGAAAGGAACGGATGATACGCGTCCGTATGTAGTCGTTTGTGGTATCTTTGGCACGACTATGAACGCTACGCAAGCAAAACATCGGATTGATGAATTGTCGCAGTCTATCGAAGAGCATAACCATCGTTATTATGTGTTAGCTCATCCTTCCATCAGCGATGCCGAATTTGATCGGCTTTTGGAGGAATTAATAAGGCTTGAAAAAGAATTCCCGGAATTGTTGCTTCCGACATCTCCTTCACAGCGCGTAGGTGGCACAGTTACCAAACAGTTCAAGACCGTCAAGCATACCTATCCCATGTTATCATTGGGGAACACTTACAGTGAATCGGAACTGAAAGAGTTCGATGAACGTGTTCGGAAAGTCATAACCGTTGATTACAAGTACGTCTGTGAATTGAAGTTCGACGGTGTCGCAATTGGGCTTACGTATCGCAACGGTGAACTTGTACAGGCCTTGACCCGTGGGGACGGAGTGCAAGGAGATGATGTTACCGCTAACATACGCACGATTCCCAGTATTCCCTTGAAATTGGCTGGCAGTGATTTTCCCACAGAATTTGAAGTGCGTGGTGAGGTATTCATGCCACTTTCGTCATTTCAACGCTTGAATGAGGCGTTAAAAAAGCAACTGGAGGCAGATGGATACGACGAGCTAGAAATCGCTGAGAAGTTGTTCAAGAATCCTCGAAATGCCGCCGCCGGATCTGTGAAAATGCAAGACTCATCCCTGGTAGCTCGCCGAGGATTAGATGCTTACATCTATTTCTTTCAGTCGGAGGAACGCTCTTTTGAATCTCATTTTGAATCCTTGCAAAAACTTAAGTCCTGGGGATTCAAAGTCAATGAGTATTCTCAATTAGTGGATAGCCTTGAGGAAGTAATCAATTTCCTTGGTCAATGGGATTCGAAACGTCATGCTCTTTCCTACGATACCGATGGTGTGGTAGTGAAAGTTGACTCCATCAAATGGCAGAAAGAACTCGGCTTCACTGCTAAATCTCCTCGTTGGGCCATTGCCTATAAATTTAAAGCAGCCAGCGTTTCCACTCCCTTGCTGTCAATCACCTATCAGGTCGGGCGAACGGGAGCGGTAACTCCAGTGGCTCAATTACATCCTGTTCAGCTTGCAGGGACTACCGTGCGTCGTGCCACCTTGCACAATGCTGATCAGATCATAAAGCTTGATTTGCACGAAGGTGATCATGTATTTGTGGAAAAGGGCGGTGAGATTATTCCCAAAATCACTGCGGTCGATCCGTCGTGCCGAAAAAAGGATGCACTTCCTTATCACTACATTAGTAAATGCCCGGAATGCGGAACCCCATTGGTACGAACAGAAGGGGAGGTGCTACATTATTGTCCGAACGAAATGGGGTGCCCACCTCAGATAAAAGGTCGTATTGAACATTTCATCGCTCGGCGCGCCATGGATATTAATAGTTTGGGTGAAGGCAAAGTGGAGCTCCTATTTGATCACGGGTTGGTACATACTCCCGCTGATTTGTATCATTTAAAACACGACCAATTGTTGGGTTTGACCAAGGAGATTACAGATGAAGAAACCGGAAAAATCAGGAAGGTTAGTTTTCAGGAAAAATCGGTCGATAAAATATTGAAAGGCATCAAGGCTTCCTTAGAGATTCCTTTTGAGAGAGTGTTATATGCCATTGGTATTCGTTACGTCGGCGAGACAGTTGCTAAAAAATTGGCACGTCATTTTGGATCGATGGATCGGTTGATGATAGCAGATGCTGAACAATTAATGCAAGCAGAAGAGATCGGCGAAAAAATTGCCGATAGCATCGTACAGTATTTTCAAAATCAGGCTAATGTTGCATTGATAGCGGATATGAAGAAGTCCGGTGTGAGAATGGAGTCGGAAGTGGCTAATGAGCAACTTAGTGATCGGTTGTCGGGCAAGACGATTGTTGTTTCAGGGGTATTTACGTATTTCGGTCGAGATGAAATAAAATCGGTCATTGAGCAGCACGGCGGTAAGGTGTCTGGAAGCGTTTCAGCTAAAACCAGTTTTCTACTTGCGGGTGAAGAAGCCGGTCCTAGTAAATTAGAAAAAGCCAAACAATTGAAAGTGCCCGTCTTGAGTGAGCAAGAATTCAAGAATATCATTGGTCAGGAATGACCGGATTAGTTTCGTACGCATTGAAAATATGTATCTTCGTACATAGACCCATTATACGTTAATCGCTTGAAAATTTCCAATCAACTACGTTCCTTCCTGGGCAGGTATCAACTGCAAAATGACCAACGAAAATTCGAAGTTGCACACGAGACCGTTGGTTTTGACGAAGCCTCACGAATCGGAATTCTCTACGATGCTACTGAAGAAAAGGATTTTGAATTCATTAAGGAGTGGATCAAGCGTACTCGAACAGAAACGAAGAAAGATATTCTCGCCATGGGGTTCGTGAATAAAAAGCAATTGCCAAGCCGACAGTTTCCGCAATACGGCATGGATTTCTTTACAAAGAAAGATCTTGATTTCAAGATGGTTCCAACCGATCCAATTGTAATGAATTTCATCAATGAACGTTACGACATCCTTATCAATTTACATACTGGCAATTGTTTCCCATTACAGTACATTGCCACCTTATCGAAGTCGCGCTTTCGTGTTGGGATTTATAACAAAAAGCATATTACTCCTTATGAATTGATGATCAATTTAAAAGGAAATCCTGGCATCAAGGAGGCGTTGGAAGAAACCGTTTTATTTCTGAAGAAAATCAAATAATTGCACATGAATATCCAAAAGCTCAAAGGTACAGGTGTAGCTCTCGTTACTCCCTTTCACAAGGACGGTAGTATCGATTTCAAATCGTTCAAGAAACTTGTCAATCGCTGCGTGGACGGTAAAGTCGATTACTTGGTTCCGCTGGGAACTACCGGTGAATCTGTGACGATGACTTTGCATGAGCGAAAAGCAGTCGTTGATTTTGTGGTGGAGGTGACCAATGGTCGTGTTCCTTTGGTGATGGGATTAGGCGGAAATGATACGCACGGTCTGTTGCGCTCGTTCGCCGATTATGATTTTAATGGCATCTCAGCGGTGCTCTCAGTTTCACCCTATTATAACCGACCTTCCCAACGTGGCATTTACCAGCATTACAAAATGGTCGCGCAGGAGTGCCCTGTTCCGGTAATCATGTACAACGTGCCTTCCCGTACTGGCAGTAATATGGATGCGCAGACTATCTTGGAACTGGCTCATGAAGAGAAAAATATTGTCGGTATAAAAGAAGCATCCGGTTCTCTGGAAAAAGCGATGCAAGTCATCAAAAATCGCCCGAAGGATTTTTTAGTAATCAGTGGCGACGATGCACTTACGCTGCCGATGTTGGCTTGTGGCGCCCAAGGACTGATATCCGTTATCGCCAATGCGTACCCCAAGGACTGCTCCGAAATGGTACGTATGGCGATGGAAGGAAATTTTGACCGCAGTAGAAAATTGCACTATAAATTATTGGATATCACCAATGCCATTTTCATCGAGGGTAATCCGACTGGCATTAAAGCCTTGTTGCAATTACTCAATGTTTGTCAGGAGCATGTACGCCTTCCACTCACCCCAGCTACCAAGTCGTTGGTGACCAAATTGGAAGTAGCGATCAATGCTTGAACAATTTGAAGTTCGTAGCGTTTTGATCCTTTAGAAGTCTATCACATGCGTATTCTATTAATCTTCTTATCGCTCTTTTTGAGCAAATTTTCTGCAATTGCTCAAACCGGTGTGATTCGCGGGAACGTAGTCGATAAATTAAATCATCAACCTGTCGCGTTCGCGCCAATAGGCCTTGCTGGTACCGGAATTGGAGTAAGCGCTGATGCAAATGGTGTTTTTGAAATCAATGGACTGGCACCAGGTATCTATAACCTGGAAGTTAAAGTAGTAGGATTTAAACCCTATACGTTGTTCGAGGTCCAGGTGAGTAGCACACGAATTAAACAGGTCGAAATCGAACTGGAAGAACAGCTCAAGGAGCTGAACGAAGTGGAAGTTCGTCCAGATCCATTTGTCAAAATCGATGAAGCGCCTCTTTCTCAGTTTTCCATAGGCGAAGTTGAAATTAAACGCAATCCGGGAAGTAACCGTGACGTATCTAAAGCCCTTCAATCACTACCCGGTGTGGCAGCTACCGCCAGTTTTCGCAATGATTTGATTGTTCGAGGTGGATGCTCCAACGAAAACAGGTTTTACCTGGATGGAGTGGAAGTGCCGAATATCAACCATTTCTCGACTCAAGGAGCTACAGGCGGACCAGTTGGAATGATCAATGTTGATTTTATTCGTGAAGTGGATTTTTATTCTGGATCGTTTCCCACACAACGCGGCAATGCGTTGAGTTCTGTGCTTGATTTTAAATTAAAGGATGGCCGTACCGATAAGACTGGATATGCATTAACACTTGGTGCTACGGATCTTGCGGCCACGGTAGATGGTCCCATTGGTAAAAACGCTGCTTACATCGCTTCGTGGCGCCGCAGTTATCTCCAGTTTCTTTTTCAGGCACTTGGATTACCGTTTCTTCCTCGCTATGATGACTTTCTGTTCAAAACCAAAATCAAGTTGGATGAGAAAAATGAAGTTTCATTCATTGGGTTGGGCGCCTATGATGTTGTTACGCTCAATACAAAAGACAACGAAACGGATTTTCAGAAATACGTTATCGGTTACCTTCCTGAAAATAATCAGTGGAACTATACGGTAGGTGCGGTCTATAAGCATTATCGCGAAAAAAGCTACTCCACTTTCGTGCTGAGCAGAAATGAGTTGTACAATACAGCCACCAAGTATTTCAACAACGATCCTTCCAGTAGTTCAAATTTATTACTGCACTATGCTAGTCGTGAAACAGAAAACAAAGTACGCTGGGAAAACACTTTCAGGGTAGGTGGATTCAAACTCTCGGGTGGTATTAACTTGGAAGATGCCACGTACACTACCAATACATTTAATAAAGTAGCGTATGTAGGAACCATTAATTATGCATCAAAAGTACAGCTGTTAAAATACGGCATATTTGGTCAAGCTACAGGTCATTTCTTGGACGATAAATTAGCCACGTCGTTTGGATTTCGCGCCGATGCGAACAATTATAGTTCGCTCATGTCTAATCCGCTCAAACAGTTTTCACCTAGGATATCCTTTACCTATGCTATCACGCCTAATTTTAGAATAAATACAAACGCCGGAATCTATTACCAATTGCCTCCTTATACGGTGTTAGGATATCAAGATTCGAACAGCACGTTTGTCAACCGAGAAACTGCCCGCTATATCCGTTGCGACCATTACGTGGCTGGCTTGGAATATACCAATGACCATTTTCTTCGCATTACAATGGAGGTGTTTGATAAACAGTATAGCAATTATCCTTTCAACCTCCGGGATTCTTTGAGTCTGGCTAATCAGGGAAATGATTTTGGGGTAATTGGAAATACTCCTGTCGTTTGTGATAATAAAGGTCGATCCCAAGGCCTTGAATTAATGCTGCAACAGAAGTTCTCCGGTCGAATTTATGGCATTCTGGCGTATACTTTTCTGCGCTCTCAATTTCAGGGAATCGATGGAAATTACATCGCCTCTTCCTGGGATTTCCGACATACGCTTAGTTTGACGGGTGGATATTACTTTAAACGTAATTGGGAATTTGGAATGCGTTTTAGGTATAACAGCGGTCAGCCGTATACACCCATTGACGTTGATGCAACGTTGGTGCAGTCTACTTGGGATGTTACGGGCGTTGGAATTCCCGATCGTTCAGCCGTGAATCAGCAGCGCACGGCTCCGTTCCAGCAGGTGGATGTTCGATTGGACAAAAAATATTTTTTCAAGAAATGGAGCCTAAATCTTTACCTGGATATTCAGAATTTATTGAATTACAAAACGGAACTTCCGCCTTACATCAGTGTTCAGCGGGATGCTTCCGGGAATCCTGTCCCAGATCCAGCGAATCCTAGTAGTTACAAGCCACTCTATATCACAAACGAGTCAGGTTCTGTTATTCCAACCTTCGGATTCGTGATTGAATTCTGATTGTTTATTGCGTACTATTTTTTGTATTTTCATCGGGTAAAAATTAACTCTATGAAATTCTCCTCCTTGTGCGCATTAGCGTTTTTTTTAACGTGTACATTATCCAAAGCGCAAATCACCATCCGAACTGCCGATCTTCCATCTGCGGGTGATACGTTTCGAGTTAGCATTGCCAACAATTTACCAGGCGCTGATTATACATTGACTGGTCCAAATTACACCTGGGATTTTTCGTCACTCACGGCTCAGTCGCAGCGGGTGGATACTTTTTTGAGTGTCGCCTCCACCAGTGCTGTATTCAATGTGGTCTTCGCTGACTTATTTTTTAATCCCTACCGCTCCAACATTGCAACCGGTGGTGCTGATTTCACCCTTGGCACTGTCGCTGTCAACGATGTTTACAATTTTTACTACAACAGCGCAGCTTCTTATGCTCAAACTGGTTTCGGTGCTACCATCAGTGGTATCCCTGCGCCTTTCGCCTATTCTCAAAAAGACCTGGTATATGAATTCCCGTTGCAGTTTGGTGATCTGGATACGTCTTTATCCTCTTATGATGTCGATCTTTCATCGATCATCGGACTTTATTTCCGTGTGAATCGAACCCGTGTCAATCAGGTGGATGGATGGGGCACATTGATTACTCCCTACGGTACCCATCAAGTGATTCGCGTGAAGACTACGGTTACCGAACGTGATAGTGTGCACATTGATTCCTTAGGCTTCGGTTTGAATCTTCCGGCGGTTACCAACCTTGAATATAAATGGCTGGCAACTGGTGAAGGAGTTCCGTTACTTCAGGCCAATGCATCTGGCAATGGCACGGTAAATCAGGTTTTATATCGTGAAGATGCTGTAGTTAATACAGCAGTAATTGCACCGGTTCGAACTGATCAGTTAGAAGTGTATCCTAATCCGGCTTCGGATCGTGTGTTTATTCGTACGGTAGGTTCATTCGGTAACGCTACGGTTTCTTTGATTGATCTACATGGTAGAATCGTATTGGAAAAAGACGTTGAAATGAATTCTCAAGATCCAGCTGAGTTGTTGTTAGACCGCTCGATGATTCCAGCTGGAAATTACCTGCTTCGATTAAAATCGGAGGAGGGAACGTCGGTACGTCAGATCACGTTGAAGTAATCACTGACGGTGCAGTTGCACCATTTTTACAGCCGTAACAGCTGCTTCAATTCCTTTGTTTCCATGTTTACCCCCCGCTCTTTCTATGGCTTGTTGTTGATCGTTGGGGGTCAATACACCAAAAATGAAGGGTAGACTATACCTTAAATTTAGGTCCATCAAACCATTGGCAACAGCATCACAAATGAAGTCGAAGTGACGGGTTTCTCCTTGGATGACGCACCCTAAGCAGATAATTGCGTCTGGTTTCAATTGGTCTGCAACCCATTTGGCGCCCAAGGGTAACTCGTAGCTACCCGGAACATTCCTGCGATGAATGGCTGCTGGATCAGCGCCTAATGACAAAAGTGTTTCTAACGCACCGTTGTACAATGCCTCGGTGATTTCATGATTCCACGAAGAAACGACAATGCCGAATGACATTCCATGGGCGGAAATGCCTTCAGTGGAATAATCAGATAGGTTTTTTAAAATGGAGGCCATTTTTTTTCGCACTATAGGATTAAAAAAATCGGGCTGATGGATAAGATCAGCCCGAAAGAAAGGTATTCTAGGTTTTTAAAAAAATCACTCACCGGCCATTGCGTTGGCTCGCGCAATGTATTTGTCGGCTTGTGTTCCTTCTGTAGAGGAAGGGTAATCCTTGCGAAGTGTTTCGTAAACTTTTACAGCTTCTTTGTAGTCCCCTTTGTTTTCCAAGGCAATACCACGTTTCATTAACATGATGGGCGTGGTGAAATTGTTTGGATGTTCTTTGGACGCTTTCTCATAATAGCTGAGGGCCTCATCAGTATTGTTCAATTCTAGATAGGCATCGCCAATGGCGCCCATGGCCAATGAGCCTGTCATATGATCGTTGGCGTCATAGCTTTTAAGGGCTTCGATGGCATTGTCGTATTCTTTGTTTTTCAAATACGCCATTCCGAGGTAGTATTTCGCAAGATTTCCGGAAGGACTGACCGCGTAATCACTGGCGATTTCAACTAAACCAGGATTGTTGCCGTCACCGTTGATGGCAAGTTTCAAAGAGTCGTTCTTGAAATACTGTTCGGCATGGAACAAAACAGCTTGCGCCTCGCGTTCTTTACCGGCCACATAGACCTTTTGGTAGAAAAGATAACCGCCTACAGCGATTACAAGAGCGCCAACAATGATGCTCAAGCTTTTACGGTTTCCTTGAATGAATTCTTCGGTCTTGCCGAGAACTTCCTGGACTGCTTGGTCCTGATCGTGTTGATTTTCAGCCATTTTTATGTATGGATAGGAAAATAAGATGCAAAAATAACCATTTTTTCCGTTTTTACAAGGTGGCGACCTGCAATCCAGGTGGGTTATCAACAGGGTTAAAAAACAATGTACTGTGACGTTTTAGCCCATGCATTACCCTTAAATTTGACGAATGAAAAAAACTGTAGACACCTTGTTCGTTTTGGTCCTGATGACACTCGGGGCTTGTTCAACATCCAATTCCAACGAAAATCAAACAAACTTTGGTAAAGCGATAGACACATCGGGAGCTATACAAATTTCGGAAGCAGTTGCTTTGTTATCGACTACCGATTCCACAGAATGTATTGTAGTCGGTGAAGTAACCTCTGTCTGTCAAGGAGAAGGATGTTGGTTCAAATTGAAGCAAGAGCAAGGAGAAGATGTTTTAGTACTAACCCGTGAGCAGTCATTCTCCGTGCCCAAAAATTTATCAGGTAAATCGGTTTTCCTCCAAGGTGTAATTCACTGGGAAAAAGGAGCAGGGAATGATACCACTTCTCGGGAGCCTGTGATACTGGCAGATGGGGTAATTATCCGATGATGCAGTTATTTCCAACGATGAGTTTGTCTGAAATTAATGCTGTAACGTTGCTATGAACGATCTGCCAATTGAACTAAAAATCACCGAATGCCCCCGCGATGCGATGCAGGGATGGAGTACTTTTATTCCTACGGAAAAAAAGATTGACTACCTGAATGCATTACTGCGTGTTGGTTTTCACACACTAGATTTCGGGAGCTTTGTTTCTTCTAAGGCAATTCCTCAGCTTCGTGACACAGCGCAAGTCTTGGAATCATTACGCCTGGATGGAGTGCATAGCCGGTTGTTGGCGATCGTTGCCAATCTCCGTGGTGCAAAAGAGGCGGCGGCTTATCCACAAATCAACTACTTGGGTTATCCATTTTCCATATCCGAAGAATTTCAACGCCGCAATACCAATTCTTCCATGGAAGAATCCTTGCATTTAGTAGGGGAAATTGTTGATGAATGTGCAGCAACAGGCAAGGAGCCGTTGATTTATATTTCCATGGGCTTTGGTAATCCATACGGAGAGCCGTGGAGTCCGGAGTTGGTGGTTCAGTGGGTGAAAAAAATTGCCTCCATGGGGGTCAAGACAATCGCATTGGCCGATACCGTAGGCGTCAGCACTCCCGCAAACATAGCATACCTCTTTTCCAATTTAATTCCTGAAGTACCTGAAGTAGAGTTTATTGCCCACCTGCATGCTCAGCCTCACGATTGGAAAGCGAAAATAGAAGCGGCTTACGCAAACGGTTGTAAACGATTCGATAGTGCCCTCATGGGTATTGGTGGTTGCCCGATGGCAAACGATGCATTGGTGGGAAACGTAGCAACTGAGCAATTGATACGGCATTTTGGTGGATCGAACAAGCTTGGGCTGAACGACGAGGCGCTTGGTGTTGCGATGGCTTTGGCAAACGGGATATTTCGACACGATTAGCACAATTCTGCCAGTTTGGTGGAGGTAAAACGTTCATTATTAAATTAACATTCAGAATAAAATTCAGGTTCAATACGTTTTTCGTGTATGACTGAAACTTATTTTTGTGCATCCGTTATCCATGTTAAATTCCAATAATTCTTCCAAGTTCCTGCGCGTTGCCTTCATTATGTTGGTTGCGGCTATTTCGATACTGTCCAGTGCCAATGCGCAGGTTGGTTACGTTCGTGTAAAAGGTAAGTCTCGGCTAAGTTCATCTCCAATAGGCGGTGTATTAATCAATATCACTTCCCCGGGAGAGCCTTCGCAGACATTCACTACAAAGGAGAATGGCGTATTCGACTTTAATTTGGTGCTTCAGAAAAAATACAACCTTACCTTCTCTAAATATGGGTTAGTGACCAAGGTGGTTGAGTTTAATACAACAGTTCCGGCTGACCAAACCGACATCATTTTCGAGAACGAATTTAGCATGGATCTGTTCGAAGATGTGGCGGGAGTGGCTCAGGAGAACTCCATGAATAAGCCGGTGGCAAAGATTTCCTACAGTCCTACGTACGAGGATTTCGTGCACGATGCTGCGTATTCTAAACAGATTAAAGATGAGCAATTGCAGGCGCTGCGTGCGGCCGACGAATTGAAAAGGCAACAAGAGAAAGCCCGTTTGGATTCACTCAATAAAATCTGGAGCGACTCGCTGGTGAAAGTAAAAGATCGTGAAGCGCAATTGATGGCGTTGCGTGCCCAGCAGGATCAGGCTCGCAAGGATTCAATGTTGAAGGCACAACAGCAGGCTCAACTTCAGGCTGCCGCTGCCGCACGTGATAAAGCTCGTCAGGATTCGATTGCTCGTGCTGAAACTGAGGCAGCCCGTTTGCAGGAGATTGCTCTGCTGCGTGAAAAGAACCGACTTGATTCCCTCACCAGAGTAGAGCGTGAACAAAAACGACTGGATTCTATTTCCTCTGTAAAAGCCGCCGCCGCTGCTGCTGCCGCTGCCCTCGAGGCTGATAGATTGCGTGAATTAGCTAAAAAGGACTCGTTAAATAATGTGGCTCGCCTCGAAGCTGAACGAAAGCAGCAGGAAGCCAATGAAAAGAAACAGACAGAGTTGTTGGCCAAACAGCGGCAAGATTCTATTAGCAGGGCAGAAGTAGCGCTGAAACTTCGTCAAAAGGAAGAAGCTGATTCCACTGAAAAAGCGAATCAGGAATTGGCACGTCGTCAGGCAGAAGAAAAAAAACAAGCTGATTTGGCTGCCAAGGCTCGGGAAAAGGCTAGTATCGAAGCGTTGGCGTTGGCCGAACTGGCATTTAAACAACGTCAAAAAGCAGAAGCAGATTCAGCGAAGCAAGCACAGGCAGAATTGGTTAAACAGCAAGCCGTAGAGGCTTCAGCAGCTAAAGCACGCGAGAAAGCACGGCAGG
>CANIAS010000037.1 GCA_947465495.1 Candidatus Pollutiaquabacter sp. | reverse complement strand
GTTGTAAAACTTCCTGATATATCGATATCATTATTCAGTATTACATAGCCGGTTGATTTATTGACTACGAGATTGGGGAATTTGTCAGAACCAATTAACGATCCAGATATCGTTTGAATTCCTCCGCCAATAAATGCAATGGTAGAGGTTGGATCAGCGATCAAAGAGCCGTAGTTGGTGAAATTGCCACAAATATTCAAGATCGATCCGGGGCC
Organism: Candidatus Pollutiaquabacter sp.; assembly: GCA_947465495.1. Lineage (GTDB taxonomy): Bacteria > Bacteroidota > Bacteroidia > AKYH767-A > 2013-40CM-41-45 > Pollutiaquabacter. Next base: position 22,964 of record CANIAS010000037.1, on the reverse strand, counting down.
AAGCGTAAGACTGCTTCCAGCATTGATGACCAAGTTTTCTACCGTGTCACGAGCGGTTGAAGGCAACATAGGCTGCGAACTTGCTGCAGGGCTAATTGTAGCGCTAATGCCACACGTTGGTTTAGTACAACCACCCCAATTTCCGGAAGGTGCCCATAGGTTATTGACACCTCCAGACCAAGTAACCGAAGTCGGTGTTGTATTATATGCAATTGGTGCCGATGGAGGGAAAATAAGACTGAAACCAGAAGTGCTATTTGAATAATTGGAAACCACAATAACATATACATCTCCTGAATCAACATTTAATTGCGGTAGATACGCTGAACCGAAACCTGGATATGCAGCGGGTGAAGTATTGGTAATAGTTCCAAATAAACCGGTAACTCCAAGTGCATTATAATTGCATCTTATCGGAGCTGCACCACCAGCAATACCTGAACAGTTGGTAGCTCCTACTCCCGCTATTTTCCATACCGCAAAATCGTAATCCGTGGAAGCGGTACTAGGCGCACCGGCCCAATTATTTGGAACAATATCAAACGAAAAAGTTCCAGATGCATTTATAGAAACGCTATACCAAGCTGACGCACGTTCACCAGATGACAGGCAATTTGAACCGCCACCCGGAAAATCGCAATTATTTCCAAAACCTTGATACCCGGGGTTACCAACGGAAACGGTGGTTCCACAAATTGGATTAAAAGCTCCACAATCCTGACCGGCAACAGCTGGAAAAGTAGTAGCACCATCGATTGCGATTATGTCAAATCTTCCAGTGATGCTATTGGCTCCATCGACACGAATGAAATAAGTCGTACCAGGAGTTAGCCCCGTAACCGATAATTCTGAGTTTTTATAACTGGAACCACCGCAACTTACAGCATCCTGATTGCAGGCACTAGCTATCTGTGTCATTGAACTACCACACGCACCGCTATAGAGTGCAATTTGTGTATCACTGTTTGTTCCTAGGGTAGTCCGAATCTTCAACCTGCCTGTAGCCGGCGCTACCACTCTATACCAAACTGTATTCATCGCACCAGTAGTCCAACACGATGGTACGGCGGGTTCACCAGCACTTGAACTGCAGGAATTATCGCCTGATAGATTAACCCCCAATGGTAAAACGGAAGCATTACAAGGAAGATCATTACTTGGAACGACACCTGTAACTGATATGGCTAAATCATAGGTTGCATTGATTGGTGGCGACCAGGTATCTACAATCAAGTAATATACACCTGGCGTAGATATGCTGTAATTAGAGGTAAGATTCGCGCTACCGCCATTGAAACCCATACAAGATGCACTGGCACTTCCTGGGCAACCAGAATAAAGTTGGTAACCAATGGCAGTAGTATTGGCCCCCGAAAGAGTTACTGAAATGCAAACAGGGAATGGAATATTCAACGCATATACGCGATCTTCGCCAGATTCATACAAAGAGCCACATGATCCAGGAGTGGAATTCGAATAGTCGTTACCGTAACAGGCTGTAGTTTGACTTCGTACTGTGTAGGGTAAATTAACCAGTACAGCATTACTACATTGACTACCACTCATCATTGTTGGAGTTGGTGGTGTGCTGACACATGAAATACTTGCATTCCAACCGGCTTGATTATTAGTTGCATTTGAAGCAAATTGCATGGTCAAACAACCTGAAGTATCGGTTGATGTAATCGTCGAACCGCTACACGGCATGGTTGAACCGGTCAAGGTATTGAGCAAGGAATTGGTGGTAGTTCGGCCATTAAAAATACTCAGCAAATCATTATTACTCTCAAGATTGATGGTACTGAAATTAAGCTGAACATACTGCCCTGGTGTTCCAGGGCAAATTGTGCTGACTGAATTCTCGTTGTTCGTGTAGTTTGCCGTAGGGCCTCCCGAATCGTAATAGTTTCCAGTACACGTGTTGACAATTTCGCCATTGGTCTGGATAACACAGTTAGATCCAGTCGTGAACGACCACACGCTTGAACAAGCTGCAGGCCCATTATTATTTTCAGGGATAACTTGCCAGTAATAAGTCGTATTCGGATTTAATACACCTAGGCTATAACTCTGCACATTCCCTACCAACAATCCATTTATCAAATTGCTTGGAGGATTCGTTGTTCCCAATGATAATCTATAGCCCGTGGCACATGTTACCGACGACCAATTCAATGTGATATTAGAATTGCAGCTAAAGGTGTTCCCGTTAGACGGAGATACTATACTTGCACATCCCGATGGAACCGAGGTAACCGATTGAACGGCTAGTACAACGTTGTCCAACAACGCCGCAGGATCCCCGCCGCCCGAATTATTATTAATCCATGAGAACACCAAGCGTTGGGTAGTTCCAGCCAATGTAGTAGGCAATGAAATGGAATAACTGGTGCAATTGGTTTGTAAATTATACCCGGTATTTCCAATCAGAGAAGCAGCGGTCAATGCGTTTCCGGCCTGAGGATTCGTGGAAGTTGGTACGAGATACACACGCATATAATCTCTCAACGTACCATTGTTGGTTTCCCCGACCCCTTTGTAGGTGAAGCTCAAGGTAATATCACACTGGCCAGCAGGAAAAACCACATCTCTATATAAGTGTACGACGGAGCCGGAACCGTTATTATAGGTATTGACGGTAGAAGAACTGCCTATAAAAGCCGCTTGATTACCGCTGCATTTGAAATTTGAATTAATCCTCCATTTATTAGTTTCATTACCATTAACAGTCGTCCAATTTACAGCACCACTTTCAAAATCCCCATTATTGGCAGGTCCTATGATGTTTGTCTGAGCCTTGGTCAGTAACGAACAATAGCAGCAACTAAGAAGGAGTAGTAATTGTCTATAGTTCATTGTTTGTCAGATAAATAATTGTTCAAATATTGAAAATCTCCCAAGGAAGCCTGAAGTTGTTCGGGGGTCGCTGGCGTTTTCACCAGAATGTCCTTCCAACCGGCATCTTGTATACAACTAATAATTTCGTAATCAGCTGCTTGAACTTGCCGGTCAACTGCCAATTCTACCATCGATTGCTCTTCCGAAAAACCAACCATTCGAACCCCCTTCAATTTTTCCAATTGGGTTTTCAGGATGTTTAAGTTCTTAGTAGAAAAGTCGGCTGATTGAATAGTCACAAATTCGGGCGTTTGTGCGACCGTTGTGAGAGAAAAACCGAGTAAAATGACGAAAAATAAGACTTTCATTTAGGGGAATCGTATTTCCCAAATATAAACTTGCGAGTCCCAAAATTGAACAAATAAGTCATATATCTTACAAAACACACCAAGAATGAATAGCCTCCACTATATTACAGTTCTTTACGGCTTTTTAAAGCAAAATGATGAGGCTAATTGCAGAAATTTTCTATTTTTGCTACACAAGCAAGACAAAATCGCATGTCGGATTACAACAACAATCGTGAAGAGGTATTCTCCAAGTCCGTTCGGGCTGGAAAAAGAACCTATTTCTTTGATGTAAAGAGCACAAAATCTAACGACTATTACCTCACCATCACCGAGAGTAAAAAGCGTATCGGAGAAGATGGATCACCCTTCTTTGAAAAACACAAAATATTCCTCTATCGTGAAGATTTTGATAAATTCATGGAAGGAATTCGTGAAGCCATGGACCGTATTCAGTCGCTCCAAGGCTCCTCTCCTTCAACTATGCAAGACTCAAATCCTCCTTCCTACAGTGATGTTGATTTTGACGATCTCGGAAAATAACACATTTCACATTGATTGTTAGTTTTGGTAAAACAAGAGGCCCCGACATTCGGGGCCTTTGTCATTTTGGATAAACATCCTTTTGTTACAATCTAATGCCTTTCGCATCGTTGAGACGTTAAAATGTTGGTAACTTTAAAATCCCACAATGCCGTCAAAAGGTATCTTTGAGGGTTAACAACATCATGATGTTCATCACCTACTTTGGTCATTCCTGTTTTATGGTAGATACTGGCGGAAAGAAACTTCTTTTCGACCCGTTCATCTCCCCTAATCCACTGGCTCGTCATATTTCGTTGTCCACAATTCAAGCCGATTACATCTTGGTTTCACACGGTCACGAAGACCACACCGCTGATTTGATCGAATTGGCAAAACAAACAGGCGCGACCGTAATTTCTAGTTTTGAAATTCATTCTTGGCTTCATAAAAATGGTATCACCAATACGCACCCTATGAATACCGGTGGGCATTGGATATTTGAATTCGGAAAAGTCAAATGCGTGAATGCTGTCCATTCCAACAGTTTGCCTGACGGCACCTATGCTGGAAGTCCAATGGGCTTTCTTATAGAATCGAACGGGGGTAATTTCTACTACGCTGGTGATACCGCTTTGCACTACGACATGAAATTAATCGGAGATTACAAGCAGATTGATTTTGCGTTTCTTCCGCTTGGAAACAACTTTACCATGGGAGTAGATAATGCCGTGATTGCTGCCGATTTCATCAAATGCGATAAAATCATCGGCATGCATTATGACACCATGCCAATGATTAAAATCGACCACGAGGAAGCTACACGTAAATTTGAAGCCACCGGAAAACACCTGATCTTGATGCAGGTTGGAGAAACTATTGAACAATAAAGACTACAATACCGAAAGAAATACACTTGATATGGGAAAAATAATCGCCATTGCCAATCAAAAAGGAGGCGTCGGAAAGACTACGACGGCCATGAACCTCGCCGCTAGTCTGGCTGTCCTTGAATACAAAACGCTAATCATCGATAGTGATCCTCAAGCAAACGCTACTTCCGGCGTTGGATTTGATCCACGTACGATCAAGACCAGTATCTACGAGTGCATCATCAACCAGGTCAATCCGAAAGAAATTATTCTGGAAACGACCACTCCCAACCTTTTTATCATCCCCTCTCACATCGACCTTGTCGGTGCAGAGATTGAAATGATCAACTTGCCGAATCGCGAGAAAAAGATGAAAGAGGCATTGAATACCCTCAAAGATCAATACGACTTCATCATTATCGATTGTTCCCCCTCGTTGGGACTGATAACGATTAACTCGTTGGTTGCAGCCAACTCCGTTATCATCCCAGTACAGTGCGAATACTTTGCGCTTGAAGGGTTAGGAAAATTACTCAACACCATCAAAATAGTACAAAGCCGACTCAATCCAGAATTGGAAATTGAAGGTATCTTATTGACGATGTACGATCAACGACTTCGTCTTGCCAACCAAGTAGTAGAAGAAGTAAAAACACACTTCCAGCAGATGGTCTTCGATACCATCATCCAGCGCAACACTAAACTGAGTGAGGCTCCATCTTTCGGACATACAATCATCATGCACGATGCTACCAGCAAAGGCTCTATCAACTACTTGAACCTTGCCAGAGAGATTCTTCAGAAAAACAATCTGACTAAGATCCGCGAGTCTGAAAAGAAAATACCGATCATCGATGAGCAATGATAAAAAGCGCAGCGCATTGGGACGAGGTCTGAGCGCATTACTTGAAAATTCCGAAACCGATGTAACTTCTTCGTCTGGGTCATCTCCTGCATCTCCAGGTGTAGTGGGAAGCGTTGCGCAAATACCTTTGGATCAGATCGAACCAAATCCATTTCAACCTCGAACAGAATTCAAGGATGAAGAGTTAAAAGAATTAGCGCAATCTATCCGTGAACAAGGGATCATTCAACCGATCACAGTTCGAAAGATGGGGTACGATAAATACCAAATCATTTCCGGAGAACGTCGTTTTCGTGCCAGTAAATTGTCAGGTGCTACAAACATCCCTGCCTATATTCGAGTAGCAAATGACCAGGGTATGCTGGAGATGGCGTTGGTCGAAAACATTCAACGTCAAGAATTGAATGCCATTGACATTGGCATAAGTTACAAACGATTGATTGAAGAGTGCGACCTGACGCAAGAAGAACTCAGTGAGCGTGTCGGTAAAAACCGAACCACCGTAACGAATTTCATGCGGCTACTTAAATTACCACCTGAAATCCAATCCGCACTTCGTGACAACAAGATATCCATGGGACATGCTCGTGCCTTGTTATCGATTGACGATATTGGACATCAACTTTTGCTCTTCAAAGATATTCTACAGAAACAATTAAGTGTTCGTGATGTTGAATCGATGGCACGCACTGAAGGCGCCGGTAGCAAGAAGTCTTCCAGTGGCTCCGCGAAGAAACCCGAAGGGCTTACCTTTGAATACACTAAAATCAAAAATGTATTATCAAGCCATTTCGATGCGAATGTTCAACTAACCCGATCCTCCAATGGAAGCGGTAAAATATCCATTCCATTCTCGGACGATCAGGACCTGAATCGAATTCTCGAACTGCTCAATTATTGATATCCATCGGGTATGGTTTTCATGGACTGTAGTTGTACTAATTCTCAGTTATACACTTTACTCCCCGGACGCAATTTCCGGGGATTTTTTCATACTCTCTTAGTTATTGCCATGCTGTGTACGTTATCATCGGCAACAAGTGCTCAAAAAGCTCCATCCGATTCCGTGTCAGTACGTGCACGACATCGTTCCAATACCGCAGCATTATATTCCGCACTTCTACCTGGCGCTGGTCAAGTTTACAATCACAAATACTGGAAAGTACCGTTAGTTGTTGGAGGGTTTGCAACGCTTTATTACATCTCTGATTTTAACAACGACTATTACCACGACTTTAAAAACGCATACATCGCACGCGTGGATGGCGATCCAGAAACGGTTGACCCATACCCTACTCTCACACAGCAAGATCTAGAAGTACGTCAAAACTACTATCGACGTAACCGCGACTTCTGTTACATCCTAATGGGTGGATTCTATGTTCTAACCATTGTTGACGCATATGTAGATGCCCAATTAAAGGACTTTGAAGTAAGTGACAAACTCACACTTAAAGTCAGTCCATCCTTTCAATCAACCTTCGAAAAAGGTATGAGTGGAGGCGTGCGACTGACCTTCTGCATTCATTGAATATAAGCTATGAAAATTGCACTGATAGGATACGGAAAGATGGGTAAGATCATTGAATCGCTTGCGATAAACGATGGTCACGAAATTATCCTGAAAGTTGATAGTAACAATGCTACTACGTTCACGATTGAAAACCTTCGCCAGGCGGATGTTGCCATCGAATTCAGCAGACCCGATAAGGCAGTGAACAATATTAACCGGTGTTTTGAAGCTGGCATTCCTGTCGTGGTAGGCACCACGGGTTGGCTGGAACAGCTACCGGTTGTTCGTGACGCCTGTGCTACAACTAATGGAGGGTTATTTCATGCCTCTAATTTTAGTATCGGCGTCAATTTGTTTTTCGCGTTGAACCGAAAACTAGCCCAACTCATGGAGCAGCAGAAGGATTATAAAGACATTTTCATTCATGAAATCCATCATGTTCACAAACTAGATGCTCCGAGTGGAACTGCCATAACTCTGGCTGATCAACTACTTGGAATATCCTCTAGTTTAGATCATTGGATGGCTCAACCTTTTGATTCGGTAAATGAGTATACCGCTCCTGGCAAAGAACTGCCCATATTCTATACCCGGACCAATGAAGTGCCAGGTACGCATACTGTCCATTACGCATCCTCCGTGGATGAGATTGAAATCACTCACAAAGCCTATAGCCGTGAAGGATTTGCACGTGGTGCATTGACCGCTGCCCGATGGATGGTTGGCCGAAAAGGCGTGTATTCCATGTCGGATTTATTACATTTATAGCAACAATATTAACAAGTCATTAACCGCATAGGGCGCTGCAAGCTCATACCTTCGCACCACCCTTACAAATACAACCTCGTATGGCAAAATTCAGGATCAATTGGGACCTCATCAAAGACATCATTTTCGGCATATTTACGCTTGGAGTTTGGTTTCTTTTAAAGACACGGCCCGGTCAGCATAAATCCGTGGGTCGTGAATGGTTTGATGCTATTGTGTTTGCTGTTATAGCAGCAACTATCATCCGTACCTTTCTTATCGAGGCCTATACCATTCCGACGCCTTCCATGGAAAAATCCCTGTTGGTCGGCGATTTCCTTTTTGTCAGTAAAGTGAGTTATGGAGCGCGTACTCCAATGACACCCTTATCCTTCCCATTAGCGCACAACACTCTTCCCTTGGTTGGAGGAAAGTCGTATTTGGAATGGCTCAAGTTAGGTTACTTCCGTTTGCCTGGCTTCGGTCATGTTCAACGCGGAGATTGTGTCGTATTCAACTGGCCTGCTGAAAACGAAGGACGGCCTACCGATAAGAAAGAAAACTACATCAAACGATGTATCGCTATTGCTGGCGACAGTATTACGATCCGCGACCAACAAGTTTATATCAATGGTAAATTGCAACCACTACCACCTAAATCCCAGACCTCTTACCATGTAGTAACGGACGGTTCCGGTTTCAGTTTACAAGCCTTGCAGCGGTTAGGAGTAACGGATATAGAACCGATTTCACCTGTTGAATTTAACATGCATATGACGTTGGAAGCAGCAGCCGAAATGAAAAACTTCGGCAATGTCAGACTCATTGAGGCTAATCACGTTCCTGCGGCTAATTTCCAGGACTTCATCTTTCCATTTGATAGTAAACTTGGATGGAACGTTGACAACTTCGGACCATTGTATATTCCCAAAAAAGGGGTGACTGTAGCGTTAAACGAACAGTCGTTGCCTTTTTATCAAAAGGCCATTGGCGACTACGAGCACAATCAGCTTGAAGTACGCAACGGAAAGATTTTCATTAACGGTGTCGAATCCGACAAGTACACATTTAAAATGGACTACTACTTCATGATGGGTGATAACCGCCATAACTCTCAAGACTCACGATTTTGGGGCTATGTGCCGGAAGACCATGTCGTCGGCAAGGCGGTGTTCATTTGGATGAGTTGGGATACCAACGGTTCCTTCCTCAACAAAATCCGCTGGGGAAGATTGTTCAATCGCATTAAAAACTCAACGATTCAATAAGAATCGAACAGTATCTACGCCATCTGCATAATCCATCAACGACGGAAACTGAGTGGCTCCCATGTTGACGATTGGAATTTGCACGACATTTTCCGAAAGCCGATACTTTAGTCGATCATTTACGGCTACGCATTGCAACTCTTCTTGCCGCTCCTCCAGTTTTTGAATCAGCGTATTTTCAGTGCTGTAATACTCAAAAAACAACACTGCTAGTGGCGAAGATATTGCCTCGTCTTCTTTAAGAATTAAAAAATTATTCTGTAAAAAAGGAATCTGTTTTAGCAAGTATACAGAATTGTTGTAATCAAAATTGTTCATGTACTTGTGATGATTCATCACCTCGTGAAAACGATAGATGCTTTCAAAAAAATCTTTGAAATCGTACTTATCCGGAACGTAGATTTTCGCGACGTTTCTGCAACCTAATCCATAGTAGGTAAAAATATCTCTTCCCAGTTCCACCAGTTCGTCGATGGATTCCGAACCATCAATTATTGCTACAGCATGACGGTTCTTGCGGATGATATTTGGATATTTTCCAAAATAGTATTCGAAGTAACGTGCTGAATTATTACTACCTGTGGCGATGACCCTCTCCATGCCGGATAACTTGTCCACGAATGAAAAGCAACGCTCAATGCCAGGAACTAGGGTTACCCACTCCCGAATGATCCAGGGAAGTAGAAATGGATCCTCTGTTGCATTCTTACCAATGTAGGTGTTGCCAGTAATAAATACCGAAAGTAAATCGTGCAGACCAACCAGCGGAATATTGCCGGCATTAATGACACCTACTTTTACAGACAACGATTGGTGGATTTCGGGATAATGACCAACCCAGCGTTCTATACCTTCTTCGGTCAAAGCCAATGACCAAGCACTCAAAGATTGTTGGATAGACGTAGGGGTAAACCATGGATTTCGGTCACGGATATCTACCAAAAGGCGACTCAATTCCAAGTTGTTTTCGTCCGAAATAGCGCCTGAAAGTTCTTTTAGCCTGACTCCCAGCACTTTGAGTGAAAAAATGCGTTCAGAAATATCCATTGTCGAACAAAGTTCGTCATTTTGCGTTGAACAAAATCTGATTATTTTTGTACTCCTAATTATTACAATAGAAAACGGAATCTACTTATGGCTATTAAAATCACCGATGAGTGTATCAATTGCGGAGCTTGCGAGCCCGAGTGTCCTAACAATGCAATCTACGAAGGAGGCGCGGAGTGGCGTTTTTCCGACGGAACCTCGCTGAAAGGCATGGTTAGCCGTATGGATGGATCCTCCATCGATGCCGGTGCTGCCCAAACTCCAGGATCCATGGATATCTACTATATTGTCACCGACAAGTGTACCGAATGTGTGGGTTTTCATGATGAACCACAATGTGCTTCTGTATGTCCTGTAGACTGTTGCGTGGACGATCCTGACTTCCGTGAAAGCAAAGAAGTCCTTATGGAGAAGAAAGACAAAATGCACGCTTAATTTTAAGCTGCTTACCCTTCACAAACCGCAATGCATTCTGTGTTGCGGTTTTTTTAATTTCCATTCCTAAAGCCATCATGTCCCCTACTCGGTCGATTTTATTGTTAGCTGTGCTTTTTACGCTCCAAGCGTCCGCACAACTTGCTCCATTACCTTCGGCCAGCGTGATGGATTCACTGATACGCGTTATGCAACGCGGGGCGGATGATTCTACGCGATTAACTATTAATCGGAGTTTTCAGAATATCGTCTTTCAATTCCTTAAAAACGACAGCGCACTCGACCAATGTCCAGTGTTTGCGCCAAACATTGCCTGTTTGAAATCACCTGACGGAACTTGGCGAATGCTAACCTGGACAGTACCTGCATTTGACGGTAATCAGTATTACTATTTCGGCTTTTTACAGAAACGTGCTATCAAAGGAAACAACAATTTGATTTACACTTTAAACGACTCAACAACAAGCATCAAAAAGCCAGAGTCCGATAAACTATCGCCAGAAAAATGGTTGGGCGCAACGTATTACGATGTAGTTCTGCGTAAGAAAAAACGTAAAGTGTTGTATACTCTGTGTGGATGGAAAGGAAAAGACCAACGAATGACCCAAAAAGTACTCGAAGTACTTTCGTTTGATGGCGACAAGCCGAAGTTTGGATATGCCATTTTCAAAAAAGGAAAGGTGTACCGTTCAAGAGTCATCTTTTCCTATACGGCACAAGCCAGTATGTCGCTCCGCTATGAGGAAAGTAAAAGGATGATCGTGTTTGACCATCTTTCCGGTCCGATAAACAATACTGGAGTAACGGACCCTTCCTCGCAAGGGCCTGATGGAAGTTACGATGCCTATCGCTATCGCTCAGGCAGTTGGCAATGGGTTGGCGATATTAAAATCAAATTGCAACCTTCCAAACGCTGACGCAATTCAATCAGCTTACATATTACTTACCTTCGTCCAGATTAGTAGATTGATAATCCATGACCAATAAAAAACTATTCATTCCGGGACCTACCATGGTGCATCCGGATGTGCTCGCTAAAATGGCGACTCCGATGATCGGTCATCGCACCAAAGAAGCCAGTGAATTACAACGAAATATTTCTGATAAGCTTCGTCAGCTGATGTTCACCTCCAACCGTATCGTACTTTCCACTTCATCCGGTACGGGATTGATGGAAGGTGCGATTCGCTCCGTAACTGGCAAGAAAGCCATCGTTTTCGCGGTGGGTGCGTTTGGAAAACGTTGGCATGAACTCGCCCTTCTGAACGGAGTTGATGCCGATTTACACCTCGAGGAGCCAGGCCACCCTAATTTCCCTGAAACGGTGGATCGCTACCTTAAGACGGGAAAATACGATACCGTAACGATCACACATAACGAAACTTCTACGGGCATTATGAATCCGATAGAATCTATTTCGGAAATAATTCAAAAATATCCAGAGATTGTATGGATGGTAGACACGGTCAGTTCACTCGGTGGTGTAAAAATCGAAATAGACCGACTTGGCATTGATGTATGTATTTCGTCATCGCAAAAAGCCTTAGCGCTTCCTCCAGGATTAGCGCTTGCATCTGTTTCCGAAAAAGCAGTTGAACGTTGTAAGTCTGTTGGACAAAAAGGATATTATCTCGACCTGGGTAATTTGGTCAAGTATGTCGATGAGAAGGATTATCAATACACCTCAACCCCTTCACTTTCGCACATGTTTGCCATGGACTTCCAGCTTGATCGCATACTCAAAGAAGGAATTGAAAATCGTTTTATACGGCACATGGAAATGGCTGAATACACCATTAACTGGGCCAGCCATCACTTTGATGTATTTCCAATGCCTGGATTTGAATCGATGACGGTCACATGTATTAAAAACACCCGTAATATCAGCATTTCAGAACTTAATAATGAATTAGGCAAGAAAGGGATGGTCATCTCCAACGGATACGGTGAACATAAAGATAAGACCTTCCGCATCGCTCACATGGGAGAATTAACATTGGATGACATCGTTGAAGTAACGGACGCCATCGAAGATATTCTGAAATTAAAATAATTAGTAAAACTACTTAAAAACCTATACGTCATGGCAACTATAAAACCATTCAAAGGCATCCGTCCTCAAACAAATCTTGCCGCAAAAATTGCCAGCAAACCATATGACGTTTTGAATGAACATGAGGCGTTGCAAGAAGCGGAAGGCAATGCTTATTCGTTTTATCACATCATCAAACCTGAAATCGATTTCCCATCCAACTTCGACCATTATGCTCCAGAAATTTACGAAAAGGGGAAAACAAATTTTCAGGAATTGTTTAGACAGGGAATATTCTTTCAAGATCAAGAAGATTGCTACTACGTATACAGCCAAACGATGAACGGACGCACCCAATACGGAATCGTGGGTGCCGCCTCTGTGGAGGATTACTTGAAAGATGTGATCAAAAAACATGAACTAACCCGCCCGGATAAAGAAGAAGATCGTAAAAAGCATGTTCGCATCAGCAACTTGAATTACGAACCTGTATTCTTCGCTTATCCACATGTACCAGCCATTGATGCCATCGTAAGTTCAGTGATCCTTAACCAACCTGAATACAACTTTACTGCTGACGATGGCATTGGTCATACTTTTTGGGTCGTTCGAGACCATACTATTGTTCAAATGCTTCAGTCACTATTTGAAAAAGTACCAGCAGTGTATGTAGCAGATGGACATCATCGCACGGCTGCTGCTGCGTTGGTTGGAAACGAGCGAAAAGAAGCCAATCCCAATCACACCGGCGAAGAGGAATATAATTATTTTCTGGCCGTACATTTTCCTGACAACCAACTGGCAATTATGGACTACAACCGCGTTGTAAAGGATTTAAACGGTTTATCCAATGATCAATTTTTACATCAACTCTCCGAACGATTCGATCTAGAAAAAAAAGGAACGGATATCTATAAACCTTCATGTCTGCATGAATTTGGAATGTACCTGGAAGGGGTTTGGTATAAATTGACTGCAAAAAGCGGAACCTATGATGACAAAGATCCAATCGGCGTATTAGACGTAACGGTTCTTTCCAAGCAGATACTCGAACCCTTACTGGGCATCATCGACTTGCGGACTGACAAACGAATCGAGTTCGTTGGCGGGCTGCGTGGTCTTGGTGAATTAGAGAAACGGGTAAACAGTGGTGAAATGAAAGTTGCCTTTGCACTCTATCCAGTGACCATGAAACAATTGATCGACATATCGGATTCGGGTAAAATCATGCCTCCGAAAACCACCTGGTTCGAGCCGAAGCTTCGTAGCGGACTAGTCTTACACAGTTTGGATGAAATCTATACGCCCCAGTAATGGAAAGCGCATTTGACGAGACGAATTACCAGCTTTTAAAAGAAAGAATATATCACCTTCGTGAAGATTCATTCCCACGCTGGGGAAAAATGAATGCCGGTGAAATGCTCTGCCATATAAGCGATTCGATGCGTGAAGCCCTGGGGCTTCGGCCAACTACCAGTATTTCAACTCCAATCAGCCGGACGATTGCAAAATGGATATCTTTTTATTTACTGAATACCTGGCCTAAAGGAAGATTTTCAACATCTCCAGAATACGACGTCAAGTTAAAAGGTACACGGCCTTCTAATTTTGATTTAGATCAAAAAGAAACACTGCGATTACTATCAGTTATGAAAAATCAACCCGAGTGGCATCGGTTTCATGCACATCCCCTATTTGGCAAAATGACTAGAAAGGAATGGGGTGTTTTATTAACTAAACATTTCGACCATCATTTGCGACAATTTGGAGTATGAGAAAAGTCATCGATCAACGTAACGTGGGTTGCTATAGATATTGACCAAACTCAGATCCAAATTCTTATGGTATAGCGAACTTTGACTCCTCTCGTTTGATTAAAAATCATCCGACATAAGGCATGATCGCATTACGGAAAGGGTGCTTATTATTACTTTTATTTTTTTACAGCTCTCCTGCTACTAGAGCTCAAGATACTTCAAACATACTGGGTAGCATGCTCCTACCTCCTTCCGATGATAGTACCTCATTGGTCCAACATGGAATTACCGATGCGCGGATATTTTATGGAAAGGAAGGCGGGGCTGTGATAGCATCCATACTATCCTTTGCGCTTGGTGCAACGATAGTTCTTTCCCCAGGAATGGCAGTGGTAGCCCTGACTCCACCGTGTGAGCGATGTTTAAATTTTTCAGACTCATCCCTTGCCAGAAATTGTATTTATCGAAATGCCTATAAAAAGGAAGCGGCTAGAATCAAAAAACGAAGTGCATTGACTTCAGGAGTAGCCGGAATCATTGTATCAACTACAATCATCGTTCTTACGGTAAATCAATTGGATATCAATTTGGAAAAATGAACTGGATTATTTGTCGATGAAAACACTCGCTGGCAATCCTTTGTTTACCATATAGTCTGTGAATTTCAAATAAATCATGCCCTTTTGCTTTTCAGAGGTAGACTTTTCGGTAGAAGATTTCACATTGTTTAAGTCTGCAGCAACGGCTTTTGGAATTTTAAATTTACGGGTATCGATCGTAAAAACCATGCTATCAGGCAATGCATATCGGGTCTGACTTCCAAAATAATAGTCGGCATTCACTGTACCATTTGAGCGACTGGTCATTTGTGAACGCAACACCAGGTCTTGAGCCGGATCAATCCATAATTTACCTAAAATTAAATCCGCGGTATCCGACAACGGAAGTATGTTAATGACCAATACAGAAAGGCCTTGCAACCTTTCAGTTCCTTGCACAACGGGAACGTATGAAGAGGTATCCTTCAGACTCTTGAACAATTGATCAAATCCCTGACGAGGCAACAATGCTATACCTTTAGATTTTAAACGAAAGCGATCCGGCTGCTGGAAGTATATAATGGCCTGCACCGGTAACATTTTCACAAATGGAATATCGGTTCGTATACGGACATTAGCCTGGTAGTCTTTTACAGCATAAAACTTCCTATTGACTTCACGAAGCAATTGTCGTGCATCTTGAGCATTCGTTTGAACAATAGCAATAAACAACCATACGACAAGTAAAAACCTTTTCATGACTGAATATCCTTTCTATTAAAATACCACAATGTCACGCCTAAAAAAACGACAATATTAAACAACATGAATAGTATTGAATTACGGATGGCTGCAACTGGCAATGGGTCTTCAAAGAAACTTCGCCAGGCAGACATATGCGTGGTAAATAAATAAGGTTTTATCAAATCAAAGAGCGGCACTTCAAGCGTTCCGATGACTGTGAAAAGAATAATAATAGCCATGGTAGACATAATAGGCCCGATTGAATTGTCGGAAAAGCAGGAAAGCATCATGGATAAACTACCGATTAAAGTGAGTGCTAGAAAAGCCATAGCCAAGGCAGCCATAAACCTCCAAAAGACATCGCTTGATTGAAGTATAATCAATTGATCTGTTTTTAATACTATTAGATCTCCTGGACCAAATACCAATAAACCGAGGCCTAGTGATAATAATCCGAGCCATACCAGTAAAAGTACTGTGTAAAAGGAACCTGCCAGAAACTTTGACAAGACAATACTTGTGCGGGATACGGGCCTTGTCAAAAGAAACCGTAACGTTCCAAGGGCTGCCTCACCGGATAACATATCACCGGTAACCAAAGCTACCAGCAGTGGCACCTGAATGATGAGCATTTGTAGGATAATGAAGCAGATCAGGTGACCATTCATGATCTTACCTTCAAACAGAAACGATTGTTCGACGGATTGGGTAATAAAGCGGATGTAATTTTCACCATCGGAATACATGGCAAATTGAATCAGCACGGCAATAATTCCAATAGCAATGAAACCGATGTAACTCCGCGGTCGCGCCGCAATTTTCTTCAATTCCAAAATAGTAAGACGTAGTATCATCGGCGGATCAGTGAGTCAATTTCATGAAATAATCCTCCAGCTTGCGTCGGGAATTAATAGAAACGGGGGACACTCCCTGCTGGCATAGCCAGTTATTCACAGTTTGTACCTCCTGTTCATTTAGTCGAAGGGTGATTGCAGAAGAATTTGAGTTAATGATTCGTTCTTTCCATTCCGATTGATCAAAGAGTGATCGTGCCTCTTGCCCATCAGGAAAAAACCAATCGACAACAAGATCATCAGCGTTTAGCAATTCCTGAACACTGCCTTCGGCTACAGCCTTTCCTTTTGAAATGATGACCATTCGAGTAGCTATCAATTCAATTTCAGAAAGAATATGAGAGGACATGAATACGGTCTTTCCTTGATGGCTAAGTTGTAGTATCAGCTCGCGTAAATCGATGATACCTTGGGGATCAAGACCTGTTGTGGGTTCATCTAGAATGATCAGTGAAGGATTATGCAGTAACGCCTGAGCTAATCCTAGCCGCTGTTTCATTCCATGAGAATAGTTTTTAACGGGATCCTTTCCCCTTCCTGTAAGTCCGACGAGCTCCAACATTTTCTCCAGCGAAACCGAAGAAGTATCGGCACCGCTCATGGTGCCAAATATTTTCAGATTGTCATAAGCCGATAAGTATTTGTAGAAATCAGGCTTTTCAACAATGGCACCGATTCTTGACATGCATTCGGCCCGGTGTTGAAGTAAGGATTTTCCAAACAAACGAATATCTCCCTCATCTGGTCGAATAAGACCGAGCAACATTCTTATTGTTGTACTTTTTCCTGCACCGTTCGGGCCCAGGAATCCATAAATATCACCAGTTTCAACGTGAAAAGAAAGTCCATCAACTGCGTTGAACGCACCGAAGGATTTCCGGAGAGATTTGACAGCTAAGGGAATCATTTCAAATGCGACACGATTTTATCATCCATCGGATTAACCGTTGAGGGATAGAATCCAAGTAACTTACCATTCTCGTCGATGAGGTATTTACAAAAATTCCACGAAGGTTCTTGAGCATTCCAGCCATTCTTGGAGGCATCGGTTAACCACTGATAGAGGGGTGATTTTTCCTCTCCCTTTACATGAACTTTTTCGAACATCTGAAAAGTTACGCCGTAATTTTTGGTACAAAACCCTCGTATCTCGCCCGCAGTTCCAGGCTCTTGGCGGCCAAAGTCATTACATGGAAAACCTAGCACCGCTACTTTCGAACCGTAGGTCTCATGAAGCTTTTGAAGATCTTCGTATTGCCCGGTAAAACCGCAGTGGCTGGCAGTATTTACTATAAGCATCTTTTTCCCTTTTAAAGAAGATAGATCAAACGGTTGACCCTCGAGGTCGACCAAAGGAATTTCATAAATAGACATGTTGGATGAATTTGCTGAGGTTTCTGCTGGACGCTCAGCCGGGCGAGCGCAAGCGGTAAGAATGGCAAAGTATGGGAGGGTGATTAAACTCCAAAATCTTTTCATAATCAGTGATTATTAAGTGGTATAGTAATTCTTAAATGGCAATGAACATTTTAAATAACAATATCGGTCTTTAATTGTTCATTTCGCATGTTAAAAATCATCAAAAAAATGGCTGAGCCGACGTGCTATCGTCCTGCCTTCCTCCTACTTTTGGTTCGTGATTGCTAATACAGGTCTACTCGAACAACTGCGAGCAACGCTACGTCCCTACGGTGCACAGCTAATTGCAGTATCTAAAACAAAAAGCAAGGAAGCTATTTTGGAAGTGGTCGCAACGGGTCAAAAAGCCTTCGGCGAAAATTACGTGCAAGAGCTGCTTGATAAACAAGCACTCTTACCTACTGAAATTGAATGGCATTTTATCGGGCACCTGCAAACCAATAAAGTTAAATACATCGCCCCTTTTATACATTGCATACATTCGATTGACTCCCAACGATTACTGGTAGAAATAGACAAGCAAGCAATGAAATTTGGGCGTATCATTCCCTGCCTCTTGCAGGTTCACATTGCTCGGGAGGAGACGAAGTTTGGCTTGTCGTTCGATGAAGCGAGGGCAATTCTTGACGATCCAAAAACAACGCTTTTAAAACATGTGCGAATCATCGGCTGTATGGGTATGGCAAGTAATACAGACTCCGCTGAAATCGTTCGTAAAGAATTCAGGGAGTTAAAATCATTTCTTGATGCTGTGAGCATTTCACATCCTGACATGGTCGAGCTTTCCATGGGAATGAGTAGTGACTATAAACTAGCGTTGGAAGAAGGAAGTACAATGATCCGAATTGGTTCTTCCATATTTGGAGAACGCTCTTATTCACCTGTTCCATGAATGCAATGGGGGTAATCTTCGCCTTGCTAACCACGTTATCATGGTCAATTGGTATTTTCCCATTCACCACTGCCGCTCGACGACTTGGCGTCGAACCATTGAACCACTTCCGATTGGCATTGGCTACTGTAATACTTTCTTTTATTGCTATTTTAACTACGCGGGAAGGATTATCCGGACTTTTTGAAATGAACATGCTTCATGCGTGGATGTGGCTTGGACTTTCGGGTGTCATCGGACTCACTATTGGCGATCATTTTGGATTTGCAGGTTTTGTCATTTTGGGTCCTCGATTAGGAAGCGTATTGAGCACCTTTGCTCCTGGCGCCACCTTATTATTGGGTTATTTTCTAACGAACGATCGACTAAATTGGATAGGGATAACGGGAATGCTAACAACCATGTTTGGTGTAATTGTATTGTCCTTAAGTCGAGAGGAACGTAACTTACACGAACCAAGTGCTCACGGCTCACTCCTTAAAGGTGTGATATATGGAATATTGGCGGCCTTTTGTCAGGGAGCAGGATTGGTAATGGCGAAAAAAGGTATGGAAATAACTAGTGCTTCAAAATCACTACTACCTCCCTTTCAAGCGACCTTTATTCGTTTAAGTTCTGCCACTTTTTCGATTTATCTCATCTCCGCCATGACGGGTAAATTGAGAAAAATCCTACGACCGGTGGTGGACAATAAACAGGGAGGAATTAAGCCCGCGATTATAGGAACCATCTTTGGTCCGGTAACCGGTGTTTCTTTATCCTTATTTACAGTTTCCTTGCTGAACCCATCGGTAGCGCAAACAATTTTCTCCTTAGTACCCGTAGTGGCATTATTGATCGCCATGTTATTCTACCGAGAACCAGTGCGACCCAAAGCGATGGCAGGAGTAATTGTAGCCATTACCGGTGTCGTATTGCTGGTATGGCGGGAATCCATAGAAAGATTCATCCATCAATTATAAGCCACCGTTAAGGACCTAGATTCTTATTTTTTTAGTAGGACTTTCCGAACTTTTCAATAAACGCTTCAACGGCTAATTGATAGGATAATAGCCCAAAACCACTAATGAGTCCTATGCAATGCTTTGCGGTTAAAGTGGTGTGTCGGAATTCTTCACGAGCATAAATATTGGAAAGATGAACCTCAATGACAGGAGTCTTGATGGCGGCAATGGCATCAGCTATGGCGACCGATGTATGCGTATATCCGGCAGCATTTAGTATAATTCCATCCACATTACTGTTGGCTTCGTGCAATAGGTTAATCAGTTCGCCTTCCACATTAGACTGCGCATAGACAAATTCGACTACGGGAAACACCTGTGTTATTTCTTCCAAATAGGATTCAAAACTACGGTTGCCATAGACAGAAGGTTCGCGTAAACCTAACAGATTCAGGTTGGGTCCGTTCAAAATCAGCAATTTCATAGCTGCAAATTTACAGCTAAATCAGCTATAAATAGCCACATTTTAGATGTGGATAAATGAAGCTGATGGCTTATCAGCAATTCGAACTTTTCAGTGAAATTTGAGAATTAAGATACTACTACTCTGAACTGGTCCATTTATATAAAAGGTTTCAAGTCCTATTTGAAACTCGAGCGATCCCTATCGGACAATTCCGTGGAAGCGTATCTACACGATATTAGCTTACTTGAAGAATTCACTACGTCGGATGGCCAAAAAAAATCGCCGGCTCAAGTCAAATTGGACGACCTACAAGAATTCTTGGGATGGATTAACGAACGAAAACTGAGTGCCAGAAGTCAGGCTCGCATTATTTCTGGGATTAAAAGTTTCTACCGGTATCTCCTAATGGAAAATCTTGTCGGCGACGACCCTTCGCAATTACTAGAATCGCCAAGATTAGGCCGTAAACTTCCAGATACTCTTTCCGTGGAAGATATCAATCAGTTGATTGGGGCACTGGACCTAAGTAAACCCGAAGGTGTTCGAAATAAAGCAATGCTAGAGACCATGTATAGCTGTGGGCTACGCGTTAGCGAACTGGTAGGATTGCTACTTTCCAACCTACACCTGGAAATCGGATTTGTAAAAGTCACCGGTAAAGGTGATAAAGAGCGCCTCGTCCCCATTGGCAGTGTTGCGACGAAGCACATCAAGATTTATTTGGAAGAAATTCGAAACCGCCAATCCATTCAACCTGGTTTTGAAGACGTTGTTTTCCTGAACCAACGCGGCAAGAAACTAACACGAGTAATGGTTTTCACTATCATTAAACAGTTAGCTGAAAAAATTCAATTGAAAAAAAATATCAGTCCACACACCCTGCGTCACTCCTTCGCTACGCATTTAATTGAGGGTGGTGCAGATTTGCGAGCTGTCCAAGAAATGCTGGGCCATGAATCCATCACCACCACCGAAATTTACACGCATCTTGACCGCGACTTCCTGCGGTCGTCTATTTTAAAACATCACCCAAGAGCATGAATATTCTAACACTTTTTTCTGCTTTTACATGGAGTCGAACTTTTCGACATATCACATTGCTATTGATATTCATAGTCATGCGTCCATCAATTTCATTTGCCAGCCTTCCAAGCGACAGCATACAAGTTCCTGACACACTTAAATTCGCTGGTTTTGAATGGCTCATCAAAGACTCTCACGAACATCGAACCGGACCAGGGACTAATCTTTTCTCCTCTTCTACCGACAATGTTCGGGTTGACGAAGAAGGCAAACTCCATTTGCGCATCACCTATCGAAACGACAATTGGTATTGTCCTGAGATTCACTCCGTGAAAAGCCTTGGCTTCGGAAAGTACACATTTGTGGTTGACGCACTTCCTCAAGAATTGGATAAAGATGTAGTCATTGGAATGTTCTTGTATGATCACACGGATAAAGCCAACTTCCACAATGAAGTCGATATCGAAATTTCAAAATGGGGCAAAACTGAATATGCAAATACGCAATACGTCGTACAGCCATTGGAAGAAAAAGCACACCGTTTCGAGACCGATGTCACCAGACAGTCTCATCACACCTTCAACGTTTACCTTAGAAGAACTTCTTATAGTTCCTACTACCCCGGCGATTCAGTGAGCAAATTCAAACCCATCAAATACGCTCATCACAAACAATCGCTAGGACGTATTTACAATCCGGCCAATGCAAAAACATGTATCAATGTATGGCTTTACAAGGCGATTGAACCGGCAAATTTAAAGGAGTTTGAAGTAGTAATCTCGAAATTTGTATTTGAGCCTTTCGAGATCCCAAACCCATAAAGCATTCGCCTAAATCGAAATGTCAAAAGGCCTTATTTCCATTCTACTGCTGACGATCTCGAACTTTTTCATGACGTTCGCATGGTATGGGCATCTGCAATTTAAGAAATGGAATATTCTAAAAGAAAGTTCATTGCTGAGTATCATTCTTCTTAGTTGGGGAATTGCATTGTTGGAGTATATTTTCCAAGTACCAGGCAACCGGGTCGGGCATTCGTCAAACGGAGGACCTTTTAACCTTTTCGAATTGAAGTTGATTCAAGAGGTAATTACTTTAACTATTTTCACACTTTGTACCGTTTTTATTTTCAAGACTGATACCTTTCGGTGGAACTATTTAGCAGGATTTATATGTCTGTTATTAGCCGTTTTTTTTGTCTTTAAAAAGTGGAACTGACTCGGCGAGGGTCTACTCCTATTCGTTACCTTTGAGTAGCGGAATAAAAAATTATGACTGATTTAGATTTCAACAAAAACGAAGACCTGTACCGGCAATTGGTCGATAAACTACGCACCAAACTCAATTCAGTGCATTTGGGCGGAGGTAAGAAAAGTGCCGAAAAGCAAAAAAGCCAGGGTAAGCTATTGGCTCGGGAAAGAATTGAATACCTCACTGATTCTGGAAAACCATTTATTGAAATTGGCGCCTTGGCAGCGGATGGTATGTATGAAGAATACGGTGGATGTCCTGCAGCAGGAGTTATATGTGGCATCGGCTATGTTTCAGGAAAACAATGCATGATTGTGGCCAATGATGCCACGGTGAAGGCTGGCGCGTGGTTTCCTATGTCTGGCAAGAAAAACTTGCGTGCGCAAGAGATTGCGATGGAAAATAGACTGCCGATTATTTATCTGGTAGATAGTGCGGGGGTTTTCCTTCCCATGCAAGACGAAATATTTCCGGACAAAGAACATTTCGGAAGGATTTTCAGGAATAATGCCATCATGTCATCGATGGGTATTATACAAGTAGCCGCCATCATGGGGAGTTGCGTCGCAGGCGGGGCTTATTTACCCAT